>JAKQLF010000355.1 GCA_029567325.1 Bacteroidota bacterium | reverse complement strand
TACACCCCAAGTGATCATTGACGACTATTCAGGAGCATTCCAGGCGGTGGAACACCTGATTGAACAGGGCTATCGGCGCATTGCCCACCTGGCTGGTCCGGTCACCTTACAAGTCAGTCGACTGCGTTTGCAGGGCTATATAGATGCCTTGCAAAAACACCAGTTGCCGCTGGATCAGGATTTGATTGTGTACCACGATTTGACCGAGGAACACGCCCGAATTTGCGCTCGGCAATTGCTGGATATGCCCCAGCCGCCGGATGCTATTTTTGCGGTCAATGACCCCTGCGCCATTGAAATTATGCTGATTGCCAAGGAACGGGGCATCAAAATCCCTCAAGACCTGGGTATTGTGGGGTTCAGCAATGACCCCATTTCGGCCATCATTGAGCCTTCGTTGACCACGGTTGAGCAACCGGTGTGGAAAATTGGCGAGGAGTCGGCGCGGCTGTTGTTGGAGCAGATGGAGCACCCCACGGTGGAGAAAAGGATGTTGGCTACGCGGCTGATTGTGCGGAAATCGTCGAGGCGAAAGGGGTGAGGTTATAAACGCTCCAAATGGGTTGCTTTCCAGCCCCATTCTTGCTTTTTTTTGTTAAAAGAAGCAATGGCTGTTCCCTTGATAAAATCACCATTGTTCAGTCGATATTCTTGAAGCAGCTTAGAATCTACCATGATATTTTCTACAAACCCGAATGGATTATCATTTCTAATATCAAGCAACCCTTCAAAGTTTTTTAGCACACTGTTATCTGGCTTTTTATCGGTTTGTTGCAGCGTTAAAGCAGTATAATAGCCATCGGATGACCGAGTATCTAATCTAATGGCAATTACATCGCCAATATTAACTTCCTTTAAAAAACCGTCATATTTAAGGAAACCATATCGCTTCAAGTTTATGATAAAATTGAGCATTTTTTTATCCCGATTCACAAATTCAACCACGGCAATCTCTTCGGGTAAGTTGGCAAAAAGAAGCTGTTCTGCCAATGGGGTATGCATTTGGTACAAAATTCGATTATCTTTTTGAACATCAGCTTCTTTGTACCAAGTTGAAATCAGCCACTGTGAAACTTGACGGGATACTTTCCAACCTTGTTGTTCATTGATATTCAGCACAAAGGTTATTTCCGTTTTTGCCTCATTATATTTTTCAGTTTCAATGAGCAATGCCGCTAGTTTGGTTCTAACTTTAATAAGAAACTCTTCCGAAGTGCTACAGGAAAGCGCTTTGCAATAACAAGCTATCTGTTTGTCAGGGTTGTTGGTGAACATTTCCGCCATCACATCCCATACCCAGAACTCATTTTTCTTCACTTTTGCAAAAGGTAAAAATGCACTAAATGCATCCTCTGGATCACCTATTGCCAATAGCAATTTAGCCTTGAAATAGGGAGGGTATCGATATCGAGGATACTTCTCAATAAGCGCATCCAGCATAGGTAAAAACACAGCTATCTTGTCTCTATCCAAACCTCCTGCGGCTTTTTCTAGCAACTTCTTGGCGTAAGCGATATAAGCCTGCTCTACCAACGCCATGACTTTTTTACCATTTTTGGGTAGTTCTTCCTCTAGATAATCTGCTGCCTCGAAGTACTCGAAATTCCACCAATTAGCAAATTCCAGGTAATTCGACCAGCCTTGATGCCCCTTATGGAACGCTTTGTACAAAAAAGAATAAGCGGGAGAAGGCTTGGTAAAATGAAATTTTTGGATGGTTTCAAATAGTAGATCTATCTTCTGATACTCAATTTTTTCTTGTTTTTGAAGCTCAAACACAAGTTTACCAATCTGCCAAGCCATAGCATCGAAAACCATTACCTCAGAGCTAGGCAACTCAAGTTGAACGAGTTCTGTCAAGTATTTAAAAAAAGCTTCATGATTTTCCTGGATTTCACTTTGTTTAAGATACTCGTAAAGCACCCATGCAAGTGCCCGTTTTGCCCAAATCAAATCTGGCAGATTTTGAAATAATTCTGCAATAATTGGATTGTTTATTTCACTAGTTGGTTTTTTTTCTGCCAAGTATTGTAATGCAACTTGATAGGCCTCATCCAATTTACCTGCTTGCCGTAATTCTTTCACTTGAATAAATGACATAAGCCCAATTTTTAGAGGTTTTTATAATCCACGTAGCTTGTTTACCACTTCCTGGAGTTTTACATCGCCTACTCCTGCCGTCGATTTAGGCATAGCAAATGTGTACATGTGCTTGTTGTTAAAAAAGAACTCTACAGCAGCACAATCTGCATCTGTGCGCATACAGTATAAATCACTCCATTCTCTTTGTACGATATTGGTTAAAGGAAGGTTACATTCGGATAAAATTTCTAGGAAATACAGATGTAAATCTTTTTGAAAATCAAATTTTGGTGCAAAAGGGATGTTTTCTGGCAAGAGAGATTCAAGTAAAACTTCATTGATCAAATTTTTAAACTCAGGGCTTGAAAAGGTTCCCCAAGTCACTCTGGAAAACCCCGCTTGACTATACCAAAGCTGCACTTTACCAGATTCATTCCCTTGCTGGAACCCTACTTCCAATTGGTAACTATGCTCTACAACCAGCATTGTTAAGTCTTGCTGCTGGCAGATTCGTTCCAGTCGAGACTTACGATATTCTACGAAATTCAATCCATCCGGAACATAGTAACTCTCCGGTAGAACTCTACTAAGGTTAGAGATGTCGTGCACTACAAATTCACTAAGCGCATTATAGTTTGGGGCATCAATGCATAATAATGCTTTGCTACTACGAGTAATCGCGGTGTAAGACCAACGGAAAAAACTTGAACTCAATTTGCCAATGAAAACTTTAAAATCGACTAGTACTCCAGTCCATTCGCCGCCTTGAGATTTGTGGCAAGTAATGGCATAGCCGTATTTGGCTTGTAATGCATTGAAATAAACATCTTTTTTTAACGCTTCACGAAAGGCTTCACTTTTAGGATGCAATCCCTTAGCAATGGCTCGCATCTTAAAGTCAATATATAAAGCTCGTTGATCATAAGGGTGTAATCTACCTTCACTAGCAGTTAAAAATGGATCAAGTACTGTAGTTTTGAGTTGATGTATACTGCCATCGATTGCCGTAATTTCTACTCTTAAGGATCGAAAAACAAGTTCGCGTTGAATGGTGGTACCACCTTCTATCTTGAAACGAGGAGAAGTAGTATATTCTATTCCACCAACTTCAAGAACCCTGGCGAACATCCCATTAAACAGTTCAATCGAACCATTATAGTTATTCCGGGTAATCAGCAAAATGTCCTCTTTCTGAAGTTGGCTTCCATTTTCTCCATAGCGGCGCTGCCGGATGAGTTGATTGTAGTCTAATGCTTGGCGATTAGAATGGGTGATAATAATGGTGTTTTGGATGCCTTGTTGCTTCACCAGTGAGACATACTCCTCTACAACTTGCTCAGGTTGAATAGTGTGTACATCATTATACTGAGTATGGATGGTAAAAGCATTAAATTTATTAGCTGCGATAGCTTGGCGCAAATGAGTAGCAGTGGTCAGAATGCCGCTTTGTTGTGCCTGTCTTACAACTTGAGTAAGCTGCGCAGTTTGTATTTGCAAGCCGTATTGGTGTTGCAAATAATGAGCATCAAGGGCTGGAGAGAATGGCATATCTACTGGGGGCAATTGTGCGTCGTCCCCTACAAAGATGATCTTATGATGGTTTTCTCCTTGAAGGGTATAAGTTATGAGGTCTTTCAACAGCAAACCAGAGCCAAAAGTAAAAAACTCATCATCGCTGTAAACATCAGAAATCATTGATGCTTCATCTACCAGATAAACACAGCGAGAACTATCTTCATTGGTTTTGAGGGCATAAAAAAACTTGAAGGAGGTACCTTCTTCTTTCTCTTCCAATTGATCCATATTGTAGATGCCCCTATGGATGGTGCTGGACTTTATCGCAGTTTTTCGAGCTAGAATCATCGCAGCTCGACCAGTAGGTGCCATCAACCTAAAATCAGATTGTCTTGCTGCTAAATAGCGACAGATGCCATGTAATAAAGTGGTTTTGCCTGTGCCTGCGTACCCTTTGAGGAGAAATATTTGGTCACCACTTTCCAAAAATGCTTCTACTTGGCCAAGGGTAGTTTGTTGGTCTTGGGTGAGTTGGAGGTTTGGAAAGTGGTGGTGGATGTTCATGGTGTAGTGTTTTATTGAAAAAGCGCATAGATGAAATATATGGTTTTAGGGCTAGGAAACCATTAAATATCTACAATAGTTTCTTGGCCTGTTAAAAGAAGCCCTACTAATTCAAATAATTTTTTTATGTCGCCATAGGGTGTGATTTCATATGCACGGTCTTTTCTTTTTTCTTGTTCAGTTTTTTCAAAAAAACCTTTATATATATAGTCTCCATGTGTTAGATAAAGCTTATTTCTTTTCTTGTTTAAGTCGTATAAATTAGTGGTCATGTCTTCTTTGTAAAGCATTGGTATGGAATATTTGTTGCATTTCAGTATTAGAAAGGCAATTTGTAAAAAAAGTTCTCGTTTGACTTCTTCTCGGTTGCTTGATTTTAGTTCAAAATAAGGTTCCTCATGGATTAATATTAGATTACTCACACATGATTTTTTTTTCAAACTTGGAAGCCCTCTACGTGTAAGCACGATATTATTTTTTTCATCATAGTCAAGCTCAAATTTATATTTAATCAGAAAATCATCTTGCCCTTTAATTTTCCAGTTGTACCCTGGTATAGGAGTTAAGAAATATTCTTTGCCTTTTTTATCAATATATTTTTCTATATCATTTGGATGTATTTTCTCATAAAAGGCTTCACTAATTTCATTTAATATACTCCAAATAGTTATAAATACTAGTTCATTGTCAGAAAAATAGAATTCTCTTGAGTTAAACCCTTTTTCCTCTAACCCCCTTTTAAGAAGACCAAAAAACATTTTTAAACGTTCTGTGATCCGAGACTCAAATTGGGTAGTTCCTATATCTAAAACTTCTGGAAGAAAATTCTGGAAGATGAACTCTATTTTACTCCAATATGGCCGGAGGGTTTTATAGCGCTTCAAACAATTAACAACGGTAGAGAAGAAGTTTTTGAAATTTTCTTTAGAATAGGTAGCATTACCGGCAAATTCTGGAGATTCTTTGACATACATTCCATCCGCGCCTTTCTCTAAAACTTCGTCTAATGTCCAAGATTTGTTGGAAGCTGTAAATACAATGATAGGGATTTGAGGAAACCCTATTTTAAGAGCCTCTAATAGTTTAATAGAGTTTTCTTTTTCCTTTAAATTTCCGTGGGAATTGGGCATATATAGATCTAAAAACACAAGATCAAAAGAAATGTATTCTTGGCGATCGATATTTATAAAGTCTTTGATACTAGACTTACTAACTATTCTCGCGTCAAAAATCTTCTCTAGGACGCTTGTCCAACCTTTTTCAGCATTATCATCAATAAGTAATATTTTTTTGTTTTTCAGGAAAGTAGATAGATTGATTTTATTTTGAGTAGTAGGCAATGAATATTCCTTTAGCAGTTCTTCTCTTTCTGTAAAGGTCAAAAAATCAAGAGAGAATTTCTTTTGAAGGTATTTAAAATAGGTGTTTTGAGGAAAATCGTAACCAATGTCCTCTAATGTATAGCCTGCATTAAATGCAAGTTTAATAGCACCCCATTCATTTGTCATTTGATGACGATCATCAGAAGGAACAATAGAAAACTCTGCTAAAAATTCTGTTAGGTTAAAATTATCTTGATGTAAATATTCATAAATTGGGTAAACTTCAGAATCAATGGATATTATCTTATTAAAAGCATGATTGTAAGTCAGAAATTTTCCGACTTTTAAATCAATTAATGTTTGATAGCTTTTTGGGTCGATGATTAGTCCATCCTTTTCCGTTGCTAGAAATCCCTTAGAGACAATAATGATAGGAAGCTTAACATCGCAAAGTCGGAGAAAAACAGTTAGATCTATGGCAAGATTAGACGCTGTCGATTTTGAACTTTCTAAAAATAAATCGATCACTATACCTTTAGGTTGAGTAATTTTTATCCTTTGTTCAATTTCGCGTTGAGTAAAATTAAGTAGGAACTCACGAGGTTGAGTAATCCATTCTGGTGGAGTATCTAGTTTCAGACATTGATCGAAGTCCAGTATACTCGAATCCGTGAAGTAGTCTTTACAAGAAAGCGAGTTGGCTAAGTTAGTGATTAGTAGCAAATCATTTATCATAAAGTTTCAATTTGTTTGTCAATAAATTGAATTATCTCTTCTTCATCCATAATACTGATCCGTTGGATTAGTACATCTTTATTCTTGTTTATGAGTATAGTGAGTTTTTCAAACTCAAGACTTAAAAGAGCTTTTTCTTTATTTTCTTCTAGAATGAGTCTAAAGCCTTCTAAATACTCCTCTGCTAAAATTCTATAAAAATTCCTTTCGGAGAAAGCTTCTAAACGATACTCACCCAATAATTTAAAAATATTTAAAAACAATTTGAAGTTTTTGTAAGTATCACCCCTTTTTAGTCGATTTAATTTAATATTATTAGTTGTTTCACCAGAAAAAACCACTAGTTTTTTGCCTAATTGCTCTCTTAAAAGATCAAAACAATTTGAAGGTATAGAAGAGGGCATATTGAAACTATGGTGGATAAATACATAGTCAATTTCATCAGTCGAAAACAATATATTTACCTCGTTTCCACTGCCGTCGGCGAAATCAAAATGCTGATTAAGTTCTGTAAAAAAACCAATAATAGGTTCGTAATCAGAACATGTCTCTTCAAGTGAGAGAACTCTAAATACGCCTGTATCTTCTACATACCCTTCATCAAAGAACAAAATAGGTTTTTGCTTAGTCATAAAAAGTAATTATGTGTTTGAATCCATTTACTTTCCTTTCTAAACGTTTATAATCGTTTTTAGGTAGTATTTGGAAAAGATAAGATTCCCCATTATCGCAATCACATTCAATCGCCCAATCAGCAATACTTACTAGATAGCGTTTATATGGTTCTGAATTCAAAAGATCTTCGAAGAATTGATCTGGGCTCTTTTTAAGCACACTTAATTCATCCGAAATGGTTAGCTGTACTTGAGTGAGTCCTCTCTCCTTGTCCCTTATTCTATTCATTTCTATCTCTATTTTTTTTGATTCTTTCTCAAAGATTCTATTCCCGTTAACATTAGAATGTTGCAAAATACCCTTAAAAATCCAAGACAAAGTATATTGAATATAAGGAACCCAAGTAAAAAATACAGACCTCAGTCTAAATTTTTTTTCATTGGGTAAAAAGACTAACTGTTCATCATTAAATTGTCCTGATTGATCACTTTCTCCAAATGAAAACACAATATTTTTTTCTGAATCTTGATGCTTAGCCTTTTTTGCAACATTCATTATAAGGTCTATTAATATAGAAGATTCAGTTTTGTCGCTACCGAATCTGTATTCTTTTTTAAATCTTTGAATTATTTGAATGAATTTTTCACCCTCGATAGGATGTTGTTTAGTTTGCTTGAAAAATTCTAACCCATCAGTACTGAGTATTTGAATTAATTCTTTGGTTTTTTTCCAAAGACCTTCTGGTAGCATGCCTACAAATTCATTAACCCTAGTGTTTTTAAAAGTTGAAATAAAGTTTGGATGGGTTTTTACTTTGTCGAGAACTTTTGCAAAATCAAAATTACCTACATCAAAAGGCCCATGCACAAGTTCTTTAAATCCAGAATCGTTGTCAAATTTGAAGTTTTTCAAAAATTTCATTGTATTGATAGGGTCATGTTGTAAAGGAGGTTTTTCATAGTTTTCCTCAATATTATTTTCGAATGTTTCCTCATATGGAAGTGTGACTCCGATCGGGATTAGCTTATTATGTTGGAGTGTTTGAATAAATTTACCATCATCAATAGGTAAGAGTGAAATTTTAATAGTTCTTTTTAACAGCTCTTTTTCTGTAAAAACTTCCTCTGGGATTGAAGTATTGACTCTTACATCGTTGAGTTCTATCAAAAGATGATCAAACCGTCTCCACAAACCCATAAAAGTCCCATCTTCCCCTCCCTTCACCATCTTCATAAACAACAACTTACCCTCCAGTACATTTTCCAACTTTGGATTGCCCTTTTTGGCGTAACCTTTGTCTTTTACGTATTCGCGCTTGAAAATCTGCTCTGCTTGAGCATACCCATAGCGTTCCCAAAGGTAAAGCCAATGACGGATTTGTTTGACGTACCTGCGATGAACATTTACCTTTTCATTCACAACGAGCCCGGTTACTTCTTGTCGGAAACCAGTTTTTTGGAGGCGTGTTTTGCTAGGATTAATGTGGAAACCTTGGCTCTCGATGATTCGGGTTAATTCAATTGTGAATGCATCATCCTGCTTATAAATATTGTGCATGGACGAAAAAGTGATGTCATCTGCATAGCGCGAAAAGTTGGCTCCAAATCTACGCGCTAGGCCTGTCAATCGTTTATCTAAGCGTTGGGCTACAATGTTAGTGATGATTGGCGATGTAGGGGCACCTTGAGGCAATACATTCAAGGTTTTATTGATCCATTCACCAGATTCATTTTGCCGTTCTACCAAAATAGGCGTACAGCAAAGGTTGGCGACCAAAAAAGCAAGGGGTTCTTCCGTTGTGTCGATCAAATTGAACGGCGGTAAGCGTAAGCAAGCGGCCACTCGACTCAGGTCAATGCTAGGAAAAAAATCCTTGAGGTCAATGTTATACACATAGTGAGCGCCTTGGTGTACTTTGGCATTGTCTACAATCGATCTTTCTGGAACAAAACCATTAGCTGCATGATGCGGCGTAAACAAACACTGTAAAATAAGATTCAAAGCTTTTTGAATAGGCTTTAATCCTTTAACAGGTGCATGAATCGTCCGTTTTCCGCCTGATTTTTTGCGGATACTGAAAGTTCTGTACGCATCAGACGCAAGATTTGTATTACCATAATAAGTCAGTGTTTTTAACGGAACAGCATAAGCCGCCTCGCCAAAGAGCAATTTCTTGGCAAAGTTGATGAGCTTCAGCAAATCATTCTTACTCTTGATTTGCTGAAACATAGTTCGGATGATCTCGACTTGCTCCTGTTCCAATCGCATAAAGGAAAAATAAGAATGCCTGCCATGATACTCTTTCGTATGGAGTAAAATTCAACCATATCATCATCAAAAACAAATCAACCATCATTATTTATCATCACAATAAACAAGCAGATGACCAAACATCTTCAACAATGACATCAAAACGTTCACCTGGCTAAAAGCCAGGAGACATGCCGAAATACAGCATGCACGATCAATATCTTTAGACAGGCATTCAAAGAATCATTAGGAATTTGTAACCAATTCCTTAGTAAATACGTTTGCAAAAGTAAAAAGTTACAGTGCATTTGATCTGCATCGTTAAGGAAATAATAAGCTATGTCTGTAAATAAAAATGCTTACATCCGCTATCAAGTACTAGACAGGTGTTTTCGTAACCCTGGGCGAAGGTACTTTTGGGAAGATCTTTTAGCAGAATGTAACCATGCCCTTTATGAATTTAATGGCCTTAATAGCCAAATTCAAAGACGACAGCTTTTTGAAGACATAAAATTTATGGAAAGTGAGCAGGGATGGTCTATCCCTTTAGAGCGTTTTCGGGAAGGAAGAAAAGCTTATTACCGTTATGCAGATTTTAGCTTTTCTATCAACAACCAACCCATCAATGAGACGGAAGCCCATCAATTAAGATCGGCAATGATGGTGCTGAGTAGGATGAAAGGGATGCCACAATTTGAATGGCTCAACGAATTAATTCCTCGTTTGGAGCAATCATTTGGCACTACTAAACCAGGCAAAGAATTTATGGCGTTTAGCAACAATGAATTTCTCCGTGGGATTGGTTGGTTAGAAGAGTTATTCCATGCTGTTTTGTATGAAAAAGTATTAAAAATTGACTACCAGTCTTTTAGAAACGATAACTTATTACAATTTACGCTACACCCTTATTTCTTGAAGCAATACAACAATCGTTGGTTCGTATTCGGATACAATCCTGCCTTTGCTGAAATCTCCAATTTGGCTTTAGATCGGATCGAGCATATTGAGGAGCTAAAGACACCCTATCTCGAAAATAAATTTGTTGATTTTGATGAATATTTTGAAGACATCATAGGTGTCACACGACCTAAAGAGGGCACACTAGAAATTATTCAGTTAGTTATCAGTTCTCAACTTGCTCCTTACATTCTAACCAAACCATTGCATGGTTCACAGAAAAAACTTAATCAGGATGAAAATGGTTTAACCCTTCAAATTGAGGTTATTCCGAATTATGAACTGGAGCAATTAATTCTTTCTTATGGTGAGGGTATTCAGGTTAAAAGCCCAGAATACCTTAGAGAAAAAATTAAAACTAGGCTTCAAGCTTCTGTAGATCATTACCGCCAATAAGAATTTTGGATTCCTTGAGTCATTAGAATTTACACACACTAATTACTTAGCAACCTTATTCAATAAATATTGCTACCACTACCCGTTTCGAGAACCTTCCCGGTAGGTTTTCTCTCGATCCGACTATTTGACACCATTTATTATTTTGAAACTCGCCTTATTTTCGATCAATAAATACGCTAGTCTTGTGCTTTCGAACCAAATCATTGGTTTGGTGTCTATAAGCCTTGCGGCGAGCAATCCGGGCGTGCTTTTTACACCCATTCATCTTTTCACCACTTTTTCAACGGACTATGAAAAGCAAAAAACCAATTGGCCTACTCATTTTGTTATTGTTTCCCCTATTGGCTCTAGCCCAAAAAGATGCCCTCATTGAAGCCGAAAGTTTCATAGACAAGGGCTATTGGGTCACCGACCCCCAATTCATCCAGCAAATGGGCTCCACTTACCTCATGGCACACGGCATGGGTACCCCCGTCAAAAATGCCTCTACCAAAGTGGCCATGCCCGCTAAAGGCAAATACCATCTGTGGGCCAGAACCAAAAACTGGGCCCCCGGCAACTGGGATGCTCCCGGCCAATTCAAGATGGCCATCAATGGCAAAACACTGGATTTTGTTTTTGGCAAAACCCCCAACTGGACCTGGGAATACGCTGGTGAAGTGGTATTGCCCGGCAAAGAAATGTCCATCGAACTGATCGACCTCACCGGTTTCAATGCCCGCTGCGACGCCATTTATTTGAGCAAAGTCAAAGTACAGCCGCCAGTAGGAGGCCCGGAACTGGCCGAATGGCGCAAAAAGAAGTTGAAAGAACCCCTGTCTCCGGAAACAACGAAGTCTTATGATCTGGTCGTCACGGGTGGTGGCCTTTCGGGCTGTGCCGCCGCCATCGCTGCAGCTGAAAAAGGACTAAAAGTAGCCTTGATTCACGACCGTCCGGTGCTGGGCGGCAACGCCAGTAGCGAAATCCGGGTGCATACCCTGGGCATTTACGGCAAATT
>JAKQLF010000333.1 GCA_029567325.1 Bacteroidota bacterium | reverse complement strand
AAGCTATCATCAATTAAACGTAATTGATTACGCAATTGACCTGATGTACCTGCAACATCCACCACCTGTAATACTTTGTACCAGAATTTTCTTGTGGATGGCAGCAATGGATAATCTGCAACCAATGTGTTTTTATCTTCTGTGAGATAACCAAAAACTGTCCCTTCCAGATTACGTGAAATTTCACCTGATGATGCAACCAGCTTTGTATTCAATGGAGCAATGGCAGTAGGTTTCTTATCCAAAATGGTTTTACGAATAACTGTTTGGATGTCGGTATTGGTTAACTGGATAGGAACCCTGAAACGTGCCATTAATTTTTGAAGAATGGGAGTATCGGTTAATGCGTTTTGACCTGTACCCGCCAAAAGAAATTTACCATCGAAACGGGAGCACAGATCTTCAGCCAACAATTGCACATCAAAGGCAAGATTACTATCCTGCCCAATAAATTGTTGCACCTCATCCAAAATAATAATGGTGCAAGGAATTTTGTCGCCAAAAGAAAGTGGTAGTATTTCTTCTCTGATTGTTTTTACGAAATCTTCACGACCAATAGTTTCTACTCTTGCAAACTGTGCTCTGAAAAGTTCCAATAATTTTGCTTCACTATCTGCCATTTCTGGCTTCATTTCCAATACTGCTTTTGCCAATGAAGTGGAAACAAATATTCTCTCAATTTCTGTTTTTAAATTTTTACCTCCTGTTTCCAAAATTGCCAGTACACCATCATAAATATTTTCTTTCTTTAGCCAATGCACAAATTTGAAATGATGATATTGCTGCGGCAGACCTAATGAATTAAGGAAGATTTGTAAAAAAGAATAGCGAATATCTTTTGAAGGGAAATCACGCAGTGTACCTGCGATGGATAATTTGCCCTGTATTTTCTGTTTGCGGTCTATTTCAACAAACAAGTCCTGTATGTCCTGCGGTAAAGGCTTTATACTACGGGCTGTTTTACCATTTGGAAATTCAAAATCATTCCACAGGTAACTGGCCATTTTTACCAAATGCGATTTACCACTTCCATAAAAACCACTTACCCAAAATGCTGGCAAATCAGTTTTCCCATCCTGCAAATAGGTAATGTAGGTTTGAAGCATTTTTCTCAAACCCTCATGGTATTCGCCTTCACATACAAATGTCTTTAATTCGTACTGTACAATGGAGAGGTCTTCTTTTTCATTGATGGCTCTAATCTTGGCAACCCCTTCATTTTTGAGGTTTACTTGCTCTGGATTCAGTG
>JAKQLF010000325.1 GCA_029567325.1 Bacteroidota bacterium | reverse complement strand
GCCCGTGATGCCGTCCAAAATGATTTCTATCAATTCGACCTGTGTAAGCAAAAATGCGGCGTAAATGAAAAAATGGAAGATGGCAGGGATGAAATTTTTGAACATTTTCTTTTGTCCAAGTGCAATCAACACCACATTTTTCATGCGCTCAGCCACAGAGCCACTGGGACTATATGCTTTACCGAGTTGAATATTTTGGTAAACCCTGACATATCTGGTATATCCAAGATACGAAACCCCTGCGATCAAAAGTAAAAATATAATTTGCTGCATACTCAGTGCCTTTCCTTGGTTGAATAAGAATTCTCACAAAGATACATTTCAACTTATGAATTGTTGAATGATATCTTGAAAAGCTCAAATAGCTAATAATTTGTTGCAGTCGGAGGGGAGAATTTGTTGGAGAATTTATAAGTTTCAACTACATGAAAAATTTGAAATGGCTCATATTTTTGTCAATATCCATTGTTCAAGATCCAGATAGACGAATGCTCGTTTCTCATAATTATCATACTTGAGCACTTGCAAATCTTGTTGGAACTTTTTGAATTCTCCTCTTCTATCTGCCACGGGAATTCTGACCAATTTTGAAAAGAAAGCAATGGTTTGGTGCTGGAGTTTGTTGGTGTCGTGCAGTTTGGTTGCAATAATTTTGGTATTGTTGGCCAAATATTCCATGATTTCGTAGTTGCCCATGTCGTAATGGGCCATCATGAACATGATGCGGGTATAAATCTGGATATCCTCTCTCAAAGCGCCGACCTCCATTTTTTGAATTTCATTGAGGTAATCAATGGCCTTACTCGCATCCTTAGACATCAAATACATCCAGGCAATTTTAAAATAGAAAACCATGATGCGGTGAGGGTCGAGTTTGGTTTTGTATCTGGCCAATCTTCTCAGCGTTTTAGGTATTTCTACCAAACCTTCCTTGTATTTTTTCAGAAGGAAATATTTGTTCAAGCGACCGTGGTGCACGTATAAAAAGGAAATAATCTGCGAGTTGGTGCTGAATTTTTTGTAATTATTTTTTCGAAATTTCTCCAATTCATCTAAGCTAGACAAATATTTTTTCTCTTCTCCAAGTGTAAAACAACAAGTAAGCAAATAGTGATACCCCCTCATGAAAAGATCTGGGTCTTCTTCGATCATTTCTGGATTTTGCTTGAATGCCTTGATCCACTTTTCTGCATAAACAAAACAATTTTCAAAATCCAATAAAATATAATAGTACCAAACCAAAGACTGATATAAGAAAACCTGCTCTGGAAAATTTAATTTTTTAATATCCAGTTTAGGCAAATTTTCCTCAAAAAACTGGTGAATGTTGTCATACTCTTCTTGATTCTTGACATGTCCATTTTTGATATAAAAGGCGTGAAGCAATAACCTCAAGTTGGAAAGTTTGGTAGAGTTGAGGATTTCTTCACTCGTTTTGAGCGCCAGATTGGTAATATTACTTGTATTGTCTGGTCCAGTTCTGGTGATGTGACGAGATTCAATGGTCTTTTCAGTTTCCAGTAGAGAAAGGAAAAGAATGTCATTATTTGACTTTAAAGCGAGACCTTTTGCCTTTTCCAAAAGTTTGAGACTTTGAATATATAAACCTTTGCTGTACAGAATATCCACAAAGTCCAAATATTCCCGAATTTCAATATCTGCCTTTTTTTGGATGTAAATCATGCGGAGACTGATCATGATTTGTTTGTACAAATGTCGTTTGAGGTTACTGTATTGCGATTTGTCAGTA
>JAKQLF010000324.1 GCA_029567325.1 Bacteroidota bacterium | reverse complement strand
GCCCGTGATGCCGTCCAAAATGATTTCTATCAATTCGACCTGTGTAAGCAAAAATGCGGCGTAAATGAAAAAATGGAAGATGGCAGGGATGAAATTTTTGAACATTTTCTTTTGTCCAAGTGCAATCAACACCACATTTTTAATGCGCTCTGCGACGGAGCCGGTGGGACTATACGCTTTACCGAGTTGAATATTTTGGTAAACCCTGGCGTATCTGGTATATCCTAGATAAGCAACACCTGCGATCAAAAGTAAAAATATAATTTGCTGCATACTTAATGCCTTTCCTTAATTGAAAAAGATTTCACACAAAGATACATTTCAAGCAATGAATTGTTGAATGATATCTTGAAAAGCTCAAATAGCTAATAATTTGGTGGAGTCGTTGGGGAGAATTTGTTGGAGAATTTATAAGTTTCAACTACATGAAAAATGTGGAAAGGCTTATATTTTAGTCAAAATCCATTGCTCCAGATCCAGATAGACGAATGCTCTCTTCTCATAATTGTCATATTTAAGCACTTGCAGATCCTGTTGGAACTTTTTGAATTCTCCTCTTCTATCTGCCACGGGAATTCTTACCAATTTAGAAAAGAATGCAATGGTTTGATGCTGCAGTTTGTTGGTATCGTGCAGTTTGGTGGCAATGATTTTGGTATTGTTGGCCAAATATTCCATGATTTCGTAGTTACCCATATCATAATGGGCCATCATAAACATGATGCGCGTATAAATCTGGATGTCTTCTCTCAAAGCACCGACCTCCATCTTTTGAATTTCATTGAGATAATCAATGGCCTTGCTCGCGTCTTTTGACATCAAATACATCCAGGCAATTTTAAAATAGAAAACCATGATGCGGTGAGGGTCGAGTTTGGTCTTGTACCTGGCCAATCTTCTCAGCGTTTTAGGTATTTCTACCAAACCTTCCTTGTATTTTTTCAGAAGGAAATATTTGTTCAAGCGACCGTGGTGTACGTATAAAAAAGAAATAATCTGCGAGTTGGTGCTGAATTTCTTGTAGTTGTTTTTTCGAAATTTCTCCAATTCATCCAAGCTTGATAAATATTTTTTCTCTTCTCCAAGTGTAAAACAACAAGTGAGCAAATAGTGATACCCCCTCATGAAAAGATCTGGGTCTTCTTCGATCATTTCTGGATTTTGTTTGAATGCCTTGATCCACTTTTCGGCATAAACAAAACAATTTTCAAAATCCAATAAAATGTAATAGTACCAAACCAAAGACTGATATAAGAAAACCTGCTCTGGGAAATTTAATTTTTTAATATCCAGTTTTGGCAAATTTTCCTCGAAAAACTGGTGGATGTTGTCATACTCTTCCTGATTTTTGACATGGCCATTTTTGATATAAAATGCATGAAGCAATAACCTCAAATTTGAAAGTTTGGTAGAATTGAGGATTTCTTCACTCGTTTTGAGCGCCAAATTGGTGATATGACTAGTGTTGTCTGGTCCAGTTCTGGTGATGTGACGAGATTCAATGGTCTTTTCAGTTTCAAGTAGAGAAAGGAAAAGAATGTCATTATTGGACTTTAAAGCGAGACCTTTGGCCTTTTCCAAAAGTTTGAGACTTTGAATGTATAAACCCTTGCTGTACAGAATATCCACAAAGTCCAAATATTCCCGAATTTCAATATCTGCCTTTTTTTGGATGTAAATCATGCGGAGACTGATCATGATTTGTTTGTACAAATGTCGTTTGAGGTTACTGTATTGCGATTTGTCAGTA
>JAKQLF010000317.1 GCA_029567325.1 Bacteroidota bacterium | reverse complement strand
CAAGCAATAGGTGGCAAAGTACAATCCTTGTCAGAAGCAGGTATTTATTTTTCTACTTTCGACCCCGTGGCATTACAATACGCTTTTTCAACAAATAATCAATAAAAGCAATGATAGAAAAATATAAAGCGATAGCAAAATACATTTCCCAAAAGGTGGTCAATGAAAAAGATTACACACCGATTGAGGAATATTTAACGGATAATTATGTGTATCACGGCTTAGGTGGGATGATGTCCAAAACACCGCAAGGATTTATGGAAGCTATTAAAGGATTTCATGCGGCTATTCCCGATTTGAAATCAGAAATTATCGACATGGTGGGTGAAGGCAACCGCTTAGTACTGCGTTTCAACTTTACGGGAACACATCAAGGGGAGTTTTTGGGCTTCCCTTCAAGTGGTGCAAATCTTCATTTTGAAGGTATGATTATGCGAAGATTTGAAGGCGAAAAAGTTGCCGAAGATTGGGATTACTTCGATTTCCCTACAGTTGTTTCTCAAATTCAATCACAATTAAATTCATAAAGTGAATACATTTTTATAAAACAATTTTCTAATTATCATATTGTAGCTGTGAATGTTGACAAAGGCAATTCGGCAATCATAACAATAAAAAATTAAATTGATGGAAAGACGACAATTCATTAAAAATTCAATCATAGGAAGTTCAATGATCATGACTGGAGCATCTGTTCAATCATTCGTAAACGAAAGTAAATTATGGAAAAATGGAGATGCCATCATGCCTGTCTTATTCATAGGACATGGTGCACCACTCTACACCTTGGACGATAACAAATATAGCCGAGCATGGAAAAAAATAGCAGACGAAATGCCAACGCCAAAGGCCATAGTTTGTATTTCAGCCCATTGGCTCACTAAGGGTAGTTTTGTAACCGCTATGGAAAAACCTAAAACCATTCATGATTTTGGTAGAATTGATGATAGACTGTTTGAGATAGATTATAAGGCTCCTGGAAACCCAGATTTAGCCCATGAAATAGCCAAAACACTGACCGATTTGCACGTAGAAGAAGACCATCGCTGGGGCTTCGACCATGGTTGTTGGTGTGTGGCTCGATGTATGTATCCAAATGCAGACATACCGATGTGCCAATTTAGCATAGATTACCATAAGGGAGCTTCACATCAATATGAAGTGTCAAAACAACTTTCCTTTTTACGAAAAAAAGGGGTGCTTATTCTTTGTAGTGGCAATATTGTTCACAATCTTGGTCAACTCAAATTTCCTGAGACCAGTACCTATGATTGGGCAATAGAGTTTGATGAAATTTCCAAAAATCTCATTGAAAAAGGTGATCATCAAAGCCTAATCAACTATCAAAATTTGGGCAAATCTGCCAATCTTTCTATCCCAACGCCAGACCATTATTATCCATTGCTTTATGCCCTTGGATTACAATCAAAAAATGACACTGTCAGTT
>JAKQLF010000313.1 GCA_029567325.1 Bacteroidota bacterium | reverse complement strand
TCCAAGATTTTTATCTATAAATGCTTGATTGACTACCACTTCATCTTTGTCTTCATTTGTCAACGGTTTTCTGAACCATCTCCCTTCTTTTAGTGAAATACCCATTGTCGAATTATAATCTTCTGTTGTTTCGCAAGTGAGCGTATGGTTTGGTATTCCGTTGTTTTCGGTACTTGTAGTCCACTGATTACCACTGAAAGGAAATGGACCATTAGTGTAACTGACTGCTTCTATTTCTGGTTCTTGACTGAGTTGAATGTCCAATTGCGTCATCATGTCAGCGACAAGTAGTGAGTCTTTGCTGTAAAGATCATCTAAAAGAATGCTCAGTCGATCTGTAGTTTCAAATCCCAAAGGTTGAGATATCTTTTGAAGATTGAAATACATAAAACTGCTCACAGCACAAAGTATGATAAAGGAAACAAACATCTCTACAAATAGCAGAAAGTTGTTTTTTTTGTTATTCCAAATAAGTTTGATGATATGTCTTAACATGATTATTTATATTTTAAGGCTTCTACAATGTGGACTTTGGCCATTTTAGATGCGGGTATAAATCCAGAAATGACACCGAAGACAATAGTGATGAAAAAACTAAGGGCAAAAAACAGAATATCAAATTCAAGCACAAGCTCTCCTAATAGATTCAAATTATTGGACAAGCGAATCAGAAAAATGGTAAAAATCATTCCTAAGAGTCCGCCAATAAAAGTTAATATTACGTTTTCGAATATGAACTGAATCAAGATGCCATTGCTATCGGCGCCAAAGGCTTTTCTGACGCCAATCTCAGCTGATCGGTCCATGATTCTACTCATATTGAGATTGATAAGATTTAAAGTAGGCACCAAAATAAAAATGCCGATCAAAGCAAAAACAATCCATCGCAGGTAAAATAGACTTTCTGCGCCATCTTCCATATAAATGACATCTCTGGCAAGGGACTCTTGAAATGTGAATGGCATGGCTTCTATTTGGTTATATGCTATACCATTAGTTCTAGATGGATCTAAGAAAGGAACTCTTGATACTATGTCTTTGATTTCTGCTTTTACAGCATCAATGTTTCCGTTTTTGGCTAGAAATACAGCCATATAATTTCCAAAATACCCTGTTTCATATACATCATCGGGCAAGATGCTGCTAGGTACAAACAATTGACCATTGATAGCTAGGTTGACCATTTTTGCTTTTTCTATGATGCCTTTTACTGTAAAGTTTTTACCATCTACTAGCATCTGTTTGCCGATGATTCCATTCGTACTTCCGAAATATTTTTTTGCCAGCTCAGAAGTAATCACAGCCATATAAGCTTTTTGATCTATATCCGCTTTGCTAATAAAATTTCCTTCCAGTAATTTAAAATCGAAAATATCAAAATATTGTTCGTCCACATAAGAAGTTGTAATATCTATTTTTACACTATTGACATACACATTATACTTACTAGTAGGAACAATAAATGTGAATTTTTCTGCACTATTTAGCTGTCGAAAATAACTATCCAAAAACTTTTTACCATACCATGATATAGAGGTACTTATATTGTTATTGACATTTTGAAAAGTACTATCGTACTTCCATATTCCATCAACTTGTGTAGAGTCTTTGGCCCAAATAGTATCATTTTGTACCATTGCCATTTTTAGGTGACGCATATATACCAAGTCATCCGTTTTGCTAACTGGATTTTTTGCACCAAACTGACTATGTAGAAATGCCACCATCAACATCAAGATCGTCAATGTAAAACTAATACCAAAGAGACTGATTCCTGTGAAAAACTTATTTCGGTGAAGAACTCGTAATGCAAGTTTTAAATAATTGCTAAACATGAAACGGTTATTTATTTTTTTATTTTAAAATCAGACTACAAATTATAATTGTCTTCCATCATAAAGCCTCATCAATCGATGCGTTTTGTGGGCCATGTTTTCGTCGTGTGTCACCATGATGATGGTGGTTTTGTTTTCTTGATTGAGTTGGAGTAGGATATTCATGATTTCATTGCCCATGACACTATCTAAGTTGCCTGTAGGTTCGTCAGCAAGGATGATTGATGGCTTACCTACAATAGCTCTAGCAATGGCCACACGTTGCTTTTGTCCACCTGATAATTGTGATGGGAAATGCTCCATTCTATTGTTTAGTCCCACAGACTCGAGAGCGACACTTGCCATTTGATTTCTTTCTTTTTGGCTAAGATTGCGGTAAAGTAAAGGAAGCTGTACATTGTCCATCACAGATAATTCTGGAATCAAATGGAAGCTTTGGAAGATAAATCCCAAGTGTTCGTTGCGGAATTTTGCCGTTTCTTTGGTATGATAATTCGACACGGTTTGTCCTTTGATTTCGATTTTACCATTGG
>JAKQLF010000304.1 GCA_029567325.1 Bacteroidota bacterium | reverse complement strand
ATTAACTTTTTATGCGTTTATTATCCATGGTAGCCAGATCAAATGTGGATTAAATTTATGTTTTGAACAAAAATTTATGCATTGATGATTTAGCCATATAAATGTGAAACAAGCAGTATTTCCATCATTTTATAAATTATGATCAGGTGTACGATTTTTGGCAAAACCACAGGTCAAAAAACATGAATTGTTTCTCACCATAAATAAATATATATATATTAACACAACGTTTATTGCCATTCCGGCATGATGCTTTATTGAAGCAATATTGCATTATTAAATAAAACTATGGTGTTGCCGCCCTACACCGGAAGTATGCACTCTGGAGAATCATAACCAGCCTTGTTGCAAAGTTTTGACACTTCATACATTTCCATTTTTGTTTCGTCAAATGGACCCATAAGGGAGTTAAGCAAAGTTGTGTCAGATGATTCAGACAACCAAAGGGTTCTTATGGCATTGTCAAGAACAACGGGCATCCTGTCGT
This sequence comes from Bacteroidota bacterium, assembly GCA_029567325.1. Classification (GTDB taxonomy): domain Bacteria; phylum Bacteroidota; class Bacteroidia; order Chitinophagales; family Saprospiraceae; genus JADKBO01. The sequence goes on along the minus strand of JAKQLF010000304.1, from coordinate 738 downwards.
GTAATTGACCTACCATGGGATTCGGAGTTGTTGTAATGATTGTGCAGGTTAGAAGATTGATTCCATTTGGTGTTTTCCATTCATCCCAGAGACCGGCAAAAGAAAAAGGTTCTCCACCTTTGAGATGTATAAAGTAGGGTCTTTTTAATTTGCCCTCCTTTTTCCATTCAAAGAACCCATCAGCAACAATAAAACAGCGTTTCTTTTTGAACAAGTTCCTGAACAATGGTTTTTCAGAAATTGTCTCAGCTCTGGCATTGAAAAGCCGCATACCAATTGACTGGTCTTTTGACCATGAAGGAACAAGTCCCCACTTTGCAATTTTCCCAACAGCCGGATCAATGTTGAGCACAGCAACAACATTCTGGGTTGGTGCAACATTGTAGCTTGGAACAAAATCATCTGGCATCTTGATTTTCAAATGTGCTTCAATTTCATCCTTGCTGCTTGTTATTGTTAGCCTTCCACACATGTTACTTGGCTTTCACCTCTGGAATTTCACTCCATCTTGTCAGATATCTTGGAGATCTTTTGGATTGCCTCATTTTGTTTGGGTTCTCACCAATACCAGATGAAGCAAATGCTAGCGTTCCTTGCTCAAGACCTGTATTAACTGCATCCAGTGAATTCATAAGCTTCTGCTCTTTGGAGTCAATGTAAGGTTGCCTGAACAGGTTGCCAGGTGCCATGTCTTCTTCAATAAGATCAAAAAGAAGCACACCTGTTTTCAAGTATCGA
>JAKQLF010000297.1 GCA_029567325.1 Bacteroidota bacterium | reverse complement strand
CATACATAGTCAATAGGGATTTTAGAAATCAATGACCAGTCTACTTGCTGATGGTAAGCCGCACTTTGTGTATATTGACGAGGAAACGAAAAGGATGTGGTGGATAATGCCCGATATGGAAACTGTGCGCATGTTCAAAACGGGCAAAGAAAACTGGGTTGAGATCCCACCAGAAGATTGGAAAATGGCTGACATTGAATTTGCCAGTCAGCTGCCTGATTTTGCAATGGAATATTATGAGGAAAAACATGCCTGACCAAGAGCGGGCAAGTATGCTGCCCGATTGGGCAAGAGAGGAATGCAGAAATGAGAACTGATACTTATGAACAAATACAAGATGAGAGCTTTGATGAGGAATGTGAAAAGGACAAAAATCTTTATGCAATAGCATATGAATATTATAAAAATATAAAAAAGAATTATTATACGGATATAGATTGGTTTGGACAATATTGGGACAATTCTTTTATAAATGTAGCAGATGCTCATACCTTTGGAATGTTGCATTCATGGGCTGGTTCTGGCAATTTAACATTTTGCACTTTATATGTAAACCACACTCCGAATGCCGATAAAGACATTGGATGGAATAATGGGGTTCTTCAAAATCTCCCAAAACCATTTAACGGAAAATACGAGGGTGGCGGAAACGCCGATAATGATGGGTGGATTAGTTGGAATGAGCCAATAAAATTAAATGTGTTTGATATAAATGGAATTGAGCATCGCAAGGAATTAAATCCAGGTAAATGCCCATTAGAAGTTGGCTATACAAAATTCATAAGAACATATTTTCATTTGGCATTTGAGAGAATATTAGCAAGATGGCCATATGGTAGCAATAAGATTATCGTCATGAAGCTGGATGATGATTTTGCAGACCGTGTTTGTCAATGGGACAAAATTTATTTATAGTTGTCCACTATTGCCAGAGAGGAATGCAGGGTAGATAGATGCCAGAAGACTGGAAAATGGCTGATATTGAATTTGCCAGTCAGCTGCCTGACTTATTTTTAGAGGATAAATAGCATGGATGATCTTGCGAGGCAAATTTTA
>JAKQLF010000292.1 GCA_029567325.1 Bacteroidota bacterium | reverse complement strand
ATTGCGCCTATAAGGCAATTGCCTTTGATGAATGCGTTTTGAATGATCATGTGCGAGATGATTGTTCAGGTTGGCTCTGCTAATTTAACGCATTCATCTTTTTCTTATTTCTTTAGACTTTTTTCTTCCGAACTATTGTTAAATTACCTCAATTGTATGTACTAATTTGGTATTAACTAAAACTAATAAATTCTCCAAAATAAGTAAAATAGAATATTTTTTTTGAATTTTAATCCTAAATATTACCCCAATACGTCATTTTCAACACAATAGCCCTGTTTTTCACCCTCGAATCAATAGTTGCATAATTGTCTGTATAAACCAAATAAATATCAGATACCGGCTTATACCTCCACTGGAGTCGTGCATTGATGTTGGTATTTTGGATTTGCTCGTTGTACTGAATGAATGTTGTAAAATACAAATTGTTGGTCAAGGTCAAATCAACTCTAGGGCTGATCAGCCAAAAACGCGCATCCTTCAACTGGTTCTCTTCTGGCAGATCGATGTCGTTGATTTCTGCTGCAATTCCTAGTTGCACATAAGGTTGGAACCTATAATTCATATTGGCTGCCAATCTCAACCTCTTTCCGCCGGCATAATACCCACCGTATCGACTGTCAAAACCATAAGTTAATAAACTTTGCGGTTTGGATACAAAGTTAATTCCTGTTGATGACCAATGATGTTGTGAGCCAATAGGCAATTTGATACCAGTAAAATTGGTTGGATCAAAGGTTGTCAATAACCTTATATAATCCTTTGCAGTATACCAGGAAAGGACTGACTTATCTCGGAATTCAACATTGTACATCACGCCACTTGTGTATTCGGTGGACTGATTAAACTGATCAAAAAATGCAAAACTAAAAAACGACGGACCGTGAGAAAGTACCTTGCCGCCTTCTGGTAAAAACAGGTACCCTACCCTACCATTTACCCTCGAATAGCCATTTCTCTGGAAAAATCCAACTTGAGATTCATAACCTGTGCCTACTTTCTCGTATTGTCCGGTAATTGCCCAATGTCGATCGTTGTAATTGATTTGCGCTGCAGCCATACTATTCCCCTTTGCCCCCTCTTCTGTGGATGAATGGTAGTACATGAATTTACCGCGCCAAAGGTTGTTACGCGACGCAAGGTTGTACTCAAGTCCCGCATTGCGATTGAATTGGCTCGAGGAAGTTGCGTCCTTATTGATGAAAACCCCAGTGATATTAGATCGATTGAATACCTTTTGCTGCAAGGTCACGACCGTGAAATTTTGACCTTCAATACCTCTATCTTCTGCACTTCCAGTATTGATGTGCAGCGCTCCGATCCTCAGCTGTTTATTGAGTTTCCCGCTCAGTCTAGCACCATAGTCGATGGGTACTCCCAAACCTATGCGCCTGGAAAAAAATGGTCGGATGCGATCCATCCCAAGGTTATTAAACAAATCATCATTTTCCAAAAAGAATTGACGCCGCTCAGGAAAGAACAATTCAAATCGATCCAAATTGGTTTGTTGTTGGTCTACTTCTACTTGCGAAAAGTCTGGATTGAGGGTGAGATCCAAATTCAAAGCTGAACCCAATGCCACTTTCACGTCGCCACCCACTTCCTTTCGATATGTTTGTTTTCCATCACCTGCAAAATCCTTTTGAGATCCTCCCAATAAGTAAGGAATAACAGACACATTCGCCCCTGCACTCGGAGGAGGAGCGTCCCAAATCAATTCTCCGGTATAAGCCGAAGAAATAGAAGCAAATTGCCTTGGTACTGGCGCCCACGAAGACTTTTCTGTAGAAGGCAAATCCATTCGACCAAAATTGACACCCCAACTCATCAATTTTTTATTATATCTAATGGATTTGAAGGGAATCGCAGCCTCTATTACCCAACTGTCTTCATGCTGCTTTACTTGAGAATGCCATTTATTATCCCAACTGAGATTTACTGGCCCACCATCATATTGCTGGCCATCCCACTGAGCACCTGCAGCATTTAAACCAAAAGCAAATCCGTTGGTGAGGTCATTGTAGGTGTCCATGACGAGTAAAAAGTTGTCGTTTTTTCCAAAATTCCAATCCCTTCTCAACGATTCTACCATGTAGGTCTTATGGGGAATTTCATTGACAACGGCAATGTAAATATTGTTGTCGTCATACGTCATACGCACATGCGTTTGGATATTTGCCTTAGACGTATCACTTGGCAAAATCATGAAAAAATCTGTAGCCAATTGAGCAGATTCCCAAGAGGATTCATTGAGATCTCCATCAATTCTTACAGCATCTGTCGCTTTTTTGATAAAATATCGATACTCAGCATTTTGCTTTTGCGCAAATAAAGATGTACAAGTAAATATGGCCAGAAATATGGAAAGCAGTCTCTTCACGAAAACGATTTAATGCGCAAAGGTAATCATTGGAATTTGATGACATACTATGCGTAACTTATAGGCTTATTATTTATTTAAAATGCTAAGAGATTGTCGAATATTTTGCCCTATCACTTCAGAGTAATTAAATTCAAAACTTCCGGTAATATCCTGTGTCATTTGATATAAAACATAGATTTCCACCTCATTTTTATCCTCCCGAATATCATAATAAACACCCATCATTGACTTCCAAGCTTGAGCACTTAAACCCTTTTCAAATATTAAAACATCTTCTTGATAACTGAAATGTTTAGGTTTAAATCCATCAGACTCAACAACATTTCGTATGATCTTTATTAGTTCCTCCTCCGTAGATTTGTATTCATTTAGAAAACAGAATTCTTGTTTTCCACCATACTTTAGATTGGCATTTCTATCTACCTGTGTAGCATTGATCTTTTTATAGTCAATTGCTGATTTGGTAGTTGGAAACATTTCTAAAGAAACTTTATGTAAACATCCAGAAAGTATAATGACAAGAGTTATTACGGCTATAAGTTTCATATTGATACCATTAATCTGATAACGCAATTCTAGTTATTTCATTTTGATTTCTTGTGGGTTTTTTAATTGCACAACTAAAGTTTAGTGCAAATTACTTGATCACATTAGATTTTTAAAGTAGTTATAGAAATATATTTTTGACAGATGGACCCTCTCCACATAATTCAAACATTATTCATCCTCCACCTTCACTCCCTCAAACATATAAGTATTGTCACTAATCCTCAGCTCCCTTCCACTTGCAGTATCCACATGCTTTAGAATCACCTCTTTTGTTGTAACGAAGGGAAAAGGCTGATGGTAAGTTTCATCT
>JAKQLF010000288.1 GCA_029567325.1 Bacteroidota bacterium | reverse complement strand
CCAAAACTTGGGGCGGTATGACTTTCATTGTACACGCAGCAGTAGGTGGTAGTATGTCGCCAGCAGCTTTTGGTATTGATGGTGGTTGGGGTGGAATCAGAACCACAAAAGCCATCGTTGAGAAGTTTCCTGCAGTTGGTGGTAGTACTTTATTTGCAAAAGCGAATGGTCGTACAGGTTTAGCGCTTTTAAATATCCCAGGTGGATATCAAGGTTGGGATCCAACAAATCCTAAAACTGCATTGGCATCTGTCAACAATGATAAAAAATACGAAGGCTATATTTATTTACCAGATGCCAATTCTGAATTTAAATTCGCAGTTGGTGGATGGGACGAAAATTATGGTGATACAGGAGCTGACGGCACTTTGGAAGCTGGTGGAGATAATATCAAAATTGCAAACGCTGGGTATTACAGAGCTTTTGTTGATTTGAATGCAAAGACTTATTCCATAACTCCAGCACAGTGGGGTATTATTGGTGATGCAACTCCAGGTGGTTGGGACGCCGATGAAAATATGACCTATAATGCAGAAGAAGGTGTATGGCAAATCCAAGTAGTATTGAAGAAAGGCGATTTCAAATTCCGATTGAATGACGGATGGGATGTAAACCTCGGTGACGATGGTAAAGATGGACTTTTGGAGGGCAACGGTGCCAACATCACTGTTCCATCTGCTGGTAATTATTTGATAAAGTTATATGCTGGAGCACCTGATTATACATTCTCAGTAGTTAGAACAAGTTTTGACAGAAGAGCCTCTTTTTACACAAGTGGACAAGAATTGGAGATTGATGACATTTCTCAATTCACTAATGGATATGCAGTTACCAAGTATAAAAATGTTTCATCTACAGGTGCTGTGGGATCAAACCTTACTTTCCCAGATACAGATTTTCCAATGTTTAGATTGGCAGATGTTTACTTGATGCATGCTGAGGCATTATTGAGAGGAAATGGTAGTAAAACTGCCGCATTACAATCAATCAACAAAGTAAGAGAACGTGCATATACAGACGTATCAGGTAATTTAGCAGAATCTGCTTTGACCTTGGATTTCATTCTGGATGAAAGAGCTAGAGAATTATTGTGGGAATGCCACAGAAGGACAGACTTAGTAAGATTTGGTAAGTTTACCGGTGGAGATTATATCTGGCCATGGAAAGGCGGTGTCAAAAATGGCGTTTCTACTGCAGCATACAAAAATGTATTCCCTATTCCTTCTTCAGACATTGGTTCCAATCCAACGCTCAAGCAGAACGAGGGTTATAATTAATGGTATCATTCAAAATAGAATAAGATGAAAAAGATTATATATAGTATTTTAATGTTTGGTTTGCTTTTGACTTACATAGGTTGTAGTGATGAGGCAGTTGGACCGGTTTTATTTCCTGAAAACATTCAAGCACCTGTTTTTATCACTCCAGCAGCCAGTGCTTCTTTCACAATGGAAGAAGCAAACTTACCCAATCAATTTGCTGAATTTACATGGAAGCCAGCAGATTATGGTTTTGACGCAGGAGTTACTTACACGCTTGAGATGGATTTGGCAGGGAATAATTTTTCTGAACCAACAACCTTGGGCAATACCAATGGCACTGCTTTGAAAGCTACCAATGTGCAAGTTAATTCCATATTATTGAGTAAAAGTGTTCCGGATAAAGTATTGACGGACGTTTCTTTTAGACTTTTAGCAAAAATATCTGATGAAGTAGACGTTGTTATTTCACAACCAGTCACTCTCAAAATTGCACCTGTGAAGGTAAAAGTTGATTATCCTAAAATGTATGTTCCTGGTAGTTACCAAGGTTGGAATCCTGCGGATGCTTCTACTGTTTTATTCTCTGTAAAAAGTGATAATATGTTTGAAGGATACATATATTTTGGTGAGGATAATGCAAAATTCAAGTTCACGCCAGCTCCAAATTGGGACTCCGATTTTGGAGATAATGGTCAAGACGGCACATTGGAGCCAAAGGGAAGTGACATTGACTTAGCAGGTCCAGCTGGTTTATACAAACTCAATGTGAATTTGACAGCTTTAACTTTTACAAAGGCTGCTACAAATTGGGGGCTTATAGGTAGCGGAACTCCTACTGGGTGGGATAGCGATACTGATTTGGTTTATGACCCTGTTTCTAAAACGCTCAAAGTTACTTTGGCTTTGTCAGATGGCGGTGAAATTAAATTCAGAGCTAATGATGCTTGGGATCTCAATTTCGGGGATACCAACGCTAATGGATCATTGGAATACGGTGGAGACAACATCAAAGTGCCTGCAGGAGGTGGTACTTTTGAGGTTGAATTGATTTTGAATACTGGTGATTATACTTATAAATTAACGAAGAAGTAAGAATTCGCTTCGTTTACTGAATAATAAAAGGGCTCAGGGGATTTTCTTGGGCCCTTTTTTTATTTGAGCTTGTTCTTATTTGTGTTGATAAGGGTACCAATTTTAAAGAATGTGCGGGTGTGAATTAACATGGATCGTTCCTATGGAACTCCAAATATTAATTTTGTTGGTTTCCATGGATTGAAATCCATGGTTAATACATGGGTCGAGCCTATGGCTCTGTTTGAAAATCTCTATTTTTATAATAATAGATGAGGCAGATTGAAAAAATGTTTGGCATAAAAAACAAATTTTTGATGGTTTCTATTGATTGAACTCCATGTGTAATATTTAAGTCAAATCCACGAATCTAAAGAAAGCTTTTTCGATATTAAATGATAAGACCAATTGAGGGATTGTTGGATCTCTTATTGGTAAAAGGGATTTTAAAAAGAATTCAAAAACTTCTTTATCAAAACCTGAATAAAATCCAATTCCTTCATTGTTTCCATTATGTGTTTAACTTTATCCAATAAATAATGGAAGATGAGATACCTTTTTAGCTTGTTGATGATAGTTTGTTTATTCAGTTGTGCCAAAGATAATGGTCAAAAAGTTAACAAGACCATTTCGCCAAAATACGCCTTAGTCATCCATGGTGGTGCTGGAACAATAGAGCGTTCAAGTATGGATTCTGCAACAGAAAAAGCATACACAGATGCCCTCAATTTTGCTTTAGACACTGGTGAAAAAATCTTAAAAGAGGGAGGAAAAAGTATTGACGCGGTTGAAGCTGTGATCAAAACAATGGAGGACAATCCTTTATTCAATGCTGGAAAAGGGGCTGTATTTACAAATGAAGGTAAAAATGAGTTGGATGCCAGCATCATGACAGGAGATGACCAAAAAGCAGGTGCCATAGGTGGCGTTACAACTGTGAAGCATCCGATTTCTCTAGCCAGAGCCGTCATGGAAAAATCTGAACATGTGATGATGGTAGGAAAAGGCGCTGAAGCTTTTGCTGCTAAATGTAGTCTGGAGATTGTCGATCCATCCTATTTTTTCACCGAGCGCCGTTACAACAGTTTACAGAAAATCCTGAAAGAAGATTCTGAAAAAGTTGAACTCTCAGAGGATGAAAAAGGAAATAAAAAACATGGAACTGTAGGATGTGTAGCACTTGATTTGCAAGGAAACATTACTGCAGGAACTTCAACAGGAGGTATGACTAATAAGAAATTCAATCGTATTGGAGATGCCCCCATCATTGGAGCAGGCACTTTTGCAGACAATAAAACTTGCGGAGTTTCTTGTACTGGACATGGAGAATTCTTTATTCGTTATACCGTAGCACGAGACATTGCAGCAATGATGGAATATAAAGGCTCGAGTTTGAAGGAAGCATGTGATTACATCATTTACCAAAAACTAGTAGAGAAGGGTGGAGAAGGCGGACTCATAGCCGTAGACCATCAGGGAAATATCGAAATGCCTTTTAATTCTTCAGGTATGTATAGGGGGTGGGCAAAGGAGGGTCAAAGGGAGGTTAAGATTTATAAGGATTAAGTGGTGATAACCTTGCTCCGAGCATCGAGGCACGAGTTGCGAGCTTTTTAAAAATTAATTTATTAACAGTCCAGCAGGCTACTTCTATTTTTGAAAAATGTTGCTTTCAAAAATCAAAAAAAAGAAAGCAGACTTTGTGGGCCTGCTTCCTATTGTTATTTTAAAATTTCATCAATTCCTAGGTCGACCTGCATCTCTTTGACTACCTGAATTTCTCTTATTTTTTTCGGCGCTGTTGTTTTTATAAGCCTGATTTTCAGCGTGTTCTCTGGGTTTTGGAGACTTTGGTTGTTCGTAAGATTTTTGTTTTGACGAACTTCCATCATTGCGATAAGTCTGATTTCTTTGGCCAGAATTATCCTTATTCCCTGAAGATTCTGAGTATTGCCTTTTTGGCGACTCATTGTATCTTGGCGCATCATTTCCATAGTCCCGGCTTTTTGTGACGGGGGTAGATGGATTTCGATCTGTTCTGCCACTATCACCTCTATCTCTTACGTTTTCTCGATCTCTCGGTGATGAGTTTTCTGCCCTATATCTATCCCTATTGCTGTTGTCTGAGCCATAACCTGACGCATTGCTTCCCTCATTACTTCTTGATCCATTGTAGGTTCTATTATTATTTGAGGAGGACTGATTTCTCCTACTGCCATAATAGCCATCATTCTTAGGAGAATTGTGAACATAACTTGGTCTATTGATTGGCGCATGTCCATGTACAACTCTGACTCTATTACTGTGTACAACAACTGTATTGCAATAAGCTCTGTAAGGTTTGTAGTAATTGTGTACATGAATCAATCGAGGTCTCACCACACGATAATGATTATGAAATACGACGATGCGAGGTCTATACACATTCCATGAAACGACATTCCACGGACTCCACCAAGTTGGGTAATATTGCCATCTATAGGGTGAATTATAAACTTGATATTGGTTGTCTAATATAGATTGCACTACAGGCCATCTATAAATATCACGTTGGCTGTCACCATATGATTCTACGAAAATCTCATTGCCAAAAATGTCTTCATCACCTACGATTTGGAGGTCTACTTTCCTGTTTCCAACCTGTTCTAGTTCGATGACAGCTACGTCTTGCACGTCGTTTCTACCGACAGGTACTTGTAATACAATTGCATGGAAATTTCTATCAAATCTTCGATGCTCGACTCGGATGTAGTCTATTCTTCGATCATCATCCAAATCAAGGTTATTGATGTAAGTGTCTTCTCTGTTAAGTCTTCTTTCAAAGTCTTCCAGTGAGTAGGATTGTTTAAATAGGTCAAGCGCACCTTCGAGGCTGAAGTTATCTCCATAATAGCCACTTCTGTCGTTGTTGTATTGGCCAAATGCGGAGGCTAAAATAGTCATCGAAAACAAATAGGAATAAAGTACCTTTCTCATCTTCTTAAATTTAAAACTCATTAACATTCATTTTGCAAAGCTTTTTTTTTCTATAGATTGCTTTAGTAAATGACAGGATTATTTCACAAAGAGTTACTTTTTTTGATGGTACTTAATTTAGAATTAACAATGGTGTTAAGAATGTGTGATGATATTTTATTGTGTCGATTTTGTGAATGCACGAAGGTTAATTGCTAAACTGCTGAATTGCGAAACTGCTGAATTGCTAATTTGCTGAATTGCTGAACTGCTGAATTGCGAAATTCTGAGATAAAGAGAATGGAGGCGAATTGGCTTTAGCCTGTTCAATTGTGGCAATGCTGAGATAAAGAGAACGCCACACAAACCTCCTTCATCAAGGTCGGTAAAGTACAACCCTGCTTACTGCAAGGCATTGCCAAATTGCCTATTGGCTAATCATTCACATCTCACATTTTACATTTCACACCATTCATCATTCACGATTTTCTATTCACTAAAACCGCATTTCACATCTCACATCCTACATTTCCAGTTCTGCGATTTCATTTTTCAAGAGCCAATCATTGGGAAACTCATTGTCTAGAATTTTAACAATTTCCGAAAGTTGATGAGGATTTTCACTTTCCTTGATTCTCATATTTCTTACTTGTTCATAAAGGTTTTCGAGTTTTTTTCTTTTGGCATCTTTAACGAAATTGTCTGTCTTTTCTGTGAGCGTATGTGTTACTAAATCAAAAGAGTTTAAGTCGGCAGCGCCCGAGTAAGCTGAAATAATTTCACTTCCAACGGCCATGTCAAAAATTCCCCATTCAGGTTTGAAAAGGATTTGATCCCGATATTTAACGGTGCAATTTTTAAAGCTGATCAAGATGATTTCACCCATAACCGTGCGAATTCCAGTAATAACCTCACCAGCCACTTCAATACCGCCTTCAAACTTGAGAGTTGTGAAAAATCCTTCCCTAATTTTATAAGCTTCCAGATCAAATGGAGACATTCGTTCTATCGGAATATTAATATTTTGAAGTTTTCCAATAGGTGCTCCAAAGCCATTAGCATGGGTTTTTATACCATGACCAATTAGTTCTTTTTCATGATATGCTAATGCGGTCGGGCCCTCGGTTTTAAAATAGATAGGATTGTTGTATTCATCAGTTATCAGTTCTGAAAAACAACCGGATACTTGCAAGCCTGTGTTGTAAGTTATGGTGCCAAGCTGGGCAGAATCGATCAATCTTTCAACACCTTGTTTCCCACCTTTCCTTATAGACATTTGATTGGCGAACTCCTCCAACACAAAACTTAAATGCGCAAAATCAGGGGTGACAAAAAGTTGGGGTTGCGGCCTTGTCACATCAAAATTGAAATTTGCAGCCTCAATGCTATATGGTAATTTCAAAACTTCTGGTTTAAGGCAGGATATACTTTCACCGATAGATGATAACAAACCTGCCCCATAAATTTTGGGTTTATCGAGCTTGCCTATCAAGCCATATTCGACGGTCCACCAATGTAAACTTCTTAGCCTTGCCATTTCTGAAGGCTCTCCAATATTTGATTGTAAGTAATCAACCTTTTCCTGTGCTTCTGTGATTTTTTTTGAATCACTCCCGTATGTTTCCTTGATAATCGCCAAATCTCTTGTGGCCTCATAAATTGCTTGATCTTGGGCTGATGGAATGGCTCTACAACCAATTTCTCCCATCCGTCTCAGATATTCAGAATATTCCTGATTGGCAATAATAGGTGCGTGCCCGGCTGACTCGTGGATGATGTCGGGTGCTGGGGTGTATTGAATATTTTCAATTTGCCGGATATCCTGGGCAATTACCAAAACCTTGTATGCTTGAAACTCCAAAAAAGCTGATGTAGGTATCAATCCGTCTACTGCAACCGCAGCCCAACCAATTTTTTGGAGTATTCTATTCATACCATACATGGAAGGAATTTCTTCGGTGGAAATACCAGCTAGATCTAGTCCAGACAAATAGGATGGATGAGCTACTTGCGGAAGATAAGCTACATTTTTACGCATCACATGTCTCCACACAGCTTGATCAATGGCGGAATATTGGCTATAATCCTGATCCAAAACATATTGTAAGAGATGTTTTGGTAATCTAGCAATATTTTCATTTAATTCCATGTGGCTAAAGTTTTATAAAAAAGAGACAAATTCTTGACTTCAAATTGGTAATTTAAAATGCAGCCTCAACAAGAAATTATTGCAAAACTGTATTGATCAAATTTCCAAAACCAATTCTTTTATCAGCTTTTTTTCCGAATCCTTCAAAGATGATGGTGTCTCCATCTTCAACAAATGTCCTAGTAATCCCATCCTCAAAAAGTATCGGATTTTTGCCTGACCAAGTGATTTCCAATAATGACCCAAAACTTCCTTCCTTATCACCAGAAATTGTTCCTGAAGCTAATAAATCTCCAACATTCAAATTACAACCATTCACCGTATGGTGTGCAATTTGCTGAGCAACCGTCCAGTAAAGGTTTGAGAAATTACTGCGACAAATCAACTTTGACTGCCCCTCTTTGGTTTGAAAATGAACATTCAAATCAATGTCAAACTGAAAACCTTCTTTTTCTTGAAGATAAGGCAAAGGTGTTGGATCCTGAGATTTTGACTTTATTTTAAAAGGTTCTAAAGCTTCTGAAGTAACCACCCAAGGTGAAATGCTTGAAAAGAAATTTTTACCCAAAAAAGGGCCTAATGGCATGGTTTCCCACTGCTGAATGTCTCTTGCCGACCAATCATTAAACAATACATAACCAAATACATGATCCATTGCTTCCTCTGTACTGATTGGAACTTGCCAATCCGATTTTTTGCCAATGACTGCCGCCATTTCCAGTTCAAAGTCCAATTTTTGAGTTGCTGCAAATCGCGGTAACTCATCGTCTGGACCTTTTATTTGACCATGTGGCCTTTTGAAATTTGTTCCAGAAACAAAAATAGAACTTGCTCTTCCATGATAAGCAACTGGGAGGTGTTTCCAATTGGGCAATAATGCATTATTGGGGTCTCTAAACATCATGCCTACATTGCGAGCATGAGATTCCGATGAGTAAAAATCTGTATAATCTCCTATTTGTATAGGCAGGTGTAAAATAACATTGTTTCGGGGAAACAAAAACTGATTTTGGCTTTTCCAAATCACATGTTTGTCATCCATTAGAAAATCTTGAATCTCAGATCTTACCCGATTTGTCACCGATTTACCAAGTCCAATAAAATCATTTAAGAAAGGCTTTGCGAATACTTCACCATCTATATCTATTGAATCGAATAATCCCAGTTTGGATAAAAGATAACAGTCCAAAATGTAATCACCGTAAGCGATTGCAACATGTTTTTGTCCTCCGTCAATGGAGTAAATTCCAAAAGGAATGTTGTGAATAGAAAAATCTGAATCAGGACTTATTTCTATCATATCCACGATTTATAATATTTACCATCGTCAATTTTAAGTGCATCCTCTGTAAGCATCAAAGGTTTGAAAGTGTCGATCATGACCGCCAATTCTTGGGTGTCTTTTTGCCCGATGCTTCGCTCATAAGCTCCGGGTGCAGGGCCATGAGGTATGCCTCCCGGATGTAAGGTTAAGTTGCCTTTGGCGATGTTATTTCTGCTCATGAAATCACCATCTACGTAATAAATTAATTCATCAGAATCTATATTAGAATGGTGATAAGGTGCAGGAATGCTTTCAGGATGGTAATCATAAAGACGGGGAACGAAGGAACAAACCACAAAAGCTGAAGTTTCAAATGTTTGATGGACTGGAGGAGGTTGATGTATACGGCCAGTAATTGGCTCAAAGTTATAAATAGAAAATCCATAAGGAAAATTATATCCATCCCATCCTATCACATCAAATGGGTGATGGCCATATGCAACATCGTAGAGTATACCTTGCTTTTTGATTTTTATGATATAGTTTCCACTTTCATCACGAGTCTCTAAATCTTTGGGTAACTTGATATCCCTTTCACAATAAGGGCTGTGTTCAAGCAATTGGCCAAAGTGATTTCTATATCTTTTGGGTGTATAAATTGGTACAAAAGACTCAACAAACAACAAACGGTTGGCACTTGAATTAAATTCAAATTGGTAAATCATGCCTCTTGGTAAAAGGAGATAATCGCCAACTTCAAATTGGATTTGACCAAACTGTGTTTTCAATATTCCACTTCCTTCATGGACAAACCACAACTCATCAGCATCTGCATTTTTGAAGAAATAATCGCTAGACAAGTTCAACGGATTTGCCAATCCCACGTGTACATCTTTATTGACAAAAAGGGTTTTCCGACTATCCAAAAAATCTGTTGCTGCTTGGATGTTAAAGCCTTCAAGTAATCGAGCTTTGATGTCGTTTTTAACAGCAATAGTGGGGTTAACATCCTTTTGACCCAGAATATCAACGATCATTGTGGGGCGGTGTATATGATACATCAAGGAGGACATGCCATCAAAACCTATCGTGCCAAACAGTTGCTCATAATAAAGCGTTCCATCAGCTTTTTTAAACTGAGTATGTCTCTTGGCAGGTATTTGACCCAATGTATGATAGAAAGGCATCTTTTTATTTAATTAAAGGTTTCCGCGTAAAGCTTGTTCATGTTCGAGTGCTTCAAAAAGGGCTTTGAAATTCCCCTTACCAAAGGATTGAGCGCCTCTTCTTTGAATGATTTCAAAAAATAGGGTAGGCCTATCCTCTACAGGTTTGGTGAATATTTGCAGTAAATAACCCTCTTCGTCGCGATCCACTAATATATTCAAAGCTTTCAATCTTTCCATGTCTTCCTGGATTTTTCCTATGCGCATGCTGAGGTCTTCATAATAAACTTCAGGAACATACAAAAATTCAACACCTCTTTTTCTGAGTTCTGTCACTGTGTTTATGATGTCATCGGTTGCCACTGCAATGTGTTGTACACCAGCACCTTGGTAAAAATCGAGGTATTCTTCTATTTGAGATTTTTTGAGACCATCAGCAGGTTCGTTGATTGGGAATTTGATATAGCCATTACCATTGGCAACAACTTTAGACATGAGCGCTGTGTATTCTGTGGATATATCATGATCATCAAAAGTGACCAGCAACTTGAAACCCATGACTTCTTCATAAAACTTCACCCACTTATTCATTTCCCCTTCGTCAACATTGCCTACACAGTGATCGATGTGTTTGAGGCCTACAGTTTTTGAAAATGCACCCGAACTTCGAGGAACGAAACCAGGCATAAAGAGCCCAGAGAAATCTTTGCGCTCTACAAAAGTGTGAATGGTTTCTCCATAGGTTTTGATCGAAGCCATCGACACAGAGCCATATTCATTTTCAAGGGTGAATGGTTCACGCACACTGATAGCTCCTCTTTTCATTGTTTGAAAATATGCATCTTTTGCATCATCCACAGTGAGTGCTAAGACCTTTACACCATCTCCATGAGTATAAACGTGTTTGGCAATTTCAGAATTTGGCTGTAAAGATGCTGTGAGCACAAGGTTAATTTTGCCTTGCTTCAAAAGATAACTCACATGGTCTTTACATCCAGTTTCTGGGCCTTTGAATCCAATTATTTCAAAACCGAAGGTCTTTTCATAAAAGTAAGCCGACTGTTTTGCATTTCCAACATAAAATTCGATGTGGTCAGTGCCCAGGAGTGGCAAGAATTCTGCCTCTTTATGTTTTGCTTTAACTACTTGATCAATCATCATAAGAATTATTTCTTTGGACAAAGGTCCAAACTTTTAAAGCACAGATCAAATAGTATTTTCTACTTTTGTATAAGTAAAACTAATACTAGTGGAGATTAGACAATTAAAATATTTTGTTTCTGTGGCACAAGAAGGGCAGTTCATAAAGGCTGCACAAAAGTTATTTGTTTCCCAATCTGCATTGAGTCAACAAATTTTACACTTAGAAAAGGAGCTTGGTGTAGCTTTATTTGATCAAAACAAAAGGAAGAAAAATAGGATTGTAGAACTCACAGAAGCAGGTAAAATGTTTTTAAAGGATGCAAAGAAAATCTTGGACTTAGCTGAGAGGGCCAAAGTAAATGTGCAATCAAAACAAGACCAGCAGAATGTGATCCGCCTTGGTTCCTATCATATGATACATAACCAACGTATTGTGGAGACCATAAAATTGTTGACGGATAAATTTCCAAATTCCGTATTCAACCTAGAAGAATACCGAACGCATTTGGATGTCCAAGAAGCGGTACTGAATGGTCATATCAATTTTGGTATCAGTATAAAACCATTGATCGATCCACATTTGGATTCTATTCTTTTAAAGGATAGTGAATTGCAGATTTTGATGCACGTCGATCACCCACTTGCCCAAAAGGAAAGTCTGAAATTGTCAGAGTTGAGTGGAGAAAATTGGGTTGAAA
>JAKQLF010000283.1 GCA_029567325.1 Bacteroidota bacterium | reverse complement strand
TATACATTCGCACGCACAACCTACTGACTTCAAAGGGAGAAAATCCTGGGCCTGATCTAAAATGGGGATACACGGACGCATATACCGAAGACAGTAATGGACGGCCAAAGTACAATTGGACGATTGTCGACAGCATCATAGACACTTACGTTTCCTTTGGCCTCAAACCGATCATGGAAATTGGTTTCATGCCCAAAGCACTTTCTAGCAAAGCAGAACCCTATGCGCATCAATGGAGTACTGGCGGCAATCTGTGGACTGGATGGACTTATCCTCCAAACGATTACGACAAATGGTCAAAACTTGTTTTTGAATGGGTCAAACATTCCATCAACCGATATGGCAAGGATGAAGTAAAAACTTGGCTTTGGAAAGTATGGAATGAGCCCGATATCCCTTATTTTTCAGGCACATTTGAAGAATATTGTAAAATGTATGACTACGCAGCCATGGGCTTGAAGGCCGCTTGCTCAGAATGTATTATTGGCGGACCTCATACCACAAGCCCTAGGAATCCCAAGGGCCAGAAATATTTGTCAGACTTCATCAAACATTGCCTTTATGAGAAAAATCACGCTACAGGGCAAATTGGAAGTCCATTGGAATACCTTGCTTTTCATGCGAAAGGCAGCCCCGAATTGATCTATGGTCAAGTGCGCATGAATATGGGCGCTCAATTGGAAGACATCAGAAATGGATTCAAAACCATCAGTAGTTTTCCCGAACTCAAAAACATCCCCATTGTCATTGGCGAAAGTGACCCCGAGGGTTGTGCTGCTTGCTCAGAAACACGAGAACCCAAATATGCTTACCGCAATAACACGATGTATTCCAGTTATACTGCAGCTTCGTTTGCCAAAATTTATGAATTGTGTGACGAATATAAAGTCAACCTCAAAGCCGCCGTCAGTTGATCCTTTGAGTTTGAAGATCAAGCATGGTTTGCAGGTTTCAGAGATTTGGCGACCAATGGCATCAACAAACCGGTATTCAATGTTTTTCAATTGTTTGGAAAGATGAGCGGACAAAGAGTGAGCGTGTCGGGATCTGATGCTCTTTCCGCTGCTGAAGTCATTGCAAACGGAGTAACTAAATCAGCAGATATTGGTGCTTTGGCAGTGAGTGGAAATAAAAAAGTTACTGTCCTTTTATGGAATTATCACGATGACAATGATTTGAAAGTGCTCGATGAAAAAATGCTTTTACAAATAAAGGGGCTTAAGACCGACTTGGTGCAGGTAAAGCAATACATGATTGATCAAAATCACAGCAATGCCTACACTGCTTGGTTAAAAATGGGTAGTCCGCAAAAATTATCATTAGAGCAATATAAAACATTGGAAGAAGCCTCACAATTGGCTGTAAAAGGTTTACCAATGTGGTCAAAAGTTGCAAGTGCCTATTTAAATATGGATATTGATATGCCCCGACAAGCAGTATCCTTGATTGAGTTAACTTGGTAAATCGGTCTTTTAAATGTGGTCATAAAGCAAATTATTAGCACAAATTATTCCAAATTCGCGCTGTTGGATTTAGTATCATTCTATACTTTTAGGCCAACTTATTCATAAACACAGATATTAGCCATGTCAAGAGTCTTTACAACCTGTTTTTTTCTATTGATTACCACGACAATTTTTGGCCAAGATACTTACCATCTATGGTTACAAAACTACCTGAAAAGTAATTTTGGTTTACCTGATGTCCAGGAATGGGTAGTTGCCAATACAGAGTCAGCTGTAATAGCTTCAACCACTAATTACGGTGGTTCTACAACTGCCTTCACACCGACAGGAACCCAATTTACCATGGGCACTTTGCGTACGGTGAGTCAAGGTGCAAATCCATGGGATGCAGGTTTTCAAATAAAAACAAAAACCAAAATTACCCAGGGCAATCAATATTTGATGGCCGTCTGGATTAGGACAAGGGACAAAGCTGGGTCTTTCAATTTTTTTGCTGAAAATGCCACCACCTATGAAAAAGAGGTGAATGCTCAAATAAAAACTACTACAGATTGGCAATTGTATTTGTTGCCATTCAAATCATCCAAAAATTATGAAGCTGGAGCAATATATCTTGGATTGCACTTGGCCGAATTGACACAAAGTATAGAAATAGGTGGGGCCAATATTTTGGGATATAAAACTGCAACTCCATTTAACCAATTGCCGACGGTTCTTAATACTCCTCTTTATGATGGAGCCGCAGAAAACGCACCGTGGAGAATTCAGGCCGCTCAAGACATTGTTCAAAACAGAAAAGCAGACCTCAAAATTACGGTAAAGGGAAACCCAGGTGATGTTTTTGGTGTAAAAGTTGACATGGTTCAGCATGATTTTAAGTTTGGAACGGCCGTAGTGAGCAACCGTTTTAATCAAGGAAGCACCAATATCTATGAGGAAACTTTTACCAATCTAGATGGCAAAGGACATGGCTTTAATGAAATCGTTTTTGAAAATGATTTGAAATGGCCCGCATGGGAACAGCATTGGTTTAGCCCTCAGGCAGCCATCATCAATGACATCGACTGGCTCAAAAACAAAGGCATTTCTGTGAGGGGTCATACCCTCATGTGGCCAGGTTGGCAATATTCACCTACCGACATCAATGCCAATATCACGCCAGCTCAACTCAAGTCAAGAATTTTAGCACACATAAAATCGATACTTTCTGCCCAATCTGTGGGAAATCGCTGCGATGACTGGGATGTGATCAACGAAATAGTAGTCAACAATGATTATGCGAATAAACTCAAAGGCAGCCCAGGTTATACCACGGGTAGGGAATTTTATGCAGAAATTTTTAAATTGGCAGATAGTTTAGCTCCAAATGCCGTGCTCTACCTCAATGACTACATCGCATTGGAGCAGGCTGACAATAACAACAATGGCATAGCCACTTGGAAACAATACATTGATGAGATTTTAGCTTTAGGTGGACCCATCGAAGGCATCGGTTTGCAAGGTCATTTTTCTTCTTCACCTACGGGAATTCCAAGAGCCAAAGCATTACTAGATGAGTTTTGGAATAAGTATCAGCTGCCAATGAAGGTAACAGAATATGACATCAGCAATTTACTCAAACCCGAGATCCAGGCCAAATATTTGCACGACATGCTCACATTGTGTTTTGCGCATCCTGGTATGAAAGGTTTTACCATGTGGGGATTTTGGGACGGAGCACATTGGATGGACAATGCACCTCTTTATAAAACTGATTGGACCAAAAAACCTGGTGCAGATGTCTTCGTTGATTTGGTATTCAACCAATGGTGGACCAAAGAAGCTTTTTCCATCAGTGGAAATGGTACGGAAACCATCAGTGCGTTCAAAGGAAAACACCTTATCGAAATCACTGCACCAAATGGAAATAAAATCACCAAGGAAATCAATGCAACCGAGGATATGGAAATCGAAATAGATGCCCTATCTACCAGTTTCCAACAACAAAAACTGGAAGATCTGAAGGTGTGGCCAAATCCTACATCTTCTATTTTGAATGTACAAATACCTTCTAATTTCAGAGGTAATACAAAACTAGAAATCTATGGAGTTGAAGGCAAATTGGTAAAAAGCGTTCAAAGTACAGAAAGCGGTATGGAAGCTATTGATGTTCGGGATTTGCACTCAGGTATGTATCATCTGCTTTTAATGGATGCGGATGCAAAAAGGGCTTACTCCAAAATTGTGATTGAGTAAAATCTACTTTGTTATTCAGGTCTAGTTATATTAAGAGTGCCGCCAGTGGGAATTTGAAGTAATACATTGCTACCCGCTTTGAGTGAATGGATTTCTATCATATTGGCTGGTAAGTCAATTTGAATAGGTGTATTTTGATCTGGAATCACGACATCATGACAAGTCCCAGGCAGCCTTTGAGGAAACCAGTTGTTGGCTAAATTCCAATTACCATTTCCAGCTGTCCAAGTGAGCGCATCAAAGGTAATGGTGGCATTGTTTCCAGCCCAGAAAACTGCATTTCTCAAAAACTGGGCATAAGGATGTGGATATTGATAGTTGGCAATCGTTTCTCCGGCCTGTCCATAAACTATTCTGCCCACACTATTGTCAGCATTTGGATTAAACAATTTGACAAATCCGTGAACGTGGCATTGGCCGGCAGGTGATAGATCATTGGAAAAAATGGGATTGATTTGGTTTTGTCCGTCTCCAAAAACTGCGGTATTGGTAAATTGCATATTGGTATATATCTCATCGTAAATCGAAAAGCGCTGATAATAAGATGAAGTGGCATTGGCTGCAGTCGGCAAAGGGTTGGTATTCCAGACAGCTGGTGCAGTCAAAACACTGTTATTGACAATGTTGTAACTTGACACGAAATGTCCGTAATTGGTTTGATAAATGTTGTAGGTGGTTCTGTTTGCGCCCCACCCTGCTGCGGGTGAATGAGCTTGAAAAAGGTTATTGACCAAAATATTTTTATTCTGATTATACAAGCCGTGGTGGATGGAAACCACTCCTCCTCCATTGTCTGCATAATTCACCAAAGCATTTTGAAGCGCATCCGTCACTGAACTTGACCAATGTTTATAGAAAAATATAACATCGTAGGAAGTGAGGTACGTGAATATAGCACAAGAATCATTGGGATCGAATACAGATTGAGTAAACAAGTTGACGTCATCCACCTCAAAACTGAAGCCGTCGCCAAACTGGTTGGATTGGTAAAGGGCTACTAAATCGGTAAAATCTGCTGGCAAATTCACACCACCTCCATAATTGCAAGGCACATCATTGGTGGTTTGGTTTCCAGGACCACAATTGTTGACGTCAACAGCTCCACCATGGATGATCAATACTTTGATAGCCTGCGAGTAATATACTGGATCAGGGTAAGACTCAATGATGTTGGTCAAAGTCTTTGCCGCGTGTGCGATGGTTTGTGGATACCAATCTCTTGAAGTGAGGATTTTCCAATCTCCTGCTCCAGCATCCACAAGTGCTGCATGAGGTGTGCCAATGACGACTTTATCATTGGCCCTTAGTGTGATGTTGAGGTCAGATAAATTATTTGAAGTTTCTGGTTCAGGATAACCAGTCGCTATACTTCCTTCCAATAAACTGATACCCAATCCACCCTGACCACCCATGGTTGCGGGAATTCGCCAAAAGGCTGGTATACTCGCACCATGGCATTGGCCCAAAACAGGTTTACCGCTCATCAAAGCTTCCACAGCCAAGGCATTCAGTTTTTCTGCTGCTTGTTGGACCTCCAGACTGGAAAGACCTCCATGACCCACATAACTTCCATCTACTCTGTAAGCGTTTACCCCCGTTCCCCCAGCAATGACCAAAGCTTTATAGTTTTGCATAGACGGCACATTTTGAATGGAACCATTTACTGGAATAGTTGCAGGCACTGCATTGAGTGCTGCATTCCACGGAATAGAAAACATATTAATGAACTGTGTTTGAAAATGGGCATAACTACTGCCATCCAATCCATTGGCCTGAGCCACCACATCCCCACCGATGGTATAAGTACTTGCATTTCCAACACCCGCACTTCGCACATCAACGAAATACCCCGAAGCGGTCAGCGCTTCATACATCACAATATATTCCGTATAATAAGTCTCCGCATAAGAAACAAATAACAATACCGAATCTTGCTGAGCATTGGTTCTAGTAGAAACAAAAAGAAACAAACAAATAATTTTGAACAACCTTAGAAACTTCATTAAAAGCGATTTTCATTCAAAAAATAAAAACTAAATACAAATTATATACCATTCCAACCTATTTGATGCGTTTGATTTACTCATTGGCATTTTCCAATTATCAAACGGTATTTCTTAAATTTGGATTAGGTTTAAAAATATAAGATACGTCCAATTAACAAATCAAAAGCACAATACGATTTAACATTGGGAATTTTGATAATTACTATCTTTACCAATTGGTGAAATTACCCTCAATGAAACACATAGATCCAACAATGCATCATTATGAAAGTATCGAGTTATAAAAAGTTGAAAGAAAGGATGTCCAGACTTGCAGACATCAATGGAGCTATTGCTGCTTTGAGTTGGGATAAAGAAACCTACCTACCCCCCAAGGCAGATCGATTCAGATCTCAGCAAATTGCAACATTATCTTCCATTTCTCATGAAGAGTTTACTTCTGATCAAACGAGAGATTTGCTTTTAAAAACGGCAACCATCAAAAATCTCACGGCAAAGGAAAAGAAAAACCTTTTGGTTTTACAAAAAGAGTTTGATAAATCCGTGAGATTCAGCAAAGAATTTGTCGTCAAAAGGTCGATGATTATCTCTCAGGCATTTCATCATTGGGTGGAAGCAAAAGAAAAAAATAACTTCAAAATTTTTGCACCTGCTTTGGATCAATTAATCAAACTCAAAAGAGAAGAAGCTGCTATTCTAGGAAAAAATACACATCCTTACAACAACTTACTCGAAGAATATGAGCCTGGCACTACTGTTGAAAAATTGGATGGGTTATTTGAGGAAGTACGATCAAAGTTGCTTCCTATGATTTCTAAAATCAGAGAAGCAAAACCAGTCAAATCATCTTTCTTGAAAAAGGATTTTGCGCAAGACAAACAATGGGATTTTGGACTTTCACTGCTCAATTCGATTGGTTATGATTTTGATAGAGGTCGCCAAGACATCAGTCATCATCCTTTTACAATCGGTATTGCCCCAGATGATGTGCGAATTACTACGCGCATAGATGAAAACGATTTTTCCAATATGACATTCAGTTGTTTGCATGAGGCAGGACACGCCTTATACGAACAAGGTTTGGATATTAACGAATATGGCTTGCCTTGTGGTGGTCCTGCAAGTTTGGCCATCCACGAATCTCAAAGTCGGTTGTGGGAAAATCACGTTGGCAGGAGTATGAATTTCTGGCAAGCACACTACCCGGGACTTCAGAAAGAATTTAAATCCTTGAAAAAAGTGGGCCTGAAAGATTTCTATTACGGAATTAATAAAGTAAAGCCCAACTTGATTCGCACTGAAGCAGATGAGTTGCACTACCATATTCACGTCATGATCCGCTATGAAATAGAAAAGGAAATGCTCATGGGAAATCTGGATGCAGCAGGTGCACAAGAACAGTGGAAATCAAAATATAAGGATTATCTGGGATTGGATATTCAAGATGATCGGGAAGGCATTCTTCAGGACGTGCATTGGTCTCATGGCAGTTTTGGATATTTCCCCACATACAGCATGGGCAGTTTTTACGCCGCTCAATTTTTCAAACAAGCACAAAAAGATCTTTCCGATTTGGATGAGCAAATTGCCAAAGGAAATACTTCGCCACTTTTACAATGGTTGCGTGAAAACATTCACCAACATGGCCGCAGGTTTGAAGCAGAAGAGTTATGCAAAAGGGTAACAGGAAAGCCCCTAAACCTCAAAGCGTTTGTCGATCATGCGAAAGAGAAATATGGCGATATTTACAATATTACCTTATAAGAATTTTCCCAATATAATTTCCCTATTCCTTATTGTTTAAAATAAATGACGACTGGAGTATTTCGGAACTTCGTTTTAATACCTCAGCGGGGTTTAATATTAATAACCATGGATGAAGTCCATGTTGACAAATGAAAAGTGAATATGATTTTGGCGGGATTTTTGGCCAATTTTCCAAAAATCATTACAAAATCACAACGACCAATTTAATAAGTCTTGAAATGCACTTATGCTAATTCCTACTGGTCAAGAAAACAGTTAAAAAGGCCTTTGATTATATTCGAAAACCAATAACACGCCCTTAACCAAACAATTTATTTATCTTAACTAAATGGCCTAATTGCTTTTTCGTCATAGTTCAAATTGATTGAATCATCATCAAAAAAATTATGACAATGAAAAACATCATCACTTTCGCAGCCTTCATAACCCTATTTACAACAGCGTCATTTGCCCAAAGTATTGGTATCAAAGTTGGTGCTAATATGACCAATACCCGCATCGATGGAGTGGCCAGCCAGCTCAATCCAAATACCGATTTTAAAACTGGTTTTGTAGGTGGTGTCTTTTCAGACATCGCATTGATGAATGGTTTTTCTTTCCACCCAGAAGTGAATTTCATACAAAAAGGTTTCGTTACTGAATATGAAACAGATTTCGAAATGGTGGGAATCAATATCCCTCTGGGAGCTTCTGCTCAAACAAACCTCAATTTCATAGAAGCTGCACCTTTATTCAAATATGCCATTGGAAATGAAAATGTGAAATTTTATGCTCTTGCAGGACCATCGATAGGTTATGCAATCAATGGAAAAGTGACCACAAGGGCCAGAGCATTATTTGACTTTAATGTTACGAGCACAGACCTCAACCTCGATAATGACATGTACAATAGAATTGACATTGCCGGTAACGTTGGTGTGGGTACAGCAATCAAAGCAGGACCTGGAGAAATATTTGCTGATGTGAGATACCAACACAGTTTCAGCAGTGGGCTCAAAGATCAAATACTCAATATAGATTTTAGAAATAGTGGTGTCAGTGCCAATGTAGGCTACGCTTACAACTTTTGACCCCCTAGCCCCCCGTTTTATTTAGAATACCTTAATTGGGACTGAGCCAAAAGCTTTGTCCCCTTTTTTTTTGAAAATATGGCCTTCTTTTTTGCCGAGAGCCAAGAGCGATGAGCTATCATTTTTCATCTTTCAGACTTGCGGAAATCGGAAGGAAATCGGAGATCGAAAGAAGATGAAATTTGAAGTAAGTTTTTGCTTCGAGCCACGAGCCTGAGGTTAGGACACATCTTAATATATATTATGAATAATTTATATATTTGTAATAAAAAATGATGGAAGGAAAAAACTGCACTAGTCTGTACGGTGATGCAAGACTAGAAAAAAGGGGCTGCTCT
>JAKQLF010000274.1 GCA_029567325.1 Bacteroidota bacterium | reverse complement strand
GGAGGTGTGTCTTTCATTCCTGGTGTGGTAAGTTACAACGATGGTCACAGTCACGGTACCCACTGTGCAGGAATCATCGGTGCAAGAAATAATTTCTTTGGTGTCGTAGGAGTGGCGCCAGCTTGCAACCTTTATGCGGTCAAGGTATTGGCAGATAACGGTTCAGGTTCTTCATCTTGGATCATTTCCGGAATGGAGTGGTGTATCCAAAACAACATGCAGGTTGCTAGTATGAGTTTGGGCGGATTAGGTGCACCATCTGTAGCCTATGCAAACGCCATCAAAAGATGCCAGGATGCTGGAGTTACTGTTGTAGTAGCCTCAGGAAATTCATTTGGCTCAGCTTTCCCTTGGGTCAATGCACCTGCAAACTCCATTATGGCTGGAACTAGTAATGCAAGCCCTATAGCAGTTGGAGCTGTAGATAGGAATTGCATCATCGGTTCTTTTTCGAGCAGAGGAGGTCAAAATAACAATTGGAACCAAGTGAAAGAGGTTGCTCCTGGAGTAAGTATCAATTCGACTGTTTTAGGAGGAGCATATGGCACCAAATCAGGAACAAGCATGGCAACACCGCATGTTGCTGGGCAAGTTGCACTCATCAAACAAAGATTTCCCTCAGCCAGCGTGGCATTCATCAAATCTAAGATATTTTCAACTTCGACAGATCTTGGTCAGGCTGGTAATGAAATAACATATGGTTATGGGTTGATCAATTGCGATCTCTCAACCATTTAAGCACCCTGCAATTGCCCCCAATTGACACAATTCGTTCAAGGCAACATGTTGATTCATTGTTGTCTTGAATTGAATTGTTTCCATTTCTTAAAATATAAATCATCAACCATGACAAAAATTGATCCTCACCTCGAAGAAATTTTAACAGCAAAAAAAAGGAGAAAACAAGCAGTAATCATTACCACCAAAGAAGATGTCACACCACCTTGCCAACACAAAAAATTGATGGAAGGAATATTCAGTGCTAAAATTAGTTACAAACAGTTGAGTGATCTCAAAAATGAGGAGGGTATTCTAGCGGTAGAATTGGATTCAGAAATGGATGCCATAACAAACTAGCAAATGGGACTTACAAAAATCGTTCATCAAAACCCAAAGGTAAAATGTCTTTGATGGTGTCAATAATCCATACTTTTTCATCATCAGTTACGATGATAATTTTGATAGACGACCCAAAGCGGTTTTCATATTCTTGAATGACTTGTCGACAAGCACCACATGGCATTACAGGTGACAAGACTTCAGTGGATGGACTTTTTACACTGATGGCTACTGCAACAACCTTTTCTGAAGGATGGGCCATGGCACAATGATACAAAGCCACTCGTTCGCCACACATACAAAGAGGATAAGATGCATTCTCCTGATTGGCACCACCTACAATGTTTCCAGCTTCTGTAAGCACAGCAGCGCCGACTAAAAAATTTGAATAAGGAGCATAAGCAATTTGCTTGAATGCTACTGCGGTATTGACCAAGCTGATATATTCTTCCGGAATTTCTTGACCATTGTAAACTTTCATTTTAAAGCTAAATACTTGTTCCTCCATATACTTGATTTGTAAATGCTAAAATTGAAATCTTGGATTTGCAACCAATTGCTGGTCATCAAAAATTCCATCAAGATATTTAAAATAACCAGAAATTCCTATCATCGCAGCATTATCAGTGCAATACTGAAAGTCTGGAATAAATAATTCCCAATCATTTAGGCTTGCAAGGCGTTGTAATTCGCTTCTCAAACCTTTATTTGCTGATACGCCACCTGCAATGGCCACTCTTTTTATTCCTGTATCATTGACAACTTTGATCAACTTTTCGGTCAACATAGCAATGATACCATGTTGTATGCTGGCACATAAGTCATTGATATTGTGCTCAATATAATTTGGATCTTTTTTTACCTCGGCTTGCAAATAGTATAATACTGAAGTTTTAAAACCAGAAAAGCTAAAATCATATCCGTCCATTTTACTTTTTGAAAATGCAATGGCTGGTTTGCCTTTTTCTGCCATGCGATCAATGATAGGGCCAGCGGGGTAGGGCAGCCCCATCATTTTACCCGTTTTATCAAAAGCTTCTCCTGCAGCATCATCAATCGTTGAACCCAAAACTGACATGTCATTGTAAGCTTTTACTTTCACAAGTTGAGTATGACCGCCTGACACGGTAAGACAGATGAAAGGAAATTCGGGTTGGCGTTCTTGTAGAAAATGAGCCAAAATATGAGCATGCATGTGATGTACCCCTATGATTGGAATTTGAAGTCCGAATGCTAGTGATTTTGCAAATGAGACGCCAACCAAAAGACTACCCATCAAACCAGGTCCTGCTGTTACTGCAATGGCGCTCAGTTCATTTGTTGTAACGTTTGCTTTATCCAAGGCTTCCTTTACCACAACCGCTATATGTGTATTATGTTGTCTTGAAGCCAACTCAGGCACCACTCCTCCATATTTCTCATGGTCAACTTGTGTCTCAGTAATGTTTGACAGGACCTTTCCATTGTGAATGATCGATGCCGATGTGTCGTCACAGGAGCTTTCTATGCCAAGAATGTATATATTTTCCTTATTGATAACCTTCAATTATTTTTTTAAAAAAAAATGCATGTTGTACACACCTTTTTGAGTGAATCCTGCATCTAAACGGACGAATGGCAAAGATAATTACTTCAATGGAGTAAAAATTGCGTGGTTATAATAATATATTAAGTCCATGAAGTGGAATAAGTTGCTAAATTGTAGCAAGATTTTAGGGTAACCAAAAATTTATTCATCACAAGACATTTTATAAAAAGATGATTTACAGCATATATATTAATTTTAATAACAATATTTTGAGCAAATTAACCACATTTATTTTGTCGTCTTACAACATTTTATAACTTTACAGCCGATTAAATAGACACAATTTCTAAGCAAAAACAAAATCAATCAATACTGAAATATGAGACTAATAGTAAGTTTAATAATGGCACTTTTAGTAGGTTTCTTGGGATATCTAGTATACTCATCAATTCAAGAACCTATTGCATTTTCTGCAGAGAAAGGAAAAAGATCTGATGCGGTAGCGGCACAGCTTACCAAAATAAGGACATTGCAAGAAATCTATAGATCCATTAAGGGGTCATATGCAGGCGACTTTCAAGAGTTGGTTACAACCATAAAGAATGATAGTATACCTTTTGAAAACATTGAAGGTGACCCAGATGATCCTACAAACCTTGATAAAGTGAGAAGATTTGTTACTTATCAATCTGCCTTAGATACAGTAAAAGCAATGGGTATTAGCCTTGAGAACTTAGACGTTATCCCTTACACAGATGGGCAGAAATTTACCATGCAAACAGATACCATAGAATATCAAAGTACTATGGTCAATGTGATTGAGGTAGGCACCACTTGGAAAACTTTTATGGGTGAATACGCAGATCCAAAGTATAAAAAATACGATAACAGATATAATCCAGACGCAGCATTTAAATTCGGCGATCTCTCGACTCCGAGTTTGAATGGTACTTGGTGATGATAGATCTTTATTATAAAACGGGTTTAAAACCTACAACTGATACAACACTGTCTGTCCTGTTTGGGACGGACAGTGCTTTTTATTGCATATTCGATGCCAATAAAGTGCTTTTTGAAGGCAATCATATGAAAATTGATGCTTTTTGGGAAGCTTATGAAAGAGGTACCATCAAGGCAAATAAATTGAAGTTGATGAGTCTTACCAATAAGTTTATACTTTCTAATAATACTGCCCATTTACCAAGTAATGATTTTGATGTTTACATAGACAAGTTTACTGATCAACCTATTTATTGTAAACATATTTTTGCAAAAGGCGCACCAATTAAGGTCCAACACATTGTTACTGCACTCGATCACCACTATTATTTAGGAAAGAAAACAGTATTTCATTTGTATTTGGAAATCAATAGATTACATGTTTACTATAAGTTGGATGGCAAATTTGAATTTTATAATAATTATGAAATCAAAACCTCTGAAGACTTATTGTATTACGTTGAATTGGTGCACAATATGATCGTCAATGGCAATAAAGAAAGAAATCCTTTGGAGGTATCAGGTTTGGTTGACATAGAATCTGGTTACCTGGAGTTACTAAAGAAATATTATCCTCAGATTACTTTTGTCACAGCAGGTTTGAATGCAGACAAAGAATCACTCAACCAGTTTTATTTCGGACATTTTATCAACTTGGCATGCGTATAATTGGTGGAGAATTTGGTGGTAGAAGGTTCAATCCGCCTGCAAAAAACTGGCCTACTCGGCCTACCACAGATATTTCCAAAGAAGGACTTTACAACATGCTTCAAAACAGAATTGATTTTGAAGAAACTGTAATGTTGGATTTATTTGGCGGCACGGGCAATCACTGTTACGAGTTTATTTCCAGGGGTTGCCAAGACGCAACTTATGTCGATAACTTTGCCGGATGTGTTGCTTTCGTAAAGAAAACCTCAGAAGAATTGGGTATTGGTGAAAGAATAAAAATTTTCAAGATGGATGTTTTTAAATATATTTCCTCTTGTGAACGACAATATGATTTCATTTTTGCTGGTCCGCCATATCCATTGATTACCCTCAATACCATTCCCGATAAGATATTTGCCAAGGGTATTCTCAAAGAAGGTGGTATCTTTGTCCTGGAACATAATCCCCAACACAATTTTAAGCAACATGCTTTTTATAAAGAGGAAAGGGCATATGGCACTACCATTTTTAGTTTTTTTGTAGCATAGAAGTAGTTTTTATGAAGTTTTTAGAAGAGGTTATTAATGAACTCGTCGTTTCTTTTAAGACGGTTTATAATTTGGAAGTTGATGCGAGTAAACTACTACTATCACCGACCAAAAAAGAGTTTGAAGGTGACTTTACCTTGGTGATTTTCCCTTTCGTGAAAGATCTCAAAAAATCGCCAGAACAAATAGGCGATGAAATTGGAAAACAAATGGTGGAAATAAGTAGTCAAGTAAAGGACTACAATGTCATCAAAGGCTTTTTAAATTTAAGTCTCACGGATCAGTTTTGGAAGGATAATCTAGACGAAATTGTCGGTACGGAAGTTTATGGAGATCTAGCAAGCAAGGACGAAAAAGTAATGGTTGAGTTTTCTTCACCCAATACCAACAAGCCCTTACACCTTGGTCATATCCGCAATATACTTTTAGGTTGGAGTTGTGCTAAAATTCTACAAGCAGCTGGTTATGAAGTCATTAAAACTCAAATCATCAATGATAGAGGCATAGCAGTTTGCAAAAGTATGTTGGCATGGAGCCTTTTTGGAGATGGTAAAACACCAGAATCAACAGGTATAAAAGGTGATCATTTTGTTGGAGATTATTATGTATTGTTTGAAACCAAATTCCAAGAAGAATATGGGGAATGGCAAAGTACCGCTGAGGGGCAGACCGTTTTTGCAACGAGAGCAGACTTAGACCAATCTGAAGCAGCTTTCTTCAAGGCATATAAAAACGACTATTTCAATAATTACAGTGCACTGGGTAAGGCAGCAAAGGAAATGTTACTTGCTTGGGAAGCTGGAGACGGTCCAACAGTTGAGCTCTGGAAAAAAATGAATGCCTGGGTTTATGCGGGATTTGAAGAGACTTATGATAAGTTGCTGGTAAACTTTGATAAATACTACTATGAATCAGATACTTATCTCCTCGGCAAAGATGCCGTAAAAAAGGGCTTGGACTTAGGGGTATTTTATCAAAAAGAAGATTCATCCATTTGGATTGATTTGACTGATGCGGGCATGGATCACAAATTGGTACAAAGAAGAGATGGCACTTCTGTTTACATGACTCAGGACATTGGAACTGCACAACTCAGATACCAAGACTTTGGTGCTACAAAAATGATTTACACCGTCGCTGACGAGCAAGATTACCACTTTCAAGTCTTGTTTGAAATCATGAAGCGTCTCAAAGAACCTTTTGCAGAAGGACTTTTTCATCTTTCTTATGGAATGGTAGATTTACCTACGGGTAAAATGAAATCAAGAGAAGGTACGGTCGTCGATGCAGATGATTTGATGGCAGAAGTGATTGCCGAGGCAAAAGCAGCCAGTGATGAACGAGGTGAAATTGCAGAAATCTCGGCAGAAGAACAACAAGAAACCATCCGTAAAATTGGCATTGCTGCTTTGAAGTTTTTCATGATCAAAGTACACCCCAAAAAACGCATGACATTTGATCCGAAAGAATCAGTCGATATGCAAGGGCAAACAGGTCCTTACATTCAAAATGCTTACGTGCGTATAAAGTCCATATTGCGCAGAGCCAATGACGGCTTTGGTGATTATAGTACTTACAATGAACTAGAAGACCAGGAAAAAGTGTTACTCACTTTGGTGATGTCATACCCGGATGTGGTTTTGGAAGCTGCAAATGGTTATGATCCATCGACCATTGCAAATTTTTGTTATTCATTAGCAAAAGAATTTCACAAGTTTTATCATGACATTCGTA
Organism: Bacteroidota bacterium; assembly: GCA_029567325.1. Classification (GTDB taxonomy): domain Bacteria; phylum Bacteroidota; class Bacteroidia; order Chitinophagales; family Saprospiraceae; genus JADKBO01. Next base: position 3,994 of record JAKQLF010000274.1, on the reverse strand, counting down.
TTTTGGGCGCTGAAACCGAAAATGCAAAATCGTTTAGGCTGACATTGAGTAGCGTTGTAGCGAAAACACTGCAGCATGGCATGGATTTATTGGGTATAGAGATGCCCGAAAAAATGTAATGAATTTTTAAAACATAATACTAAGCGACTGTAACAAATGTCTGAAATCACAAAACCCTCTTTGAATTTTATTGAGGAAATTATAGAAGAAGATTTAAAATCAGGGAAACACAATGGCAGAGTACATACCAGGTTTCCTCCTGAGCCAAATGGATACCTCCATATTGGTCACTCAAAAGCCATTTGTATCAATTTTGGATTAGCTCAGAAATATGGTGGTAAGACCAATTTGAGATTTGACGACACCAATCCCACTACTGAGGAAACAGAATATGTGGAGGCCATTAAAAAAGACATACAGTGGTTGGGCTTTGAATGGGAGGGCGAAGCTTTGTTTGCTTCAGACTATTTCGATCAACTTTTTGATTTTGCAGTCAATTTGATCAATAAAGGATTGGCATATGTAGATGATAGCAGTGCCGAAGAGATAGCGGAAATGAAAAAAAATCCGTCTGAACCAGGCTTAGAGTCTCCATATAGAAAAAGAACCATCGCAGAAAATCTTGAATTGTTTCAAGATATGAAAGCTGGAAAATATGTAGATGGATCTAAAGTTTTGCGCGCCAAAGGTGACATGACCTCGCCGAATATGCACATGCGCGATCCAGTTATATACAGAATCAAACACGAACATCACCACCGCACAGGTAATAAATGGTGCATCTACCCAATGTACGATTTTGCCCATGGACAGAGTGATTCGATAGAAAAAATTACACATTCACTTTGTTCGCTGGAGTTTATCCACCATCGACCATTGTACGACTGGTTCATTGATAAATTGGGCATTTTCCCATCCAGACAAATCGAGTTTGCCAGGATGAATGTGGCCTATATGATCACGTCAAAAAGGAAGTTGCTGAAGTTGGTTACAGAAGGTTTTGTAAGTGGTTGGGATGACCCAAGAATGCCGACCATCAGTGGTATGCGCAGAAGAGGATATCCTGCTGAAGCCATCCGTACATTCTGTGATAAAGCTGGGGTTGCCAAAAGAGACAATACCATTGAGATAGAATTACTAGAATCTTGCATCCGCGAAGTACTCAACAGAACGGCAGATCGAGTGATGGTAGTCCTTGATCCGGTTTTATTGACCATCACCAATTATGATGAAAATCTCACTGAAATCATGACTGGGGAAAACAATCCTGAAGACGTGCATTCTGAGGATAGACCGTTGCCATTTTCAAGACAATTGTGGATCGAGCAAGATGATTTCATGGAAGATGCACCCAAAAAATATTTCCGATTGACTCCTGGAGCCAATGTACGCTTGAAAAATGCCTACATCATCCAATGTGATGGCTGCGTTAAGGATGAAAATGGTAAAGTAATTGAAGTTTTAGCATCGTATTTTCCCAATTCAAAAAGTGGAGAAGACACGAGTGAAATCAAAGCCAAAGGCACCATCCATTGGGTATCTAAAAAAGAAGGTTTACCCTGCGAAGTCAGAAATTACAACCGCCTTTTCACCGTACCAAATCCAGATGACTTTGAAGATGAAGGCAAAACGATTTTTGATTTCTACAATCCAGAATCCTTGCAAGTAAACAAAACTGCCATCATGGAACCAGGTTTAAAAGGTGCCCAAGAAGGAATTCATTTGCAATTTATGCGGAAAGGGTATTATACGGTGGATCCAGATTCTACAGCGGACTTGATGATTTTCAATCAGACGGTTTCTTTGAAGGAAGGGTGGTAGAAAGTAAGGCTTTTCATAATTTCATTTTTTTGAAATAAAATGAAATTCTTCAGCGATGTAATTTTCTTTATTTTGTTAAGTCCTGTTACGTAATGATTAGATAGTTATATTAAATAATTGGCATTCTGCCTCGAGAAGTAATTATAATCTAGGGGATACCCTGATTTTGTTATTTCCTAAAAAAAAGTGAATAAAAAATTTGCATGGTTCGTTTTTTTTTTTTTTTAGTTTTGTAATAACAATTGAAGGGAGTAGAAAAATTTGATATTTTAATCCAAAAGCTGATACCCATCCTCCGCTCTTCTCAATAAAAGTCTCCAAAGTGTATTTATTTTTGACAAAAAGACTGTCGAAATTATTTTGATGATGGAATTTATTCCTGTAGTGAATAAATAATCACACTTATTTTATTGTGAATTATTTTCTGAATCTGCGATCTGTTTCAGGCTATACCTGTATATCCATCATTAATATTTTAGTTGCTTTTACAAGCGACCATATATTTTTTTTTCGAAATTGAACCTTTTCGCTGATATGTTATCAAGTTAGTTTACTTGAGCTGAATCTGTATTAATTATTTATTTGATTTTTTAATGTGACTCCACTTGTCACCCTGCATATTATTGCCCAAAATAAAGATAACAATTTGAAATGAAAAAGATAAAATTATTGAATATGAAAACCAAAACAACTTGTTTGCAGATCGCTTGCTCGATTTTGCTTATCGCAGTATTTTCCTCATCAATACTGGCTCAAAAAGAATACAGATTTTTATATCACAAAAATTGGGAAACAATCAATAATAAAAAACCTAAAGATCAGAAGAAATGGCAAGAATTTGAGCTCTTTGCACACATGTATGCCAGATATGCAGTGCCTGAAGAAAAAACACTTCCAATTGTTTTTAATGTTTTGGAAACAAATGCGAGTAGGAAGATTTCTCAAGAAGCTGTGGATGCACAATTGCAAATATTAAATGATGCATTTGCGGGGGTTTATGAAGAGAAAGAGCATTTCTACAGAGATCGCATGGCAGGTGATTCTAAAATTCGATTTTGCCATGGTACTCCTACGGGAAATAAAGTAGAGATCAATTATAAGCAAATTTCGCTGCCATTTAGCCTGCAAAATATAAGCCAGATTGCTGATAAAAAGACAGGAATTGAAGGGGCAAAAAAAGATGAATACATCAATATCTGGATTACGGATTTGCCCGACGAAGTTGGGGGATTTGCATTACTTCCCGATGTTGATGATGCTTTGGATGGTATATATATAGATCCAGAATATTTCGGGATTAATCCGGCAAAAAGAGAGTATAGCAAAGGAAAAACTTTGGTTCACTTAATGGGGCAATATTTGGGCTTATATCCATTATGGACCAATCTGGAATGTCAAGGAGATGGAGTGGAAGATACGCCTACCCACAATGCACCAAATTACTCTTGTTATGGTTATAGCCACGTTTCCATGTGTCCAGGAAATGAAGAAGAAATGATTGGTAATTTCATGGATGCTGGCCTTGATGAATGTTCTTTTATGTTTACTAAAGGGCAAGTAGCGAGAATGAACGCTAACCTTTCTGAGAGAGGATATAGACAGAATTTAAAGATTGGTAAAAAAATGTGTGAAAAACTACTCATTGAAGAACCACTCGAGGACCGATCAAAACTTGAAGCCAACCTAGAAATTATACCAAATCCCAATGATGGAAAAGCAGAAATCCGATTTTCACTGCTGAATAATGAAGAAGTAAATATTGCCATTTTCAATATGGCTGGAGCACTCATCCAAAAAACAACTGTACCCAATATTGGAGAAAAAAATGGCCATTTGATGATAGATGTTTCTGCATTTCCAAATGGGCAGTATGTGGTGGAATTGAGATCCCCGAGTACTCAAATATCCAAACAGTTCTTTAAATTTTAACAAATAACCCTATTAAAATATATATTCATGAAATATAACTTGAAAGTAAACTACAATGGGAAATCTAGTTTATCAGGAGCAATCAATTTAATACTCATTTTATTTGTCATTTGCACAAAGTTAAATGGACAGGAATCAATATCTAGTAGTGAAGCTAATAAACTTTCGTCAAGTGTAGGCGAATTTACAGGAGCACTTAATATATACATTCCGCTTGCAAGTGTAAGTAGCGGCAAGCTTTCAC
>JAKQLF010000269.1 GCA_029567325.1 Bacteroidota bacterium | reverse complement strand
TCTATCTATCTATCTATCTAGATTTATATTTTAAGATAATTAATAAATTCAAGTCTTCAATCCTTTATGCAACGTACTGATCTTCCATCCCCCCGAAGGTAGAATTCGTTTACGGCAACGCTACTATTGAAGCTTAGGAAGTGGGCAGAGTCACCAATCGCTGTACTGCTCCAATAGAAGCCGTTGGTGCCGACAAAGCTGAGCAAACTATTTTCGCCACGGAGGCCCGCCAACGGCAATTTAAGCGATGAGGCGAATGCTCCTTCAGAGTTGTTGCTTGTCCACGTCCTTCTCTCTTGCTCCCACTCTGCAGCAGTAGGAATGCGAAATCCAGAAGGACAAGGATTGTTTTCTGCAGCGGTACCAGACCACATGTGGGTCTGTAGAGCACTCAACCAATTAGAACTGCCGGTTATAAATAAACCACTGGTCGTAAAATAAATGCTTGCCAGCGTAGCAGTCGTTCCGGATGTGCGTAGCTGATGCCCATCTGCATTGCGGCCCCATTGGTACAAGTCGCCAAAACTCGCTGCGTCCGTTGGACTTGTCGCAACCTGTGAAGCTCCCAAATTGCGATCCAACCATGTTTTACCTGTGATGGGATTGGTCACTGTACCATAATTACCCACACCAACAGATGATCCCGAGGGCATAGAGGTCCAAGACATCGTACCGTCTCCGTTACTGGTGAGTACTTGACCAGAAGAACCAGATGTACCATAGGGTTTGATTTCTCCTGTGGTGCTTACATCGCTTATAGTAATTACCCCATTGATGGTCACTCCATTATCTTGCAATCTCAATTTTTCTGTATTATTCCTTTTAAAGACCACATCCTCATCGTCTGTGGTACCTATAAAATTAAGTCTAGCGTCAGTGTTTGCGTTGCCGCTAGTTGTCCAATTACTTTCATTGGTGTATATTACTTTCCATGCTGTATCGCCAAAAAAAAGTAAGATCAGCTGTCCACTATTCAAAGTTGTCACACCAGGTATAATCAATACTTTTAGAGTAGTATTTTCAATTACCAAAAAACTGCCCTTATGTCCAGCAGGAAGAAACAAAAAAAAATCTGATACTGGTGTGCCATAATAGGAAAAATAACCTTGGTTAGCAGGTATAGAAGGCGCATTTCCGGTTACTTCAACATCAATAGGTGACAAACGTAATCTGCCTATAATATCCAAAGCTGTCTGAGGAGTTGGATTATTTATACCTACATTTTGGGAAAAACCACAAATGGTAGAAACGACAAAAAGTATGGTTAAAATTTTTTTCATGGTAATTTATAATTAATGGAAAGTATAAAAAGGTTAGCTAAAGTCAGCCAATAATATCTAAGGAAAATTCATCCTCTTACATCTGGAATCAAATGACCAAGAACAATACATTTTACTTTCCAAATTCCTGATTCTTTTACAAAAAATAAAGTCTGTCTGATTGTATTGTTTTCAAAAACACCTTTCCAGCTCATTTCTCTTATGATAAATGCGGAATAACCTTTTTCATCCAATAATATATCATTTTGTTTGATCAGTTGCATTTTAGGAATGCCCTTTGTGTTGGTATCCTTGATGTGATTTTGGAAGACTTCAAAAGTCCAAAGATTTTTAGCATCTGTGCCATATACTTGAATGTCTTTAGAAAGCAATGATTTAAATTTTGTTTCATCATTTTGAAGATAGGCAGCATCAAACGCTTTTATGACCTCCTGTACTTCAGAATGGTTTGAAACCGCTTTGGGTTCTTTAATTGTTTGAGCGAAAATGGATTGAATTGATAGGAAAATTAGAAGAATAATTGACGATAGATTTGTAGGTTTCATAGCCAATAAAAGTTTAATATGGGGAATAACAATAGATATCAATAGTACCTAAATTAACAACACAAAATTATAACCTAAATGGCTAGAATTAAATAGTAGATATCTATCAATTTTTATAACAATTGATACTTAAAAGCATATGCAATCAGTTCTCCAGAAGTTTTCGCACCAAGCTTTTGTCTTAGATTGCGCTTGTGGTTTTCAACAGTATTATAAGAAATAAAGAGTGCTGCAGCAATTTGTGGGGTAGTAAGCCCTTTTGCAATCAATTCTAAAACTTCCTGTTGCCTTTTACCAAGTTGTGGAAGATTATGTTCTTTGAGCTCAGTTTTTTCGTATTTTAGGGTATAAAATTTGTTGGATTTATTCATTTTATCCATGACCGTCATAATGCAATGACTGCCCAATTGCAAATGACTGATATCTGTTATAATGACCAATCCCGCAATTACTTCTGATTTATCATTGTGGCACCTTGTAGGATACTGAATAAGAACCCATCTGAATTGATTATTCACATTTAACATTCTCAGATAAAGATTGATATTGATATGTTCATACAACCCAAGAAATTCAATAGAAAGAAATGTGGCAGCAAGAAAAAAATCCCTATCATCTGGGTGAATATTTTCCAGCCAAAAATGAACGGTTTGTTGTTTCCATTGATCTCTTCGAAATGGCGTTAATTGATCAATATTTTCACTTGCATCAAAAAATTCCATGTTGATTTGTTCTGGTATCAACCAAAAACTTGGGCCAATTGCAAAATCTTCGATTTTATCAATGTAAGGCTGAAAGTATCTTGTGTAATCAATTTGACTGTCTGAATGTCTTCTGATAGATTTTTCAAATTTTTTAAGCCTTATTGGGTTTAGCCGTTCTTCCATAATTGCTCTTAAATTTAGCTTTATGATTAAATAGCAAAATTGGGATGTATCTAAATAATAAAATATATTAATATAAAAACAGTCAATTCTTGTGCAACAGAATTATTCTTATATCTAAAAAACTATTAAAAGTTGAAATTTGATTATAAATTATACATCTGATTCTTGTATCATACTATCTGGTTTTTTCATGCCATTCAGGTTATAATCAATGAAGTATAAGAAACATCCTAGTTAACAAAGGTAATAAAAGAGTGATGGTTAAATTTATTTTGTTTTATTTTTTTTGCTGCCACCTTATACACTGTTTGATCAAAATCTAATGTTTGGCCTTACTTGTTATAACATTTATATTTCAGGTGTAGCTTCCTTGTCTCGAATATTGTATTCATAGGTAGTAAGTCTATCAAACAGTATTAGCAATGTTCTTGTGAAACTAAGCTTAACCATCTCGGTATGTTAACCAAAAGAATCCCCTATGTAACTTTAATCTTAAGCATTCAAATAAAAATTGCCAACCCTTAATATTCCCATAAACTAATGATGATTTTTAGATAATTGTCTCGATTCTACTCTTTAGGTCAAGTAAGGTTTTCTTTGCGTTTGAGATTGACATTAACAAAAATCATAAGTTATGCTAAGAAAAATTCTACCCCTTTTACTTATTCTATGCCTTGCAGCCACTGGCTTTGGACAAGAATTAAACTTTAAAAAGCTGGGCACTTATGCCACTGGAGTCTTCGATGAAGGTGCAGCAGAGATCGCAGCTTATCACGCAGCAAGTAAAAAAACATTTTTTACCAATGCTAGTAAAAATTCCATTACAATCCTTGACGTAAAGAATCCTTCAAATCCAACATTGATCAAAGAAGTTTCGATGGAAACTTATGGTGGAGGAGTGAATAGCGTTGCTGTTTCACAGGATTTGGTTGCCGTTGCAGTTGAAGCCAAGAACAATTATGAACCTGGAAAAGTGGTATTTTTAAACTTGGATGGAGAGGTGATTTCATCAGTAGAAGTAGGTGCGTTGCCTGATATGCTTACATTCAATCACGCTGGAACCAAAGTAATCGTTGCGAACGAAGGCGAACCTTTCAGTGGAGATGGTGTCACTGCCGATGATTATGTTTCAAAAAATCCAGAAGGATCTGTTTCAATCATTGATGTAAGTAGTGGCGCATTGAATGCGACTGTGACAACAGTAAAATTCACAGCTTATAACGCAAGGAAATTTCAACTCATCAACAGAGGAATAAAATTGGATGTAAATTCTGCGATCACGGTAGCAATGGATCTAGAACCTGAATATGTGGCGGTTTCACCAGATGACAAACAAGCTTTTGTTACTTTACAGGAAAACAATGCATTCGCAGTTATAAACCTTACTACAAATGCTCTTGTGGAAATCAGTCCACTTGGATTCAAAAATCATGGAGCACAACCAACACTTACTCAAACAGCTGATTTGAATTCCCCTAATTTCGGAACTCAAATAGATGGTAATGCGGTAAGATTTGGAGGTCTTTCTGGTATTTACCCTCAAAGTGTGGAAATGGCAGATGGTAAAGTTTCAAAGCTTCATTTTGTTTCACACCCAGACAGAGGCCCAAATGGTGAACCTGTAAATGGTGTAAAAATCAGTGATAATAGTGCTGTAAATGCATTGAGACCATTTATTTTACCTGACTTCCAATCTAGAATTTTGAAATTCACTTTGGATGTGAATTCAGGACAAGTAAGTCTTCAAGATACTACTTTTCTTTATTGGGAAGATAGCCTTGGCGTGAAACACCCAATTACAGGTTTACCAAACATTCCAGGAGCAGACGAAATTCCTGTAGGACCTTTGGCAAATGCTACTGGTGCAGAATTCAAAGTTGGAGATGTATTTTTTGATTCTCTAGGATATGACAGATTTGGTGCAGATATGGAAGGCATTGTGATTGATGCCGATGATAATACTTATTGGATGTGTGATGAATACCGTCCTGCAGTTTATCATTTTGATGCTAATGGAAAGATGCTTCACCGTTTTGTAGCTAAAGGTACTGGAGCTCTTGGAGGTCAAGCGGAGGGTTATTATGGTTCTGAAACATTTCCAGAAGTATACAACAAAAGAAGAGCGAACAGAGGATTTGAAGCCATTGCAATGGATCAAGAGAATGACATGATTTATGCATTCATTCAATCTCCTTTAGACAATCCAAATACTTCCAAAAGAGGAACTTCACAAGTGATCCGAATTTTGGCGATGAACAAATCTGGAATTCCACAACATGAATACATCTATTTGCTTGAAAGACCAGATCTTAGAAAAACAGCAATGGATAAAATGGGTGATGCCTTTTATGCTGGTAATGGAAAGATTTATGTGATGGAGCGCGATGATGATGTCACTGCAAATGGTAAAAAATATGTGTACGAAGTTGATTTAAACTTTGCTACAGATATCCTTTCTAGAACTGCAGAAGCATGGGAAGGCAGAACAGCGGAAGAAATTACTGCTGAAGGCGTAAATGTTGCTTTCAAGCTCAAAATGTTTAACCTTCCTTCCCTTGGATATACTCCTAATGATAAAGCTGAAGGATTAGCTTGGGTTGAAGAAATGAAGTCTTTCATTGTGATCAATGACAACGATTTTGGCTTAGATCCAACAAACGCAGCCAAAGTGCAATTGGGTGTTATCACCATGGAAGCTGGTAAATCAGGCCTTGATGCCAATAACAACGACACTGACATTAAGATAAATGATTACAACATATTTGGAATGTACCAACCAGATGCGATAACTGCAATGGTTCACGATAGTCAAACCTACTATATTACTGTAAATGAAGGTGATGTAAGAGAATATCCAGGTTTCTTAGGCGGTGCAGAATCTGAAAGAATTAGTGCTTTGACAGTAAGTCCAGCTCTTGCAGATACCAAAGCTAAGGCTGGTAGATTGAATGTGACTAAACAAATCGGTGACCTTAATGGTGACGGCACATTTGAAAAATTGTTTGCTTTTGGAGCAAGATCATTTACCATCTGGGATGCTTATGGCAATATGGTTTGGGACAGCGGAAATGAATTAGAGAAAATAACTGCTGAGGCCTATCCTGCTAATTTCAATGCATCTAATACCAATAATACCAAGAAAAATAGAAGTGATGACAAAGGCCCTGAGCCAGAAGCCATCACTATTGGTGAAATTGATGGAAAAACATATGCATTTATTGGTCTAGAAAGAATTGGTGGTGTGATGGTTTATGATGTTACTAATCCATTGAAACCTGCGTATAAAACCTACTTCAATAACAGAAATTTTACTGCGGATGTAGAATCGGCAGATGCTGGTGATTTAGGTCCAGAACACGTCATTTTTGTTGCTGCAGAGGATAGTCCAAATGGTTTTCCAATGTTGATTGTTGCCAATGAAGTGAGTGGAAGTGTGAGCTTTTTTAGCATCAATGATTTATCTACATCCAATGAGGAAGTTTCTGGTATTCAGCCGACTTTAATAGTCTATCCTAATCCAGCCACTAAAGAAATACGATTAAATCAAACTACCGATTTCGCTATTTTTAATTTAAGTGGGAAATTTTTGAAGGTTTTTAGAAATACAGACAATGCGGATATTAGTGATTATCAGCCAGGCATTTATTTTATTCAAACAAAGGACATGCAAATGATCAAGTTTGTGAAAATGTAGATTTCATATTTTGGTTTTAAAAAATAATGGCAAGGCACATTTATTGGTGCCTTGCCATTTTGGTTTTTTTTAAATGACAAAATTTCTTTGTTGCAAAATTGTGAAATTGCTGAACTGCTGAATTGCGAAATTGCTGAATTGCAATGAGGCGCGATGCTCGAAGGCCTCAAGGCTCGTGGCAAACTTCCAAAAGCTTCAGTCATTTCTAATAAATATCTGTTAAAATAAACCAATCTTTGCCCTTTGCCTCTTTTGGTACGTTATCAAGGAGCTATAAGCATTTTATGAAAGTTGGTTTTTACATTTTTATTTTTCTAATTGTTTCTATATTTAAAGGATACGGGCAATCTGATTTTATTCTTTTTTCTGATCTCCAAGATCGGTTTGAAGTAAAAGCTCCTGGACATTTTAAATATTTAGAGAAAATTATTCCAACAGTTGTAGGTGATGTCGTCAATGAAAATTTTTCCCTTCAGAAAACGGATCATCCCAATACGCTTTACACGGTCAATGTTGTCACTTACCCCGATGCTGTTATAGACTACGATAGCACAGATGTCAATGAAGAATTTTTACTTAATACACTTGCAAGTATTGCAGAAAAAAATAATTGTCAGGTCGTATATAAGGATATTTTAATAAGTCAAGAAGGTTTACCTATGATGGTTTATAAGTTGGTTGACAAGGTTGCTAAACAATCTATCAAAGGGGTAGTGAAATTGCAACCCAATAGGATTTATACAGCGCAAGTGTATTCTCCTACGGGCTCTAGTTTGAATGAATTGATTGATATTTTTCTGAATTCTTTTGTGGTGAAGTAGCAGCGAGATTCGAGCAACGAGCAACGGGCCTTTTCCTGATTAGGATAGGCTTTTGTTAAAAATAACTTTATGAACTTTCAACTTTCTACTTTATGAACTCATAGCAATTTAATTTCCTGACTGCTGATCTCTGCCAGCTGATTACTCAGAGCCGACTACCAAAAAGCCGCATACAAAAATGCCAAAATCAATAAAATGATAAAAGACGAAATATTGAATGCACTGCTCGTCGTAAAGGTACTTCCGTCAGTCCTGATTGCATATTGATCATCAAGTCCTTTGCCAGTGACATAACTGACACCAGCTATGACCAAACAAGTGATCACGAAAACCAAGGCTGTTTCATGCATCCAAGGTAGACCAAGGTTTGAAAACTTGAGCCCTAAAGCAAAAACGATTGAGAAAAGAATTCCGATGATAGCCCCTCTGTTATTTGCCTTTTTATAAAACAAACCCAACATGAATACTGCTAATATTCCAGGACTCACAACGGCTGTATATTCTTGAATGACATTGAAAATTCCTCTACCGTTGGCAAGCATGGGTGCGATGATCATAGCAATCACCAATGCAACTGCAGCAGAAATCCTTCCCACATTTACAGTCGTTTTTGAAGAAGCATTTTTATTGATGTATTGTTGGTAAATATCCATGGTGAAAATCGTGGAAATGGAGTTCATCATACTAGCCAATGATGAAATAATGGCTGCTGCCAATGCTGCTACTACCAATCCTTTAAATCCTGTTGGGATGAGGTTTTTTATTAGCCAAGGATACGCATTATCATTGGCTTGGAATGGAGGATTATCCACTTGCAAAGCAGTAGCGGCTCCTTCCACAACAGAAGTACCAGCTCCACCAGCATAATAGGAGTATGCGGCAATTCCAGGAACAACCACGATAAATGGAATGAGTATTTTCAAAAAGCCAGCAAGTACCAAGCCTTTTTGTGCTTCTTTGATGTCCTTAGCGGCTAATGCTCTTTGAATGATGTATTGGTTGAATCCCCAATAATAAAGATTGGCAACCCACATACCACCAACCAAAACAGCGATGCCCGGAAGTTCTTTATACATTGGATGATCACTACCCAGTATCATATGAAATTTCTCAGGTAATGTGCTATAAATATGTTGTACACCATCCACAAATCCTCCAGATGGGGTAAGATTTGCACACGCCAAGTAGGTTGTTATGATTCCTCCTAATATAAGCAATACAACTTGTACAACATCAGTCCAAGCAACTGCCGTAAGTCCACCATAAAGAGAGTAAGCCGCTGAAATCAACGCCAATCCAATGATGCCATACAACAATAAACTTTTGTCCCCAGTACCAATGATGGTGTCGAGTGCCATGGCACCCAATAATAAAACGGTACTTAAATTGACAAAAGTGAAAAGGAAAAGCCAAAAGATGGCTAAGATGGTCTTAAGTTCATCACTATATCTTTCCTTTACAAATTGTGGAATGGTAAATAAATTTTTCTCTATGAAAATGGGTAAAAAGTATTTCCCAACGATAATCAAAGTAGCTGCTGCCATCAATTCATAGGATGCTATGGCGATACCCATTCCAAATGCCTGTCCCGACATCCCAATCATCTGTTCGGCTGAGATATTTGCTGCAATCAGTGAAGTACCAATTGCCCACCAAGGCAATGACTTACTCGCCAAGAAATAATCTTCTGCAGTTTTTTCTGTTCCTTCTTTTGTACGTGACATGTACAAACCCAAAGCAACAATGCCCAAAAGATAAACAACGAAAATGACAATATCGAGCGTAGCAAACATGAGATAGGTATTAAGTGGTGGCTTTTAAAAGACCAATATTACACTACCTTGTTCGTTTATTTGAATTTTGCTCAAAAAAAGTTCAACAAATCATAATTTTAAAAGACTTCACCGCTTATTGATTAGTTTTAAAAACTCGTCTTTGTGTTTTCTGGAAACATCTACAATCGCACCATTATGCAATTGTATTTGCCCACCATCCCCTTTTATGTATTTGGAAACAAAGGAAAGGTTGATGATGTAGGAATTATGTGGCCTGTAAAAATGGTCTTCAGGAAGTAAATCCTGAAATTCTTTGAGGGTTTTAGAAGCTACAATTTTCTTGTTTTCAGTAAAATAGAGGTTTGTATAATTGCTGTCAGCTTCCAAATAAATGAGGTCTTTTAATTCGTAAAAGCAAATGCCATCCATTGTTGGTATGGCCAATTTTTTCAGTGGCTTATTCTTATCTTGAAAATTTCCATGAAGTAACTCAATTTGTAAATCCAGATTTGATTTTGCACTGTTTACTAATTTTTGAGCAGTAGTTTTAAGTTCCTCAATATCAATGGGTTTTAATAAATAATCAAAAGCGGAATATTTTATTGCTTTTATTGCATAATGATTATATGCCGTTGTGAAAATCAAATGGAAGTTTCGTTCTTTTAAATTTTGGAGCATTTCAAAACCATTGACTAGCGGCATTTCAATGTCCAGAAAAACGATGTCGGGCTTCTTTTCATTGATCAATTCCAAACCTTCTTTGCCGTTTTCAGCTTCGCCAATTAGGATGATATCTTTGCAATAATCCAGTATTTTTTGCTTTAATGCCAACCGGCCTTTGTATTCATCATCAATTATTACTGCGCTCAACATTTTCTTTAGTTTTCTATTTTCAACATCACTTTGATAGAAGTACCCTTAGCTTCATTTCCTTCGTACAAATCAGTAATGATGACATTTTCGTCTTGATCATCATTGAATAATTGCACCCTATCTGTACTCAATTGCATTCCATAAGACGTTCCACGGTTGGTATTCATTTTCTGTGCAGCGACCCTTCCAATTCCATTATCCTTGATTTCAAATACGAGTTTATCCTCTGCTTTAAAAACAGTAATCTTCAACTCACCGTCGTAATCATTTTTGGATTTTAAACCATGAATGATAGCATTTTCAACATAAGGTTGTATGATCAAAGGTGGTATGAAAATATCTTCCTCCAGAATACCTTTTTCAATTTCAAATACAGTTTTGAATTTATTTTCAGTCCTCATACATTCCAGTTCTGTGTAGAATTTCAACGTTTCCAAATCGGTAGACAATGGTACTAAATTTTGCTTACTGCTGTCCAGAATATTTCGGATGAGTTTCGCAAATTTATTCAAATAGATGGAAGCATTGTATTTGTCATTGGTTTGGATGAAGGCGTCAATACTGTTGATGCAATTGAAAATAAAGTGAGGGTTCATTTGCGCTTTTAAAGCCGCCATTTCTGTCTCATTGATTCTTTGTTTTAAAAGTGCTTTGTTTTTGATGGAAGAAATTCTTTGTTTATAAAAGTAAATGCCCATTCCAATGATATACAAAGTGATGATGCTCAAGAACCAAAATGATTTATACCACGGTGTCAAAATTGTTATTTGGATAGCATTGCGTTGCGACCAACGCAAATCTCCAACTGAAGACTGCACTTCAAAGGTGTAATCATTTGGCTTGAGCTGTGTGTAATTGATATAGTTCCTATTTCCATTCAATTGCCATTCTTGTTGTATGGGCAACAATCGGTATCTGTAAATGATGTTTTCTGTTTGCGAATAATTAGGGCTTTGAAATTCAAAACTGATGAAGTTTTTATTGGGTGCTAGTGTGAAACTTGAAGTATAACTGATGATTGAGTCTGTCATCAGAGGTTCATTCATAACTTGCACATTGGTAATGATCGGCTTTGGATTGTGCTTTTGTGTGTTGAATAATTTAGCAGGAATTTTATTGAAGCCATTAACCCCACCAAAGTATAAATTTCCCTTTTCATCTTTAAAACAAGAAGCGGTATTAAATTCCAAAGATTGAAGTCCATCCTTTTCATCAAACTTTTTGATCAGTCCAGTTTTTGGTTCAATTACATTCAACCCTTTATTTGTACCTACCCAAATTTTACCATAATTATCTTCTAATACAGCATATATGACTTCATCGGAAAGTCCGGTCTCCACATTCCAAACTTTTATTAATTTTTCCGTGCGAGCATCCATTTGCATCAAACCTTTTGTTGTGCCAACCCACCAATATTTTTTGCTTATGTAAATGTGGGTGGCCATACCTGAATAATGCCCCAATTCCGGATATTCTTTGAAGCTTCCTTTTTCAATATTGTATTTCGTAAGACAACGGTTTTCTGAGCAAATCAATATTTCAGTTTCACTCAACTGATGCATAAATCTTGGCCTTATTTTGGAGTTTTCTAAAAAACGATCGGGGTCATAAATGGGCGACCATTTTTTAGTATCAATGTCAAAATACCTCAAAAAATGAAGATATCCACCCACCAAAAGTTTGTTTTGACCTTCTAGTTTCAATAAACTTGCTAATTTTTGGGTCTTGCCGTCTTGGTCGTTATAAAGTAAAAAATGCTTTGATCGGGGGTTGAAACTTGCCAAACCTCCCCAAGTTGCCATGTATAGTTGGTCATCGGCTTTGGTGATGGTGTATATGTTATTGACTTCAGTGTTTGAGGATTGGTTGGGAGGTCTATAATATGCAGACTGGTTTTTTGAAATATCCCAATGCAATAATCCACCAGTCAGCGTTCCAGAATAAAAATCTTTTCCATTGTCTGAATACAAACTAAAAATCATATTATCCATCTGCATTTTACCGGGCAAAGCATCATTGCGAAATAATTCAAATTGGGTAATTGCCGGATCATATTTGGAAACTCCAACACCACTTGCTCCCACCCATGTGATTCCTTGTTTGTTCGTAAAAAAACTCAATATAAACTTATTTCTCAATGCAGATTGGTGGAGAAAATCAGAAGATTTGGTTACTTTAAGATTGTTTAAATCAGCTATTAATATTCCATCACTTCTGCTTCCTATCCAAATATTGTTATTCGTTCCTTTATGCATCGTGTGCGGATCAAATAGACAAGAAGAACCAAAATAACTTTCAAAAGATGTCCAATGGATGTTTTCATCATCTTTGGATATCCAAACTTTTTTATCTGAGGTTATACACCAAAGCATTTTATTAGCGCACAACAGAGAGGTAATGGTTGTTTTTTTTGATTTAAAAAAATCGGATTCTATTTCTGAATATTCATTGTTTTTCAACAGTATAATTTTATCATTCAAACCAAAATAAAGTCGGCTTCGATCCTCACTGATCGCAAAAGCACTGGTTTGATTGATGAGCTCTTTTTTTTCAATGGGTACTATTTTCTTATGGACTAAATCATAACATTTTAAATTAAACTTACCCCACATCCATAGCCTGTTTTGACCATCCGTAGTGATCTGGTTTATCCATTCACCCTCAAAAGTTAAACCTGGGTATTTTATAGCAGCATCATAAATTTCATTTTTGAATCTGTCATATAAAATTACCTCTTCGCTTGTTCCTAGCCAAAAGTTTTCAAATTTGTCAATATGCATGGAAACAATCATTCTAGAATTTCCGATCGTATCATTACTTTTGGTGTATTCCATAGCCTTGAATTTAACTCCATCAAACCTATTTAATCCATGTTGTGTGCCAAACCACATGAACCCTTCTTTGGTTTGAATGGTACTGTAAACACTATTTTGTATCAATCCTTCTTTCGTACCATAAGAAGTAAAATGCAGGTTTTGCCCATAAACCTGACCCATCATTAACAGTAAAAAGGAAAATATACAAAACCCTTGTTTCAAAACATGAAGTACTAAAAGAAGTGAATTAAATTACAAATTGATTCTGGTTTAAAACTAATTAAAAAAATAGAAAACTGAGGGTGAAATAGTTTAGGAAGCTATAGGAATGCCTTTATTTAAAAACTTTATCTAACTCTAAAGCTATTTCATCATTTAATTGCTTGGTTTCTTTTTCCATAAAAGGCCCTGCCATTACATGAATACAACCTTTCAAGTCTTTATATTTGGTAGGAACTCCTTCCTTTTTCAATCTATCAGCATATGCAACTCCTTCATCGTGCAGAAGGTCAAATTCTGCCGTAATAATAAAAGCTGGGGGCAATCCTGACAAACTATCAGCTAACATTGGGGATAATTCAGGATTTAACCCATTTTCACTTGTTTTGGTAATATATTTATTTACGAAATCCACTTCAGCTTTACCAAGAAGATATCCGTTTTCAAACTTTTTGTTTGATGGGTATATATGAGGATGGCCAATATCAGTAGAAGGGCAATATAATACTTGGTATTTAATATTTGTAAATCCATCATTTTTAGCTTTTTGGCAGACTACTGTAGCAATATTTCCACCAGCACTTTCTCCAATCACTGCAATTTTTTCAGGGTTTCCTCCAATTTTTTCAGCATTTTCGATCACCCACTTGAAGGTGTTGTAACTATCATTGACATGGGTTGGGAATGGATATTTAGGAGCGGTTCTATAATCAACTGCAACAATAATGGCCTTGAAGCAATTGGTATACTGTCTGGCAATTGAATTGCTTAAGTTGTTAAATGGCTGAAACCAACCTCCACCATGGTAATAGATAACTATTGGGGCATTATTGGGAAGATTTGCTGGTTTGTAAATAAACAAAGGTAGGCTATCCGAAGTAATGTTCAATGTGTCAAGACTAAACACTTGTTCTAAGTTCATTTTTGGCAGCATGTTTCTATAGTCTTCTAATGTCATTTTTGTCAATTGGTCTTCACTTATTCTATTTAATGAAACCATCTTACAAAATGCTGCTTGTCGCCAATCCATTCTTCCATGGGATGTAAAAGTTAGGCTATAAATATAAACAATGAAAATGAGGATTACTGCAATCACCGTAAGACTAAAATACTTGATAATTTTTAACATGGTCTTAGGTTTAAAGTTGAATATTTTATCTTAGTTTATAAAGACCTAAGTATTATGGTTGATTAGGTTTTTTGGTAAATTCTGGGTGCCCACATTGCCACAACATAAAGGACAATTGATCTGCATAATTTGAAAATGCCACATTGATGTCTTCAGTAAAATGGCCATTGTCGTAATTGACTTTCAATAAAGCAGGTTTACCGCTTTTGGAATTATTTTGCATAGCAGCTGCAAATTTTCCAGGTTGCCAAGCAATTACTCGTGGATCTGTCCATCCAGCTACACTCATAACGGCTGGATAATGGACGCCGTACTGGACGTGAGCAACACCATCCATTTCATACAAAGCTCTGCATTCTATGCTATCTTGTACAGTACCAAATTCAGGAACATTACCAGGGCCATTTGGTGTTGCTTCAAATCTCATAGTGTTTGCACATCCTACATCACATATTGCGGCAGCATAAAGATCAGGTCTTTCGGTAATCGCTCTGGTAATCAAAATTCCTCCAGCTGAAGTTCCAGTACCTGCCAAATGTTTGGGAGAAGTAAATCCATTTTTAATCAAATACTCTGCACAGCTATTAAAATCTTTCCATGTATTTGGTTTTGTTGTTTTGAATCCAGCTTTATACCAGGCATTTCCTTTTTCTCCTCCACCTCTCACGTGTGGATAGGCCAAAACAACACCTTTTGTAACTAAATATGTGCTTGCGTAATTAAAATAAGGAGTCATGCTTGATCCATAAGCACCATAACTTTCCATGATGCAAACATTTTCGCCATTTTTCTCCAATCCTTTTTTGTAAATGAGTGACAAAGGAATTTTCACTCCATCATGACCAGTCACTTCAACTTCTTCCACGACAATGTCCTCAAATTCCTTTGGATAAACATTCTGTTTATTGAATTTACTGAGTTGAGTTTGATTGTTATCAAGGTTGATTTCAAATTCTTGCATAGCCTTGCTCCAACTTGTCATGTTGACAAAAATGGTATTGGATTTTTTATCCAAATTGAACACAAAACCTGTTCCTGAATAGGGCAGGGTAATTTGAGAAGTAACTCTGGTTTGGGGATGATATTTAAACAAGGTATTGTTTATCCCATCTGTATAAACCAATACCAAGTAATCTTTTGTCCTTATGAAATTATCCAATTTATCCGCTTTTTCGCTAACAATAACTTCGGCATTCTTCCAATTCGGAGCGGCAGCATCGGTAGCAATGATTTTGAAATTTGGAGCACCCTTCGATGTAGCAGCATAAATTTTACCATTCATCAATTCATATACTCCATTGATGGTATCTTTTTGCTCTGATATAGTTTTCCAATTAATTTTCGGTTTATGGATGTCAGAAATAGGTGCATAATAAATTCTTTTTTCGGCCTGCACGGTGCTAACTTCAGCAAAAATATATTCAGGCATATAGTTGCTGACAAAAACCCACGGCCATTCCTGAGGCTCTATTCCTAATTCGGGACTGGTTACATTTGAAAAATACTCTTTATCCATTTTGGGGTCTTGACCCATTGTGTGAAACATCACCTTGCTATTCTTCAGTGCTCCTTCGTTTGTATTGTCGCTGCTGCTCAATTTTCCCCACCAAAAGCCTTTATTATCAAAGTTCCATTCCATGATTCCACCCCAGACTGGTGAAAATCGCTCTTTAAGTACCTTTTTTGTTTCAACATCCACCAGGATCAAGGTGCCAATTTCAGCTCCATTTTCACTGTAGGAGATTCCAACATATTTACCATCATGACTAGGTAAGATGCTGCTTACAGACAAGGTTTTTCCAACTTCAAAAGCCAGAGGATCAAATAAAAGTAATTCTTCACCATACAATCCATTACGATAATATACTTTTCCTACAGATTCACCTGGCAACGTTTTGCGATAAAATATTCTACCACCTCTGAAATCTCTTGAATTTATTCTTGGGTTCTCCAATCCATTCAACATTTTCCATGTAGCAATTAATTCATCTCGGCCATTGATATTACTCAAAGTTTTATCTGTCAGATTGGCTTGTTCCTTAAACCAAGCTTCTACTTCCGGGTTTTTGATGTCTTCCATCCACCGATAAGGATCTGGATAGGCTACTCCAAAGTGAAGGTCTATGTCTCCACTCGTTTTAGTATGAGGATATTGATTTTGTGCATAACTCCAGCTATTTAAAAACAAAAGGAAAATGCAGATTTTGACTAATTTAAAGCTCATTTGTTTATATTTTTTGGTTTTGAAATTATTAGATAGCAGATATGAAAATTGGATTTGGTTTGAATTATACCCATTTTTGAGGGTGAATCCATGGTTTCCTATAAGTTCTCGTCGTGTAAGAAGATTGCTCCACTTCACTTTGAATAGGTTTCCCATCTTTCAATTCAATGGTAGTTCCCATTTCCATTGACATAGAAGCATAGATCATGGTAGCTGTTGCGTAGTAGGCATCTTGAAGATTTGCAATGATGTTCTCGTTTGTTTTTCGAAGAATGGCTTCTCCCCAATTTTCAAATAAATTGGTGAAACTTTTCGTCAAGATTTCACTCATTGCAGGGTCCCAAGGCATGAATTCAATAAAACCATGGCGTTCTTTTTCGCCTTGGATAGGTATAAATTCCCAACCAACTTCTCCCACAAATACGGTTCCTTTTTGTCCATAAATATATCCTCCTATCGCGTATTCTTTGTGATTTTCATTTCCGTAAGTTTGAGTAATTACCTCAACAGGTAACCCATCGTAATTAAGCGAAATTTGGCTGTAATCTGGATTTTCCATTTGGTATCTTGAATTGCCTCCAGTAGCAGTGATTTGTGTTGGTAGACCCAGGTTTAAAATATGACGAATGTTGTTGAAATAGTGGATGGTCCAGTCAAAATGTACTCCGTGGTCCATGTGTTTGGATGCCTTCCAAGTAGCTGTGATTTCTTCTTCTTTTTTGTGCAAATCTACAATAGGAGCAGGTCCACAATACATATCCCAATCCAATGTGGAAGGCATAGGAGATTTGGCTGGCATTCCTCCCGTATCAAACAATAAATTCACTTTTGCCCCATACACCTTTCCAATACCACCATTTTTTATGAAATTTTTAGCGTCAGTTGTGCTGTCAGCTGCAAGAGATTTAAAACCAACTTGCACAATGTTTCCATATTTTTTTTGGTAATTCAACATAACCTGGCCTTCAGAAATATCGAAAGAAATTGGCTTTTCAAGGAAAATGGCAAATCCTTTTTTGCTCGCTTCTATAAATTGCAAAGCATGCCAATGGGTTGGACTTGCAATGGTAACCGCTTGTAGACCCGGCAATTCATACATGACTCTATAATCTTTGAAAGTCTGAGGTATAGGTGCATTGTTTTTCTTACAAAATTCAATTGCACGCGTAAGGCAAAGCTCATTCACATCACAAATACCTATGACTTCAAAGTTTTTGTTTTGTAATAGATTGGCCAAGTGGACTTCTGTCCCGAACCAACCAAGTCCAACAATTGCCACTTTTATTTTTACTTCATTTTTCAAACTAAGATTTGGCAAGAGCAATGTACCAGCAGCTAAAGAGCTCTGTTTCAAGAATATTCTACGTTCCATATGATGATCTATTTTGAATATTTGATTTTAATTTTATTTCTCCAAGGCACTTCTATTTTTTCATAAACCAGATAACTGACTAATAAAGTAAATGCTATGAAACCAAGGGCAACCAACCAACTAATTAAATAAGAAGAAGCGGGAGGCACACCAATTGGAGGATTTTTTGCCATCAAAGCAACAATAGTTTCTCTGGTATAAATAATGGGTTGATGCACCAAATAAATGGCGAATGACCAATCGCCCAATTTTTGCATAGGCTTAGATTCGAATAGACTATTCATTCCTTTACTTCCATAAGAAGCAGACAAAAGGATGAAAGGAAAAATCAAAACAATGTAAAGATCCAGTAGAAAGAGATGCATAAAAAGAAATAAAACAAAGCCAAGAACAGCCAATGTGTAGCCATTTCCCAGAATCTTCAAGCCCCATTTTTCCTGATACAACCGATAACACATCATACCCAGGACAAATCCAAAAATGCAACGTAAATAACCATATTGGTAAGCCACATTGAGTGTTTTAGCTGAAAATGGTTTAATGAATTCCATTCCTTTTGGAAAAGTTACTAAATCCTGAAAAAAGTAAATGATGCTCAAATAACCACCAACACAAGCAAGTATGATCAACCATCTGCCAATTGACTTTAAATTGGCAAACCAGTAAACCAAAAATGGAAAAACCATATACGCCCACCATTCTGTACTGATGCTCCAGCTTGCATTATTCCAGGTAAACCAACCATGGATATTCATACTGTGAATCAATAACAAGTTTGTAGGAATACTTTCTAAAGTGAAGCTATTGGCAGAAAAAGGGTTGTCATAAGTGCCTCCCATCAACCAAAAAACTCCTTGCAGCAAAATCAAATAGAGTAGGGTGAAAAAGTGAAGAGGATACACTCTGGCAAAACGTGCAATGGTAAACTTTTTGAATGCCTGCCGGTCAAAACCGTTTTGAAACCAAGCTGAGTAAACGTGTACCATGATGAATCCAGACAGGATAAAGAAAAAGTCCACCATGAGGTAGAGTTTGTCAAATCCATGCGACCATTCTGGATTGAGCAGAGCATTTGATCCCAAATTGAGGTGAAATAGCACCGTAAGCAGCGCAGCTATTCCTCTCAAAGGAGTAAGATTAAAGAGGTAATTCTTATTGTCCATTGTATTTCTTTTTTAATTGTACAAGGGAATAAAAAGAATAAGCAGTAAGCAGACAAAGCACTAAAATGCTCATACAGGTAGAAATACCGAGAACAATGCAA
The DNA here is from genome assembly GCA_029567325.1 of Bacteroidota bacterium. GTDB lineage: Bacteria > Bacteroidota > Bacteroidia > Chitinophagales > Saprospiraceae > JADKBO01. The sequence continues at coordinate 14,653 of JAKQLF010000269.1, read as the reverse complement.
TGTCCGTCTTTCATTAGTTGAAGAGGAGGAAAAAAAGATCCCATAGTTTTTTGGTTTAAAAGGTTTAAAAATTGTTTCAAATAATTAATTAGCTATGCTTTGCGATCAAGGTCAAAAGCCAATTGAACCTGTAATTATGACGATGTGATTTTCAATTATCAATAAGATGTAATCAGCTTGTTTCTTCAGCTTTTTTATCATTTCTTAGAACAGATTTGTTACAATCCATTTTGATAGGGCCTGCCACCATGAAGAATGACCAGCTCCATCCAAATAAATTGCCGAAATAGTTATTACAATAAAAATAAGTAATGGAATAGGTGATTTCTTTTTGAAAACATCAACAACTAACCAAATTATCGGCACTAATAACATCATAATGCCCATCGTAGCTCCTGCAACTTCGGGTCTAAAATTTGCAAAAGCAAATCTTCCAAGTCCAGGACCTAATACAATTAGTCCTGTGCATGTAAAAAATCGAAGATGCCAAGATGTTTTTGATTTATAATAAATAGCTAAACCATACAAGACACCCATATACAAAATGTCTCTTAGTCCACTTCTGCTTAATCCTGCTAAAGCATCAATCTCACTAATTTGTCTAATAGAAATATTCTTGATGTAAGTTGCTTTCGCCATTAAAAAAAAGGAAAATAACAAAAGAGGCATAACGAAATATGATAATTTTCCTATAAATTTATGAGTTTCATATTTCCGGGCTCTTATAAGAAAAGCTTGAGCAATAAGCATAAATAGCCAAAGCAGTGCAAGAATAGCATGGAAATGAAAAGCCCATGAAAAGCCATCAAATTTTGGGAAATGAGAAAAATAAGATGGATAAAATCCAAGTAAAGTGACAATTAAGATAGCTACAAAAAAGAACCCCACACTGTTTTGCAATTTGTTTTCCATGTTTTACTTTTTATATGTTATTTATTGCCTCAGTTAGCATTTGATAAAAATTTTGAGGTTGTTCATACATTGGAAAATGGCCACAATTGTCAAGCCACTTAACCTTAGATTTGGGAGCAAATTTGAAGTATTCCGTAGTAAGAAATGCCAATGGATCTTCTTTACAAGTAATTAAAGTAATGGGCATATTTAATTGTCCTACTTTATCAGTAATATCAAATTCAACCCTTTCAAGATCTTCGGTTATTAATAAGTTTGTAATTGTGTTTTTCTCTGTTTGAATTTTTTTATATTTCCAATCCCAGTTTGTTGTGTCAAAAGTGTTGAAAACTGCTCCCAAAAATGATATTTCATTTTGTTCCAAAACTGTTAGTCTATTAGAATTAATTCTAGAAAGTTCATCAAATCTTATTCGTTGCTCAGGACTAAGTTTTTTCATTCGATTGGCAAATATTTTGTTTTGATACGATTTGTCAAGTTTTAAGTACCCTGGTCCTGTTAAAATCAGAGCGCTTACTTTTTCTGGATACTTGGTTGCGAAGTAAGTTGCAAGCATTGCACCCCAAGAGTGTCCGTAAAATTTAGCATTATTGATTTTGAGGCTGTCCATTACAAAAAGTAAATCAAGGATATAAGCTTCTAAATTTATGAATTCCGTGTTCATTTTTGGAGGAATGGAAAGCCCTGTTCCTCTTTGTTCAAGAAGAATAGCCATAGAATGCTCACCAATTTTCATTGCTACATCTTCTTCCTGATGACAGTCATTGCCAGGTCCCCCGCTTAAAACAAAAACTGGTTCTCCTTTTCCATATAAATGGAATCTGATAAAACTATGATCATAAACTATTTTCTTTTGCCCACAGGAAGAACCCCAGAATATTGCATATAAAAGTGAAAGTATTATTAAAGTTCTATATGCTAAATAATGAATTAGTTTGAAAGAAAATCCCATAGTTTTTTGGTTTTAAAGATTTAAAAAAAAGTTTCTGAAAACCATCCAGCCAAACTTTGCCACCAAGGATCAAGACCACTTGAACCAGTAATGATGACCATTATAGTTATGACCATGTAAGAAATCAGAGGAAATAGTGGTTTTTTGTTTTTGATGTCGAAAATCAACCAAGTAAGGGGTAGCAGGGCAGTCAAAGAAACAATTGTGACGATGACTATTGAAACAGGCAATCCAAATGCGACAACCATCATGCGTCCAAGACCAGGTCCTAGCATCATAAATCCTGTACAAGCCATGAATCGCATGTGTATAGAAACTTGCTTTCTATAAATCATTGCCATGGAAAAAAAGAATCCCAAATAAATCATATCTGGAATTCCATTGGTCATTCCAGCTAGTGCGGTTTCTCTTCCTTTTGCAATTAAAGCTGCTTCGTAAGAGGCTTTTGCAACGTAGAAAAGTGAAATGATCAATAATGGCATGATTACATAAGATAGTTTTCCAACCTGCTTATGTAATTCATTTTTCTTTAAGCGAATCAAGAGTGGTTGCACGATGAGGAGTAAAATCCAAAGGAGTGCCATCAATCCATGAAAATGGTGGGCGGTTTTGAATCCCTCAAATGTTGGAGCTTTGACCAAGTAGGTAGGATAAAATCCTAAAAAAGATGTCAAGAGCAATAAGGAGAAAAACCAAACGATGTTGCGTTGTATTTTTTGTTCCATGTTCTGTAGTTTTAAGAAGTTAATACTTCAAAACTCCAGAAAAGCATTCAAAAAAATATCATCATTGAGTGCTTCACATGAGCCAGTTAGTAGATAACATAGTTTTGGTTAATTTTAAATAGATAATATAAAATATTAGTATAGTAGAAATTAACCTTTGTTCTTAAATGTAATCTCTAGCAGAGAAAAGGCTAATTATTTTCAATATAAGTATAAGAAATAGGTAGCTTTACGCGATCATTACTTATTAAAATAAATTAATTATGTTTAATTCCAATCTCAAGTTGATGTGGTCTTTGGCTTTATCCTTTTCATGTTTTGTGCTTGGAGCTCAAGAGGGATATGAAGGCTATAAAAGTTTCGCAAGTTTAGAATATCCGAGGCCATTGATTAACGATGAAATTTTCAAAAAATCTCAAATTTTGCCAATGATTCATATGGATAGAAAAGCCTTTTTTGAACATTTGGAAGAAAGCGCTCAATATCTAATTGATAAAGAAGATGATAAAGTGAGAATATATTTAGTAATTGAAAAAGAAGGTAAAATAAGGAATTGTATGGCTGGTTCATTAAATGGTTCTTCCATAGACACCGTAAGCCTTAGAAGATTTGTTGAAGAAATACAACCTTTTCAACCAGCAAAACAACGTGATCAATACGTTAACATTCAAGCAAATATTACTTTGGATTATAAAAAAGGTAAGGTTGTAGACTACAGGTTAGATAATTTAATGTTAAGTGAATGATGTTCTAGACAAATGCATAAACGATAGAACTTCTACTTTTAAGTTACATAGTATTACAATCAAAATGGCTGTAATATTTATTTGCTAAAATAGACTATTCAATCAAAATCAGCGGTTTGCTTATTTGGTTTTCTCCAGTAACTAATTTTACAAAATATATACCTTTCGACAGGTTATTGGTTGAAAGATGTACTGCGTGATCTCCACGACTAAAAAAGCTGCCTTTCCTGAGTGTTCGTACAATTTGTCCCAATGCATCAAATACCAGGATATCTACTGGTTGACCTTGATCTAATGAAAAAGTAATGTTGACCAAACTGCCTGAATTGGCAGGGTTTGGAGCAAGTATAAAACTTGCATCATTGATCGTTTCCGTCGTGCTAGTAATGGTATTATCTTCAAAAACTACCGATTCATCTCCAGCTTTGTATGGAACAGATAAAATGGGCAAGTAAAACATTTCATCTGTGGTATTTTCGCCCCAAGCAACCGTTTTGGGCGGATTACTAGGGTTTAAAGGATTGTTGGTTGTATTGTCGTAAGTTGCTTTTGCATAAATGATGCTTCCTTTTGGTGCTATCATGAATTTTTTGAAATAATAATTGCTTTGCCAAGAGAAATCCCAATCATTTATTTTGATCAAATTCTCTGTAGTGCCATCTGGTCTTTTCAACCAAACCTCCCATTTTTTACCAAGCATGTGCATGTGTGGAAAAATCCCCATAATGGATCGATCTTCTGGAAGAACCATTCTACCTTCAAAAGTCCTGACTGTGCCTGGGTAAATGACAAAAGACCAAGCTCCAGTGGTCAAATGAAAAGGCAACATTACATAGTCATCCACAAATCTGTCGACCTTTTCTTCCTTTTCATCTGCAAAAAATAAATTGATAGAGGTTGAGTCCGATTCGTCAACTGACGTAGGTGCATAATGGATTTGCACGACCAAATCAGAACCTTTGCTGAGCTTTTGACCCATGCCATCAGGAAAGAATAATGGTTTTTGGCCAGGCGCATATCCAGGAAACTGGTTGTACAAAATCACCTCCTCATTGGTAAATCCGGAGACACCTTCAAAGCCATATTCTGGAGTTTTTTGATCAAATTGTCTGGCTCTACCTTCTGTATCTTCAAAAAATAAGGCATGGTGCACAATTTTTTTATTTCCAGCACGCATTTCAATCGCCTTTAAGATTTTGTCTTCTTGTAATCCTGTAGGAATGACAAAATAACGATATTCATCCTTTCTATTTCCTTTATGTATATGCGTTTTAGCAAATGAGAGGACCATATCTGGCTGACCTAGCGCGCTTCCCTCCGAGAAGATAGGGAGCGGCGGTTCTTCCAACATATTACCATAGGGCACTCCTGCATCCACCCAATCTGCTATCGTTTTTATTTCTGCGTCTGACAGATAGTTTTCTGAAAGATAATGTTGATACGTGGGGTCTGCCTTCCAAGGCGGCATATATTTACTGCCAGTAACGTACTTGATTGTTGAAGCCCTACCTTTTACTTCATTATAATTGGTCAATGAAAAAGGTGCAATTTCTCCCGGACGATGACAGCTCGTACATTTATTGTAAATGATTTTTGCAACATCTTTGGTAAAAGTGACCTGAGCATTTGCTGTAAATTGTCCGCCAAAAACGAAGACTACAAAACACATTTTGGCCACTATTTTATAAAAATATCTTTCCATCATTTTTTTATTAAGTCCTCAAAGTTAATAAAACAACCTATTGGTGTAGTTTTTTTATTGAATGGTATTCCAGAAACAATTCCATCCAATGCATCCTTTAATTCATGGCTGCTTACCACCTGTTTTCGTTTACCAATAGCAAAAAATTCATCATCGATTCTGCCTTGATACAAGACTTCCTTTTTCACTTCATCATAGATGATCACTTCGGGTGTAACAGTAACATTAAATTGTTTTGTAAGACTTTTGAAGTAGTCCGTTTTTGTTGAAAAAGAGATGCCAAAATTTTCCTTAAAGGTTTGAATGTCTTTTTCTTTAGAAATGAAATTTGGAAAAACACCAATGAAATTAAAACTTGATTGATGATTTTGATAAAGTTCTTCCAAATAGGGAGCGTATGATTGACATATTACGCAATCGTGCAAAAGGAAAATATAAACACTTTTATCTTTGAAAGTGGTAGAATTTTGGCTGATACCAATTGAAATAGCGAAAAATAGAATAAAAATGCTCGTAAATATTTTGCCCATGGTATCATAACGCATTTTTAGAATGGATAGTTGATACCAATTTGTGGATTACCTAGTCCTTGTCGTCGAATATTACGCCAATTATACCAATATCCACCTCCAGTCTCTTGTGGGAATGGATTTCTTACTTTATAGCCAAAGTCTATTCTGATGATGAAATAATTGAAGTCCATTCTCAAACCCCAACCTGCAGCAACTGCAATCTGTTTGTAAAAATCTTTTGTAAATCGAGCCCGAGGTTCACTCACCGACGTGATTTGCCACACATTTCCAGCATCTATAAAAAATGCTCCTTCAAAAAATGAGACCAGGTCAAATCTGAATTCCACATTGGCTTCCAGTTTTATATCTCCTTGGTATAATGGGAGAAATGTAGAAACAGTGTCTACCAATTCACCGACTAATTGTCTTGGTAACCAACCGCGCAAACTATTGGGCCCACCAGCAGAGAACTGCCGTATGAAAGGTGTTATTTTGTTCTCACCATAAGGAATCAATGCGCCTACATCAAACCGCCAAGCCAAACTTCTGTCTCTTGCAATTCTTCGGGTAAACCGATTGTCAATTTCCAATTTCACAAATTTTGAAAATTCAAATCTGTCATTGAATAATCTCCAAGGTGTATTGTTACCGGTGATCAGATTGGAAAGTTTATTGACCGCAAATATCTCGAGACCAGAAGTTTCGAGATTAAAAACCGCGCTGTAATTTATATTGCCTAATAAGTTTGGTCTATTATAAACATAAAGCAAATTGTTGAATAAAATGCCGCTGAACAAATTGTCTTGAAGATTTAGACAATAAATGGGCGACCTCAAACACAAAGAGTCAAACAATGGACCTGGTGTTACATCATTGAGGGTGATACCAAATTGGTCTAAACTTACATTGTGTTTGATGCCATCATTGTATTTGTATCCCAAACTTGCTTTTGCAGAATTCACGCGGAAGTAATTGAGTAAATTTTGCACACGAAGTCCTATCGTTACGTTACTGGTTGCATCTTGTTGGAATCCCTCATAAAGACTATTGGAGATAATACCTGTATTTTTAAATAATTTTGATAGCTGAGTGTACTTTATGATGCGCGGATATTCAATAGAGTTTTGAAGTCCGGCACTGAATGTCCTAGCTACCACAAACTTTCTATCTTCTCCAGATTGATTGTCAAAACTGAGTTCTGTACTGACGTCACCAGTAAGAGCGTATTGTTCACTGCCTTTTAGGAAGTTTCTATTGAGCAACTTTCCATTGACAGAAAAACCAAAAAGGTTTCTAAACTGGGCACCTGACGAATAATATGTTTCCAAACCGAAATCCCCAACCCATCTGAAATTTTGGGGAGTCAACAAAACATCATATTCTATTTCCGTACTATCATTTGGATTGGCATAAGCATTGATGGCGGCAAACTTATATGCACTAAGTTCTGACATCTTTCTGAAAGTACGACTCCTCTGAGATCGGTTGGTTTGTTCATTTTTATTGAAATAAATCAACTTGCTCAAATGTTTGGGCTCAACCACCCAATCTGAACTTTCTCGTAAAAAGGTAATGCCATCAATTTCTTCTGAAACCAATGAAAAGGTATCTTGTTTATTGTAATAATCAGTATAAACTCGAATAGCCCCGTTTGTATAGATTTTATGATTTTCGGTAGGTGTAGGTTTGAGGATTTCAAAAAATAATTCCACATTTTTCTCGGCAAAACTGCTGTCACCTTTGATATCAATATATTGAGGTAAAAATTGTGCATATCCTTGATCTTGCAAATTATTGGTTATCCTATTTTTTTCTAATTCAAGATTTGCACCGTCAATATAGTCTCCCTTTTTGACAACAGCATTGCCAGAATCCTCAATGATAGCCCTCAAAACAGCAGTGTCTTCAGAAATGTAACTGATAGATTTTATTCTGTATCTGTCGTTGAGGTAGGTGTTGTAGGTGATTTTGGCTTTTCTATTTTCGATTTTTGAAACAGAAGTAACCTCGGCTTCATAATATCCCTTAGAAACTCTGAGGTAGTTTTGCATATCTGCCACCGTATTTTGAACCAATGTACTATCGTAAATAGTGGGGGGTTCACCCAAAGTGTTTCTCATAAATTTTCTGAAACCACGCTCGTTTTCTTTTTCTTGATTTTTGTAGTATATATACTCTTTTGGTATCAAGAAGAATGAATTGGTATTGGGTTTTAGTGCAATGTATGGATCAAGCTCTAATTCAATAGCGGCTTTGGTAACATTGGTGGTATTGTTGTGAATTTTAATTTGTGAAGAAACAACAAGATTTTCTGAATCGCTTAGATATTTAGTAGTATTGCAGGCAGAAAGGATCATGGTCATTACTAACATGAGTCCAAATACAATCTTACGATACTCCATATGCAATCTTTGTCAAAAAATAAACTAAAGTATATACGTTCACTTCATACTTCAAAGTACCGACAAAAGTATAATAATTTCATTGTTGAAGGACATAAATCCTGTATTGAGTTCCTGAAAGCTGGTATTTTTGAAGTGGAAGAATTGGTTTCTACGGACAAATGGTATCAAACGCACAAAGAACATTGTAGCAAAATCAACGAATCTAAAATCAACATTGCAGACAGTGCGATGATTGGAGAAGCAAGTCAATTTAAAAGTGCTCCAGAGGTGATGTTAATTCTTAAACAACAACATGCTACTTTCAGTCAAATTATTGAAGCAGATGGACCAATTTTTTTGGTAGATGATGTTCAGGATCCGGGTAACCTAGGAACCATCATCAGGATCGCTGACTGGTTTGGTTTTTATGGGGTTTTAAGAACTATAGGTTCTGCTGATTTTTATAATGGGAAAGTGGTACAATCCTCTATGGGAAGCCTGAACAGCATAAAAATTGGCATATTGGAAGATTTAAATTTATTGCCTTGGGATAGGGTAGTGGCTTTGGATATGGCGGGCCAAAAAATTGAAAATTGGGAACCTGGCAAAAAGCAAATTGTGGTCATGGGCAATGAAGGCAATGGTGTCAGTAAAGAGCTATTAGCGTCTGCAAAACAAGTTATTTCAATTCCAGGTAGTGTTCATCGAGTTGCAGAATCACTAAATGTTGGAGTGACTGCAGGAATTGTGGCCAACCATATCTTTGCAGCTCTTTCAAAAAAATGAAAACAAGTCATGGTTTTTTTAGTTATAAGTTGGTCATCTTACCCAGTCAGTATTTTAAACACAAATAAATAACTTGAAGAATATAGGTATTGTTTGGTTCAGAAATGATTTGAGGCTTTTGGATAATGAAGCTTTGACAAATGCAATCAATAGTTGTGATGAAGTAATGCCCATTTATATTTTTGACGAGAGAATATTTTTGGGAAAGACAAAATTTGGCTTCAGAAAGACGGGTTGTAAACGTGCAAAATTTATTCTCGAATCGGTCATTGATTTAAAGAAAAATTTACAGGAAATTGGTTCTGATCTTTATGTTCGCATAGGAAAACCCGAAGAGATCATAACACAAATTGCCAATGAATGCAAAGCGAGTTGGGTTTTTTGCAACCGTGAAATGACCTCAGAGGAAATTGAAGTACAAGATGCATTAGAAAAGAATTTATGGGCAACAGGAAGAGAAGTTTTTTATTCCCGCGGTAAGATGTTGTACTATACTGCGGACTTACCCTTTCCTGTTCTGCATACTCCAGACATATTTACCAATTTCCGAAAAGAAGTAGAAAGGTTTGTTGCTGTGCGCTTGCCTTTAGAAAAGCCAACTCAATTAAAACCGTTTTTTCAAAAAAATATAACCTTAGGTGATGTGCCATGCTTGTCTGATTTTGAATATAAGGATCAGACCTTGGATGGATTGGAGCAACATTTTGTAGGAGGTGAAACTACAGCCCTTCATCAATTGAATTATTACATCTGGGAAACAGAATTTATAGCGAAATATAAGGAATCCAGAAATGGCCTACTGGGTTGGGACTATTCTTCCAAATTTTCTGCTTGGCTCTCAGTAGGTGCACTTTCACCTAAAACCATCTACCATGAAATCAAAAAATTTGAATCCCAAAAGGTGTCTAATGAAAGTACCTATTGGTTGATTTTTGAATTGCTTTGGCGTGACTTTTTTAGATTGATGGGCAAAAAATACATCAACAATATTTTTAAAAAAGGCGGTTTGATTGGCAAAGATCCAGGTGGTGCAGTGGACTGGACATTATTTGATGCATGGGCAAATGGTCAAACGGGCATTCCATTCATAGACGCTAACATGCGGGAATTGAAGACTACTGGATTTATGTCAAACAGAGGTCGTCAAAATGTTGCTTCATTTCTTGTAAAAGATTTGGGCTTGAATTGGTTGATGGGTGCCGAATATTTTGAATCTCAATTGATCGATTATGATCCTTGTTCAAATTATGGAAATTGGAATTATATCGCAGGTGTAGGTAATGATCCTAGGGAAGATCGATATTTCAATATTTTGTCGCAAGCCAAAAAATATGATTGCGATGGTGAATTTGTGAAACATTGGATTCCTGAATTATCCAAACTCCCGGCTAATCTCATTCATCAACCCAATTTGTTGTCATCAGAACAACTGCAAGAATTGGATATAGAAGATTTAAATTATCCACAACCAATCATTGATGTTTCCAAATGGAATTGAAATCCCACTTGTCCACGATTCTCCAGATGATTGAAATATATTTGATATTCTACCGCAAGTGTCGAGCAGCAATTTTGATTTGTGGTTTGTGAGATGTAAGATGTGAGATGATAAAATGGACTTTAAACTCACTGTAATCCCATTGAAATCCTATTGGCATCCACATGTCCCTGCTTATGCAAGATTGAGTTCCCATTGGAATTCATTGACTTCCCATTGAAATCCCATTGACCTCCCATTGAAATCCAATTGACCTCCTATTGTAATCCACGCATCTCTGCTTACGCAAGGATTGCCCTCAAATCAGAAAATGAATTTTGTCCATTCTTTATAAAATCAGAAGTAACCTTACTGTTTATTTAATAAATCCTTGATTTTGTTAAATACAATATTTTGATTTTACTGGTTTAATAAAATTATTGTTTTTGAGAAATTGAAGGCTACAAGGCTAAAACAGTATTTATTTGTTTTTTTCGAAAAAAAGTGCCTTTTATATTCGTTTTATGTGTATTAATAGCTTTACATTTGCACTTAGTGTCGAAATGACGATAAGTTATGTTCAACTAGACACTAAGCATAAATATTTATTAATTCAATTGTGTACAAGCCATGTTTATTAAACAAAAAAAATCAAGGTACTTTTTACTAAGTATATTGATTACGTTGACAAGTGCTCTTATTGCTCAAAAGACAGTATCAGGTACCGTTTTTGATGCTAGGACAGGAGAACCTTTGATTGGTGCCAATATCATCGTACCAAATACCAGTACCGGAACTATTTCGGATTTTGACGGAACATTTTCTTTTATGGTTGCTGATGATGTAACTCAGCTTGAAGTAAGTTACATCGGTTACAAGCCTATGCTGATTGAAGCAGGGGTGGGTCTAAATGTAAATTTGACTGAAGGCGAAATTCTGGATGAAGTTGTTGTTATTGGATATGGAACCGTGAAGCGTGAAGATGCAACTGGTTCTGTACAAACTGTAAGTGCGGCGAGTTTCAACCAAGGTGCAATTACTTCACCACAGGATTTGATCACCGGTAAAATAGCAGGTGTACAAATTACAGGAGCATCAGATCCGGGGGGAGCATCAACCATCAGAATCAGAGGTGGTTCTTCTCTTTCTGCATCAAATGATCCTTTGATCGTCATTGATGGTCTACCCATTACAAATGATGGAATTGGGGGAGAGAGAAACGTGTTGAATATTGTGAATCCAAATGATATTGAAACCTTCACTGTATTAAAAGATGCATCTGCAACTGCAATTTATGGTTCTAGAGCTTCCAATGGTGTAATCATCATTACTACTAAAAAAGGAAAACTTGGTAGAAAGCCTAGTGTTAACTATTCTGGAAACTACAATATCAGCAATGCCATCAATACCATTGATGTTTTAGACGCAACTCAATACAGGAACTTGATTCAAACAAGATACCCTGAAGGGCACCCAGCCAGAACGCTGATGGGAGCAGCTAATACCAATTGGCAAGATCAGATTTATGCTCCTGCTGGTGGATTTGACCACAGCTTGAGTTTTGGAGGTGGTATTGGGCAACTTCCTTTCAGATTGTCATTGGGTTATACTGACAAGGATGGTATCCTTAAATCAGATAATTTCAAAAGAACGACGGTAGCACTCAACCTCAATCCAAGTTTCTTAGACAATACATTGCAGGTCAACCTGAGTGCAAAAACCATGTTTAGTAAAAATAACTTTGCGAACAGAGGTGCAATCGGAGCTGCAATTTCATATGATCCAACACAACCAATCAATTCATCAGATGCAAATCTGTATGGTGGTTATACAACTTGGTTGCAACCAAATGGACAACCAATTACAATTGCAACTGCAAATCCAGTGGCGCTGCTCAACCAAAGAAGTGATCAATCAGATGTAAGAAGAGTTGTTTTGACAGGTCAAGTTGATTATAGAATGCCATTTTTACCTGATTTAAGAGCAAACTTAAATTTATCTGTGGACAGAGCAGATGGAGAAGGAAATATTTTTACTCCAGAAAATGCTGGCTTTTTGCAAGGAGGTGATGGACCTGGTTTTAAATCAGAATACACCAACGACAATACCAATAAGCTTTTGGAATTTTATTTAGACTACGGCAAAACATTCAACAAGAATAAATTGAATTTATTGGCTGGGTATTCTTGGCAACACAATAAATTGGGATCTTTTTCCAAGACTTCAAATGCTCCTGGAACTAATGTTCTTTTTAATGATACAGATGCAAGAGAGTATTACTTGCTTTCAGTTTACGGTAGGGCAAATTTAAACGTCGGTGAAAGGTTATTGCTTACAACCACATTGAGAAGCGATGGCACATCAAGATTTTCTCCTGATTCAAGATGGGGCCTTTTTCCAAGTGCTGCTGTAGGATATAAAATCATAGATGGCAACGGCGAAGGTAAACTATCTAATTTAAAGGCTAGATTTGGATATGGTGTTACGGGCCAACAAGATATTGGTGCTGACTTTTATCCTTACTTATCAAGATATGTAACCTCTACAGGTGATGCAGATTATCAATTGGGTAATGAATACATCAATACGATCAGACCTGGCGGTTACAATGCAGGTATCAAATGGGAAGAAACCGCAACACTCAATTTCGCTTTAGACTACGGTTTATTTGATGATAGAATTTCTGGTAGCATCGAGTATTACATCAGAAATACAACTGACCTTTTAAACTATGTACCTGTTCCCGCTGGAACCAACCTGACCAACTTTTTAGTGACCAACGTTGGAGATTTACAAAATAAAGGAATTGAGTTTTCTATTTCTGCGAATCCAATAAGAAAGGCTACTCAGAACTTGGATTTGACATTCAACATCACAGCTAATAAAAACAAAATTACCAGACTTACAGCTACCGAAGATCCTTCTTATCAAGGAGTGGCCACAGGAGGAATTTCTGGAGGCGTTGGTAATAACATTCAAATCCACAGTGTAGGATATCCAGCAAGTTCATTCTTTGTTTACGAGCAAGTTTACGCAAAAGACGGCAAACCAATTGAAGGTTTATACGTAGATAGAAATCAAGATGGAACAATCACTCCTGATGACAGATACCGTTTTAAAAGTCCAAATGCTGACTTTTTCATGGGTTTCTCAGCAAAATACACCATCAATAAATTTGACGTAGGATTTTCTGCAAGAGCAAACGTAGGTAACCATGTTTACAACAACGTACTTTCCAACTCAGGGTTATACAACAATCTTTATAACAGTGCTGGTTATATCAATAACGTAGTATCTGGAACGGAAGCAGTAGATTTCAAAAATGCACAATATTTCAGTGATCATTACATCAACAATGCATCTTTCTTGAGATTTGACAACATCACATTGGGCTATCAACTACCAACAGTTTCTGTATTTAAAGGAGCTAGAATTTGGACAACTATTCAAAATCCGATTTTGGTTACTAATTATGAGGGAATCGATCCGGAAATCAGTGGTGGTATAGACAACAATTTCTATCCAAGATCAAGGACCTTTTTGTTTGGTTTGAGCTTTAACCTATAAAATAGTTTAAAAATGAGAAATATAAAATATAAATATTTAATGTTATTCCTCTTAGTAGGAAGTTTCTTTTCATCATGCTTCAATGATTTGAACACAGTTCCTATCGATGATGATGAATTTGTATCAGAAGTAGTATTTAAAGATCCTGCATCTTACAAGCAAGTTTTAGGCAAATTGTATGCAGGATTGGCTGTCAGTGGACAACAAGGTCCTGCAGGAAGACCAGATATTGGCGGTATTGATGAAGGATTCTCAACTTACTTAAGACAATATTTCAAAGCTCAGGAATTGCCAACTGATGAAGCAGTTATTGCATGGAATGATGGAAATCTTCAAGATTACACAAGACACAATTGGGATGCAAACAATGAGTTTGTTGCAGCCATGTATAATAGAATTTTCTATCAAATCTCATTGTGTAATGAATACTTGAGAGAAACCACTGATGCCAAAATGGCTGAAAGAGGAACTCCTGCTGCTACACAGACTGAAGTTAAAACCTTCAGAGCAGAGGCTAGATTTTTGAGAGCTTTGAGTTATTATCACGCTTTAGACTTCTTCAGAAATGTACCATTTGTTACAGAGAATGACATTGTTGGAAATTTCTTCCCTAAACAAACAAATGCCAATGATTTATTCAATTACATTGAATCAGAATTAAAGGCAATTGATGCAGAATTAGTTGCTCCAAGGGCCAATGAATATGGTCGTGCAGATCAAGCAGCTGCTTGGACACTTTTGGCAAAATTGTATTTGAATGCAGAAGTTTATACTGGTGTTAAAAAATATACTGAAGCAGCAGAATATTGCCAGAAAGTAATTGGTGCTGGTTTTGAGTTGGAACCAGATTATAACCACTTATTTATGACAGACAATAATACTTCGAAGGA
>JAKQLF010000267.1 GCA_029567325.1 Bacteroidota bacterium | reverse complement strand
CAAAGAATCAAATTTTTCATATTCTTCAAAAACTTCAAATCGTTCGCCGCTGAAGACAAATTGATTGAGTCCTTTGCCTTTTATATAAGCACCATTGACCAAAACCTCTCTACCATCCAGATAAATCAAGGTGCCATCGGCTGTCAGTGAAATGATTTTGAAACTGTCCTGATATTCAAGAGTAGGAAAATCTGTGAGATTGTCGCTGCCAAAGTTGATGTTGGCGACATTGCCGGCCAGAGGATTGTAGACCGTTCTGATTTCTCCGGCGGTAAGTTCGAAGTCTTCGTTGACGGAGATGGCATCAAATTCTACAGCTATTTTGATGGTACTAAGCAGAGGTAATCTGATAAAACCTTTACCCGTGAAAACACCTCCCGAACCAGCTACTTCTTGCACGATGACCTCTGTTCCCGAAGCAAAAATCGTGTCATTGACCGCCAATCTTTCAAGGGGCACTTCGCTCATTCCCGAAATATCCATTTCTTCACCACAGTCAGGCAGTGTTCTGGCCTTATTTCTTTTGGGGACCAATACTTTGAGAGCGCCTCCCGGTGTAAGCCCATTGATACAAACTTTGTACAATTCGATTTCGTAGGTTTCACCTTGGCGGAGGCCTGTCATGAGCAGAGTCCGGACACTTGTTTCCTTGATCTGCCATTCTGTAGCACCAACTTCCCGATACTTGATCTGATAGGCGACCTGAGTGATTCGACCAACTGTAGGAGCCAAAGTCGGGTCTGATTCTTGCCAAAAAAGTACGACGTTTTGTTGGTCATCCAACTCAGACTTGAAATCCAAAGGGGCGGTGCAAACTCCTTCTGGATCATCTTCTCCATAAGTAAAGGCCAAAACTTCGCTGTTGCCATTGTTTTTGAAAATGACAGATGGCATACCAAATGGTCCGTTCACTCCATCTCGAATTTGAACTTGAGCTAAATAAGATCTACCTGGCGTAAGCATACCATTTTGGGAATTGAGAAAGGTTTGGGTCACCTGATTGACATCCAATGTGATATAGGGCATTTGAGAAGAAACGACCTGATCAGGAGTCAGGCCCTCAAGAGTTTCCCAAATTTTCACATTATAGATGACTGGGAAAACGCCGAAGTGTCTGGGAGTCCAGGAAATCTGCAGGTTTTGAGGAAAAGTTGGTGTAATTGGCCCCGATGGATTGTTGAGAAAAGGAGGCTCGTATTCTTCGATGTAAATTTCGCGGCATGTCGTATTGCTGACTTGTTGACCTTTGGTTAGTTCGAATGCAGTGACGCAAAAGCTATAACTGCCCTCAGGTAAATAACCACCGGTGCCTGTCACAAATTCATCACTGATGCCGCTGCTGCCAAAGAGGTCAAAATAGGGAGTCAGTGCAGCATTATCGAGCGTAATGTATTGACCAGAAATGAGGTTTGCAATGCCACCCAAAAAGTCATCGTTGGTTTGGAATTCGATGCCCGGCCCGGAAATCTCCCATTTGAGCCGAACGGCCAAACTGGCTTCGTTGAGGTCATTGAGGCGCAGACGCAAAGCCATTTTGTTAGGCCTGAAAGCTTGGTTGGTGGGATCAGAAAAAGTGCTGAAAACTGGGCTGTAAGGTCCTTGAACGTCTAGGATGGCGGTGACGGGGTAGAGGGCTTGGGCGATCAAGTTTTGACCAGAAATAAACATTCCTATCAGCATCAATAATATGATCCTAGCCATTCCCATCATTTACTGATAGATTTTCTCTTACTATAATCTGTTTGACTTCCGTCTTCAAAAATTACTTGCAAAAAGTAAAAAACCTTTTCATTTTCAGAAGGTAAATCATCTTCTGCAAAAGTCTGATTTCTGGAAGGATCAAGGATTTGATGCAAGCTCGGTGGTCGCTTATCAACCTTTTTGTAAACCCATATTTGGTAAATATTGGGGTCAGCAAACTGGGGAACTATTTTCACTTTTTGGCCAGACAGCTCCAATTTAAAATCATTGGGATCTAAATTGTATTGTTTAGGTAAAACATTGATGGCTAAGGGAGGACTCGGTTCTGACTTTAAATTCACTTCATCATAGGCTATCAAAGTATAAGCATAGGTAATTTCTGACACCAAGTTCGAATCCACATAAGATGTACCAAATGTCTGAGGAGTAAAGGATTTTACTAAAGACCAATTTCCTGCCTTTAAATCGGGAGATCTGAGCAAATCAATTTTGACCACATCTTCACTGGGGCTCGGAATCCAATACAAAGTGACTTTTCCTGCATCTGGAATGTGATTGGAAAAAATAGGTGGAAATGGCCTCAAAATGTCTGGCATTTTTACAGTCAACATTGCAGAAAAATCAGATAAATTATTCCTCTGATCTGAGGCAAGTACTTTGAAATAAATCTCATTATAACCAGAGGACAAAGCAAGAGAATCAATAAAAATTGGAGCAGTGAGAAAGGTGTCATGGGCTAAAAACCACTCACTTAAAGTGTCAATTGTATAGAAAACCTTGTAACCATACAAATCCTTTTCCCTATTTCTATCCCAAGTGATGCTCACCATATTCGAATCAAAAATTTCTGATTTGAGATTGGTGGGTGGAGCTGGCGGAATGGTATCAAAAGACATGACCAATTGTGGTAAAGATGGTACCTCTTGTCCCTGGTCATCTAAGGCAACCACTCTAAAGAAATTAGAACTGTTTTTTATTTTTTCTTTAGCAGATCTGGTTGATTTAGGCAAATCTGAGGTCAGTAAATTGTATGGACCAGCATAGTTTTCGGAACTATAAATCCTCCAAGAAGTTATATATTTTTCAAATTTCGGTAAGACCATCCATTCCAGATCGACCTCATTGGTTGTCAAGGTTTCATATTTTGTAATCAGTGGTGAAAGGCCAATGCCTTCCCTACCCTGCCCTTTCACAACAAATGGCTTTGGCGACTTTCCACCAAAATAATCCAAACCATACAATGAAAAAGTATAAGTAGTATCATTACTGATTAATTCTTGAAAAATAGCAAGCGAATGCAAGTTTTCATTTACAGCAGTATCGAGTAAGTTTACAAATGGTTCTTCAGATAAAGACAACTCACTACTAATACCTATTTGTTCCGTTAAAATATATCCATAAAAAGTAGGTTTTGAAGTTTTTGTTTCCCAAGAAATGTTAGCTGCTTTGTTTTGCCAATCTACTTTCATTGGTGGACTTGAAGCTTGAACCATGTTGGTTCTATCTATCGATTTGGTAATAATTGGTTGCGTTGATCCTGGTAAATAGACTTCAATGGTATAAATTTTGTTTTGATCAAATCCTTTGAAAATGGTTCCTAAACCAGCAAACTGGGTCAGGTCATAATTCTTATTTAAAGTATATTGCAAAATATCAAAACGTGCAATGTCCCTTTCAACTTGAGTGTATTCTGCCACGGGGAAAGTGGATTCTAAAATTGGCTTTGGTACTGCTTCAATCCTGATTAAACCCGCTACCATTAAAAAGTCTGACTCGGTTTCACTTTCGTGTAATGAAATATAGGAATTATCAACAGGAGTTTTCACTTCATCTAAAAGCACATTAGTCCCCTGCTTAACCACAAACCGAAGACCATTATTAATCGTGGGCAACCACACATTCGCTGAGCCCGGGTCGAATCTAATCAACAAAGAATCACTCTGAATTTTATGATGAATGATTGGCTTTTGGCTGTAGCCTAATTGCATAAAAACCAAAACTATTAAAACAAAAAGAAGAGTTCTTAAAGTTTCACATCTCTCATTGAGAAAACAACCTTTCTTGAATAATTTTACCGTTTTCATTGCTCTTTAGTTGATGATGTTTCCACATTCAGTACCCACTTGTCCTTTTACATCTACTTTGATTCCAAGGATAGAAAATTTGACCCTCGCCAAAAAATACCCAGGATTCGGGACATCGGCCATTAACAATAGACCAGCATTAAAACTTGGTAAATTTTTACATCGCCATAAAATTTTCCATTTACCTCCAAAGAGGCAATAAGCATAAAGATTGCCGGTCGCACGCCAACTATTGATGCCCATCGCAGTATTGCTTGGAGTATTACTACACCTTGCGGCATCACCATATTTCAATAAACTGAAGTCAAAACCAGCAGAAACTGTGAAGTTTACGTATTTACATTCTTCCTTTACCGCAGACGTATTGAAGAAAGCTGACGCTCCAAAGGCAAAACCAGTTCCAGAAACTATTTGACCTTCATTTTTCCGAGTTTGTGTTTGGCTTACACCAAAATATGCAGCAGCTTGTGCATTGAGTGGTGGAGGACCTGGAATATCATTCCCCGTAAGGAAATACATATTTGCAGAAACACTGATGCCCGAAGAAAAAGTGATATTTGCTGAAACAGGCCGCATAAAGCCTTCAGACGTTTTGATAGAATTATCACTGTACCCACCAATGTATAAATGCCAAGTACCATGGTTTGATAAAATATCAACCTGACCAGAACCATTCAAAACATTTTTAACATCGATGGTCACCGCAAAAGCACCATGCATTGTAAAACCCTTTTCAAAATTAAACTTCAATAAAACGTCTGCTCGAATTGATGCTGCTTGATTGGATTCATTGCCTCTGCTGATAAATTTCCCTTTACCAGCAATGAACACCTTTTGCAATGCTTTACCACTAAATTCCATTTGTAAGGTCACATTGGCAACAAAAATTTCATTAGAACCAGCTAATCCCAAACTTGCTTTGAATCCAAAGGTTGTGCTCTTATCAACCACATATTTGAAAGTGGGTGGTGTATCTGCCGGTTGGGCCATTAAATCTGTCAATTTTGTTTCATCTTCCATGCGCATATGATAATACATACCCCCGCCAAAACCATTGACATTCAAAACTCCGGGTATGATTGGAATAGAAACCGATTTGAGTCCTAAGTATCCGCTGAAAAACCAATATTTTATTTTTGCGTCACCTTCTGTTTTAGTCCCCGCTTTGAAACCCGCCTGTACCACCAATTTATAAGACCCGCCATCCTTCATAAATCCACCGTCTAGATTTCCGGCATAACCATCACCGTACTCGGCATCACCTGAATAACGTTCCAGGCATCCACTGATGCGACCAGCATTGCCAAAATCCATGGTGACACAGATGGCAGAAATCTTCACACCGTCATAAACCCAGCGCTGTAAACCATTTTGCTCTTCCATTCTCGCCACAATAGCAAAAGATCCAGAGACTTTACTCCCTCCATCATCAGCTTCAGTAAATGAAAGTTCCAAATCCAAACCCAGATATATTTTATTGGGTTCGTCGGCTTTTTTAGACAGTGTTGCAGAATTAACTCCCAAAGCATTATTGCCGTCTTTATTTCCTTCATCAAAGCGAATAAACCCACCATCTGCCAATCCAAGGTACGGCGCAACGGTAAGGATGGTAATGCCCGCAAATGTTACTTTATCTGAGGTCAATTTTGCTGTAGCGGTGTCTTTCTCATTTGCTTTTCCTGCGTTGACTCCCATATAACCATGCAATACCGCTTCACCATTGAACTGATCATTTGCAGCCTGAACTTTGAGATAGGATGCAGGATTTAAGGAAACGCTGGTTGTACGCCAAAGTGGAAATTCAAGAGCTGCCGTCGGTGAAACCGTAAAATTATAGACATTCAACTCCAGGTTTCCTTTTCCAGCATATTTTAATGGCGTGCTGTCTGATGTAATGGGCATGGCAATTCTGCCGTCAAAACTAAAACTGATGGGTATGTTGCAATAAAGTGCAAAACTTAGTTTATCAACAGAAAATTTCCATTTCTGCATTTTGCCACTTTCATAAGCGATGAGATTTCCCATTGAAAAATTACCAGTAACTCCACCATTATCAATATACAAATCATTAGCAGCAGCACTTATTCGCTCTCCTTCATTTCTTTTGAAAGCTTTTGGTAAAATAATTTTTAATTCTTTGATGAATATGCCTCGCCAAAGGTTTTCTAAACCTTCAGTATCTTGGTCTTCTTCCTCCGATCCTGATTCTCCGTTTTGATCAGATTCAACAATGGCGCGTTCATTTAGCTGACTATTTGCACTTGGTTCTGACGAAGGGATTTCATTCGCTCCACCACCTGAACCTGATGATGGTGTATAACCACGTCTTGGGGTAAAACCCGCTGCATTTCTGGTGTCGCTGTGATCAAAAACTGCATGTTCAAGATTGAAGACTACTTTTTCTTTTGCTTTGGTCGGAGTAAAAAATGGCAATGAAATATCCAAAACAAAATCATCCAAGTCAGCAACATCAATTGCAAAATTAGCCATGACTCGACCACTCGCCATCGCTGTGCCATCAATAGAACAAGGAATTACCCAATCCCGAGAAAGCTCTAAAGTTGCATCAATCCGCACTGCTCTAAAACCTTCACAGTCAAATTCCACATAACTCCCCCTCCCACTCTGGCCTTTTCCTGAGTTGAGCGTCAACAAGATGTGTTTTGATTTTTGAAACATGGGGAAACTTTCAAAAAGTACCAATCGATTCACACCTACAAAACCTGCTGAATTGTAGCGCAAATCATCAGTTCCAAAAAATAACTTACGTCCATCTTTGAGTTCCACTCCGAAGTAAGCTTCCAGACTTGCATAACTGGGTAAAAATTTCACGCGATTGATGATCAAAACCATTTTGGTGGATGAAGAACCACCACTTGCTTTCCCGCCCAAATTTATACCCACCGGTAATTCAATTGGAAGTTCTCCCGACAACTTCTCCAATAATTTTCCCTGGACGATGATTTGATCATAGAGTTTATTAACTTTTTGCACTTGCGGATTTCCTTCGTAAGCAACTTCTTTGGCCTTTCCCTCTGCAAATAATTGATCATTTCCTTCAACAGGCAATGGTAAACTTTTCAGATCTACATTATCCTTGATGTAATCGTTGATGTAATTTTCCAATTGGGAAAATTCTAAAGCAGAAAAATCTGAGGCCGCAGCAGTAATTGTTTGTTGTAAGTGTAAACTATCGGCAGGATTTATATCAGAGGCCCTTACAGAAATGGTAAACGCTAAAAAGAAAATGATGAATCGCGGTATGTTTTTCATAGGGATTAAATTCTAAAATTAAAGGAAAGGAAGCTCCTGAGTTCTGTCAAATCACCCATCGGGATGGCTTTATCGCCAAAGTTTTTGTACAACATATTGTTGAAACTCAATGCGGTTTTTTGATCTATTTGAAAATTAAAACCCACTGAACTTTGTGTGTAAGGAACATTTTTTGAAAGGCCATTTTCTTTCTGCATATTGAGTCCGCCTCCTAAAGTGATGTTGAAGGTAGATTTTTTATTGAGGAATGGTCGCGCAAGATTTGCAGCTAATGAGACAGTGTTAAAAGTGCTTTGCATCATGCCATTTTGGATGTATGAAATTTGCAAACCTTGTTGTGCATTGTTTTTGATGTTTTGCTTGTTGTAGTTTACGAAAATACTATTGGAGCTCACCTTGTCATTTTGTATTTCATCGTTGATGACCGTATAACCTGAGCTCCGACCCAATTGCACAGAAACCACAGACACATATTGTTCATTTTGTTGAATTTGGTAATTGGCATAAGCACCATAATTGGCATTGGTCGACAACAATTGATTGACTTCCAGCGGATTGGATATCGAAAGTGGTGTACTTTGTACGATGGTATTGTTGAAGGTAGAAGCATTGAGGCCAAAATCTGTTTTCGAATTGAGTCGATATTGCGAATTGAGGTTGAATACAAATCGACTGTATTCATTGGCATTGGTGTTTTTGAGATTATTGCGCTCCACTCCGATTTTCAAATTGGTGAGTAGTTTTTTACTCAGGGCTGGAAATTTCAGACCAGCATTGATGTTTTCATAATCATTTCGGAAGTATAAAGCGCCCATGGTTTTAAATCCGGGAGATACTTTTTCATAATTAACCTCCAGATTGGTTTTGGCGATATTTAGTTTTACAAATGCATTGAAAGCAGTACCCCATCGAGTTGATTGGTTTATTTTTTCCAGACCACCCATAGATTCAAAAAAGGAAGCAGATCTTGCTAGTGCATCTTTGCTATTTTCTGTGAATGCACTTTTTGCCCACTCGAGACCAACACTCAATTTGTCAGTGAGTTTTTTATTTCCTTGTACACTCCAAACGGTATTGCTGGCGGGATTGAAAAGTAAAGTGCTGTCCACTACAGGCAAAGAATTTAAATCATCCATTCCATGTAACACAGACACCATTAACTTATCTACTTTGTTGTCAAAACCTGCGGCGAGTCCGTATCCCATTCGTTTGTATAATGGGTCAATTCGTTGAAAACTGTTGATATTTTGTGCTGTTGTACGCCTGATGCGTCCGTAAAAAGAAGCTACTTTCCAGTTGTTGGGTGAAAGTTCGATACCAGCTCCTCGGAATGATTGTCCACTATAGACATATCTTCCAAGCCCCATAGAACGATCACCGAGATGTAGTTTTACCCATTTGTAACTGGGGCTTATTCCAGCAAATGCATAGGACGGCAAGGAATAATTGAAAGCTTTTCCACCTGTACTGTAGGTGAGTGAAAATGGAGCTTTCACTCCCATAAAGTCCAAATTCAGTGAAGCATGACCTCGTGCAGAAAAAGGAATTGCTCTAGCAACATCCAAATTACTGAGGACTCCTGCTGCACCTAATTGAATGCCACCTCCAATTTTAAAAGGATCTTTATTTAAACGTTCGTTGAGTTGTTTGGCTTGTTCGCTAATGTCTTGAGTAATGGCGAAGTCTGGGTTTAAACAAAAACAGATTAGTATTGCAAAAAGTCTTAAGCCAAATTTTGTGGTTGTCTTCATCTGCCTATACTTTATTGGATGATGACACTTGCAGTTTGCACTTCACTGCTGGTATTGACCAAAACAATGTAAATTCCAGGAGGCACCGATTGTAGGGCTATCTCTTCTTTATGACCTATCGTATTGGGAATACTTTTTGAAAAAATATTGTTTCCAAGGTGATCAAAAATTAAAATTCTGGTTTCGAAGGCTTCATTCAATTCATAGTCAATGGTGAATTGACCGTCATTGGGATTGGGATAAACCTTAAAACTTCTGAAAGCCTTGCTTGACCTTTGCTCATCTTTATCAACCAAAGATGGATCATCTGTGATCTTAATTCCTTTTTCGATGACACTTTTACATCCATCTTTATAAGCCTCCATGGTGACGGAAAAATTACCTAAACTTGCAAAACTCATGACCAGTTGTCCAAAATTGGAAGAAAGAATATCCGCTTCATTGGGGAAAATCCAAGTGATGCTGTCGGGGCTTACCAATGTTACATCTACTCCTATGATTGTATCATTGACTAAGCCAACACTGGGTAAAAGAAAATCAGGTTTAAAAACTTCATTGTTGTATCGAATTTCGAAACCTGTGGTGTCTTTACAACCTACGTTATTGATGCCAACAACCGAATATTTTCCGTTGAGGCCGAGATAGGCATTATTTCCAGTGGTTATGTATTTATTGTTATTGTACCATTCAAAGACGAGGTCTTTGTTTGCATTCATTTCAGCCAAAATTTGAGAACCTTGACAGATGTATGCAATTTCGACATCAAGTGGATTGTTGATAGAAACTTTTGTTGGATTTTTGAGTGTTATAGTTCTTGTTTCATAACAAACTGGTGATGTAAAAATCTTTACTTCATATTTTCCAGCGGTAACATTGTTTAAAATAGGCAAAACTGTTGACCAATTACGATCTGGATGAAATATTTCGTGCCAGATGTAATGGGACACAGGGGTTTTAGCATCTTCTGTCAGAATCAACACTCCATCATTGGCACCAAAACAAATTGGATTTGTCCCAGAAATTTTAATCCCATCCGATTGTCTTATGCTTCTTGCATTTACATTTACTTCAGTTGATTGATTACAAAGTTTGTCTTTTGTTCTGATTCTCAACAAGTAAGCGCCAGCTTTAAGGCCTTTGAAAGTTGGTGTTGCTTTCCATGTTTCCCCATGATCAATTGAAAATTCTAGATTTCCTTTAGAACTTATCTGTATTTCTCCATCAGAACCATTGCAATTGGTGGCGTCTTTGACAGTTATGTCATTGTCACTCAAAATGCTTTCATAACCAACTTCAACAGATTGTTGGAAAGCGCTACAATTGCCACCTTCAGTAAATACTATTTTCAAATCATAAACACCAGTAGTTAAATTTTCAAAAAATGGAGTGTTGGAAACAATTGTTTCATTGAGAATAAAGGTCTTTGTTTCAGGTCTGTTAATTGATATACTAATACTTCCTAAAGATCCGCAACTGGTTTCCTTTTCGACCGATATTTTTGATACGTCCATAACATCTTTGTCACCAATATTAAAAGTATCTGAAATTGCATACACACAAGATTCTAGCCCTGCTCTTACTAAAATGCGATATCTTCCTGGTGCTAAATTTGAAAAAATTGGTTCTGGGTACCATTGGCCTCCGTTGTTAATGCTGAAGTACAATTGTTGTTTGACTTTCGGATCAAATTCTAATGAAACTACACCTGATTCTTTATCACAAGTTGGATCTTTTTTTGAAATGGATTTCACAGACAATAAATTATTGGCGTCTTCAAAATCGGGAAATCCTTCGAGCGCAAGGGCGTTTTCTTCTAATACATATAATACATTGGGTTCTTCTTTTGATGAAATGTACAATTCCCCAATATTTGTATAAAAGCTGGCTGTAAATTGTGCCCTCAACATAGGACTTTCATGAATTAATGCTGGACTTCTGTCATTTCCGTGCCATTCAGAAAGTTGGAAGCCCTTACCTCCCAACAAAGATTTTACATAGGTACAAGTACCATATTTTTTAACGTATCCACCGACCTTCCTAATTTCTGGATTTGCTTTTACAGGAGTGGTAGACCTCCGTGAAACTACACCATCACACAATCGCTTGAACTCAATTTGTTGCATGACACCAATTAATGCGTCCTCATTGGAGAATTGCAATAAATTTCCTTGTTGTCTGGTTCGTCTTAAGATACCAGAATTGCCATAAGCAGTGTATTCAAAATCTGTGACAGCATTCCAGCCAGGCAAGAAAATAGTCAAAGAGTCCTCAGCAACAATGAAGATTGGGTCTGAGGAGAGGGATGGGCATTTTGGCCATGGGGAAGCGTTCAGGGAACCGATTACTAGTGTAATAAATACAATTATTAAATTATAAGTATGCCTATTATTTTTCATAATTTGATCAATTGTATAGATGTACAACAACTTGGTGCATGGGCCCAACATATTTCAAGATTTAAAACTTCTCCTTTTCTGAATCTACTTATATCAAATCCCAAAGACGTAGTTTCAAAAATTCCATTTATATAAATATTATATCCTGAACTTGCTGCGCTTCTTTTAAATTTATTGCTACTTTCTTTTTGAATTGATTCAATGCAATTATCTGAAGAAGTTAGAAAAATATAATCGTAATTATCATCATTATTTATACATACATCTGGGGGAATACAACATAAATTTGTTATTGGAGCACTTACATTTATACTATTTCCGCAACCGGCTGAATTTATAACATCAACATAGCCCCCACTTGTACCTATATACGGAGTCAAATCGAGATAACTATCAGTAGAAACAAGAGAATTATTCATAAACCAACTAAAACTTGCTGCATCTTCCATAAGTGGCTGAGCAATTATATTACTTACACATGTATTTCCTGCAGAATAATTAATACCTACTGTGGTATTATAAGCTTCGACTTGTTTTGTTGCTGTAGTTGTACATCCATATTGATTTACTATATTTAAGGAAACATTACTGGGAGCTTGGAAATTGGTTGAGGTCTGGGAACTTCCATTACTCCAATAATAGTTGCTGCCTCCATTTGCAAATAACGTTACTGATGAACCAGGGCAAAATTTACCATCACCACCAGAAATTGTACCCGGATTATAATCAACGTATCTCAATTCTTGCACTTGATCTGCTTGATTCCCGCAATTATCCGTGACTGTATAAGTTCGATGTTTTATTAGTGGATCTTGTGCATTAGAACCATTGCCAGAAATATACTGATCACTATAAGAATAACCAGCTATACCTGCACTATCAACGGCATTTAAAAGATTGAGTGGAACCACGGGAGGGATTCCAAGATCACAATCCAAATCCTGATCCTGTGGTACCGTAAATGTGGGTGGCAGATCATCGATCAGAGTAACCAATTGATCATGAATGCCCAAATTACCGCAAATGTCAGTAGCCGTCCAAGTTCTGTAGATATATCTGGGGTCAGATGCACACCCAATTTTATGATTATCTGTTTGCGTGAGTGTTACTGATATATTGCCATCACAATTATCAATGGAATTTGCTCTGATAATATCTGCACGAGGTATTGAATCAGGGCTATTGACTAGAACATCTTGTTCAGGAGTAATGTTGAAAATAAGAGTGGGTGCTTCATGATCATCAATATTTATAGTTTGGGTTACTACTGTTCTATTTCCAACATAGTCTTCAAATGTCCAGATTCTGTTGACAACTAATATGTCTCCCTGACACCCAGTTCTTCCATTTGTTAACTCTCTAAATGTTGTTGTAATTTGGGCACAAGATTCAGAATCAAAAGCTGTCACAGTGGGCACAGGTGGCAATGTTTTACACTCTTGCAAAATATCACTCGGTAAGTTACTTGTTATTGTAGGTGGATTAGCATCTATTACTGAAATCAATTGACTTTTTGTTGTGACATTGCAACCATCACTTGCGGTGTAGATTCTTTCAAATACTTTTGGACTTGCAGCATTGCCAATTCCACCCAAATTGATTTCATCAAAAGATGTATTTTGAATAGAACAATTATCTGTGGCGGAAGGTATAATCTCTACGGGCATATTATGTTCACATGATACAGTAAGGTTACCTGGAATATTGAAATCGGGAGCCACATTGTCGATAAACCTCAATTCTTGACTTACTGAAGAAGTATTTCCACAAGCATCAGTAAACTCCCAAATATTTTCTATGATCATTGGGTCACTGGCACATCCAATACCGCTTCTCAAAACTTTTGATTTCGTAACGGTGACGTCTCCACAATTATCTGAATATCCATTGATATCTGGAATTAATCCATTTACAAGATAATCATCACCACAACCATAAATTGTTTGATTTGGTGGTGGAGTCGCAGCAATTGGCGATTCATCATCATTTACAGTTATTGTTTGTTGTACTGTAGATGACAAGTTACAATCATCTGTGGCTATAAAGGTTCTGATAAAGCTAAAGTTATTCTCACATATATTATACAAGAAATTATCTGAACCACTTTTGTAAATATTGACTGAACCAGTATTACAATATGCCTGGGCAATTACTTCACCAGAATTATCTATTGGTACTAAATCCTTACAATCATAATTTAAATCTTCCATTTCAGAAATAGTAGGCGGAAATGGATTATAAACTGTTACATTATATGCATCAGTCACTTCATTGCAACCATCAGAAAAAGTAGTTGTAAATGTTTTCTGGAAATCATTAATACAATTGTTGTAATTAACATGCTCTACATAACTGTGAGAAACAGATGCAACATCCGTAACTGTATATTGATTGAAATCATAAATAATGCTTGGGTCATCACTACACTCCGCTAAGACATCACCTGGACTTCTAGAAATATAAGGTGCTTCGGTATCATCTACCAATATTTGGTAGATAACTTCAGAATTATTTCCACATGCATCCGTAACACTTATATTCCTTTCTATTGTGTAATTGTTATCGCACCTTCCTGGAATGCTATCCTGATCGATAAAGAAAGTTAATCCCAATTTTGGATCAGGAAAACCGTTTTGAGTTGCACAACCGTAGGCTGCTTCTATGTCACTTTCGGTTAGTTCTGGAACTGGATTTCCGAATTCAACATATGTATCTGGAAAAATTGAAATAATTGATGGTTTTATATCATTGTCAATATAAAAGTATTGGTCAACAGTGGTTGTGTTATTGCATTGATCTGTTGAAGTATATGTTCTTTTTACAGTTAATTTATCATCACAAATATAGGATTCTGAAGTTTCATTTACTGTAAAATTGACCATTTCATCACATTCATCCTCAACAACAATTCCTAATTCTGTCGGGCTAGGAATATCACCAATACACTTAAAAGAGTCATCCAATAAACTACCAGAAAATGAAGGTCCTGTTTCATCTTTTACTGTTATTAGTTGTACTCGAGACAACCTATTTCCGCAATTATCAGCTGTTTCATAAAATCGTTCTATCTCTATTAGGCAAGTTGTATTAGTGATGTATCGGTCACTCACTGAATATCCTCCGTACGAAAATGTAGGACAATTGTCCGTTACTAAAATTTCTGCACCCGTACTTTGTGGTATATCACATGAAACGGTAACGTTATCTGGAAATTCTGCAAATTCAGGATACTCGGTGTCTTCGATCAAAATGTTCTGTATCATATTTGAAGAATTTCCACAGGCATCAAATACAAAATATTTTCTTTCCAATAAGAAATGGTCCTCACATGTAGAATATGGGCTTAAATTGGTTTTTAAGTCTCTATAATCAAATTCATAAAATGAACTTCTACAATTATCAGTAAAGACAATTTGACTAAACTTGACATCGGGAACATCATTTTCACATTTTCCAATCACATCTGGACCAACCGAAGAGATCAAAGGTCCTGTTTCATCTTTTAATGTAAGAATTTGTTCACTTGTTGCTGTATTACCACAAGCATCTGTTGCAATCCAAGTTCTTGTTATTGCAACACCATCCAGACAAGCAACATTCAAATTGCCTACATCACTAAAGCTCAATGTATATGATAAGTCGCAATATGTATTAACAATAGGATCAGCACCATATTGCTCAGCAGAGTTATATATATCACAATCAATTGTTTGTGGCTCTGGAGCTTGAATGCTTGGGGGTACATTTTTTAATATTCTTATATTTTGAATTTCTCTGTGAGTAGTCTGATTTGGTAAATCAAAATCCCAGGTTCTGGTTATTGTCTTATCACAATCATTTCCTGATTCAATTTCATTAAAGGTAACTGTTGCATTGACGTCACAAATATTATTCCCAACAAGTGTGACTTCTTGTTCAACAAGTGAATCACAGGATACCAATACGTCACTCGGAGCCGGTTCATAATAATTTTCGGATGTACCAATTACAGACGCTGTTTGGACAGCCTCACTACTATTGCCACAAGAATCTGTAAAAATCCAGGTTCGCGTTTGAATAAATGGATTCCCCAAGTTTCCATTCCCATCATTTTGTGAAATATTTGGAATACTGATGATTTGATCTCCCGTACAATCATCAATAGCCATTTGATTTTCATAATCGGTCAAATCAGACATACATTCAAAAGTTATGTCATTGGGTATGTTTTGTGGTATCGGTGCCTGTGTATCGATTATTTCTATCAATTGTTCCTGCTCCATTTCATTGCTACAATTATCTAGCACCTTCCACCGTCTAGATATGGTTTTTGTGCCACCACAACCAAAATTAGTCACAACATCCAGATAGGTTATATCGTAGGTATTGTTGCAATTAACTTCCACATTTCGCGGCACTCCATATTCCGTATTTTCGTCATATTCACCGCATTGCAAAGACAATCCCTCAGGAACAATAAATGTTGGCAATTCATTATTGTCCAAAGTAACCGTTTGGACAATTGTTTTTGGTGATTTATCCAAATTAGTAAAGGTCCATGTTCTGGTAATAACTTTATTGCAATCATCACCTACTTCATTGACTACTAAATCACCCATAATGCTATCACTACAAGCATCTGTCGCAAACAATGTTTCAGCACCTAACAAGTCTTCAATACACTTAATGGTATAATCATCAGGGCTTGCAGGTAGATTAATTTCTGAATTGTCAGAAATTGTAATTAATTGATTTGCTGTTGAAGCAATACCACAGGCATCTGTAAAGGTCCATGTCCGCAATATGTTTCTAGGGCTGAAAACTGTTCCATAATTTGCGTCATCAGAAGTTGATAAAATACCTTGGATTGGATTATTGGCACAATTATCAATAGCAAACAAATCTATAGGATTGGATATTTCATCAAAACAATTAAAAGTTAAATTAGCCTCGGCATCTGGGGCCTCAGGAGCTTGGTTGTCAGTCAAAGAAATTATTTGAAAATCCATGTTCGTATTTCCACAGTTATCCGTTAGGGTCCAAGCTCTTTGAATTTCAATTCCATCCTTACAGCTTGCATTAAAATCTCCGCTGTCTGAAAACGAAATAGTATAACTGGCATTACATCCAGTTGAAATATTGGTCATTGTTCCAAATTCAATATTACCGTCATAACTTTCACAAGCAATAGAAACATTTGCTGGAAGATCAAATTGAGGAATAAATTCATTTTTTAATGTAATGACCTGTGTTTCAACATGATCTATTTGATCAGGCAATTTGAAAGTCCATGATCGTGTGATAATTTTGAAACAGTTGTCTCCAGTTTCTAACTCATTAAAGATAACTTTTGCTTGTGTACCGCAGGCATTCCTTCCATTGAGTACATCTGGAGGTGGAATATCTCCCACACATTGAACGGTTACCTGTGCAGGCGCTACATCGTAAATATTTTCAGTTGTTCCAGCAACAGTTATAATCTGTTCTGCAATAGCTGTATTTCCGCAGGCATCTGTAAAAGACCAATTTATGGTTCTTATAAGAGGATTGCTTGCAATTCCTAAACCCGCATTATCAGAAAATTGTGGAGATGCTGCGATCAATTCACCTGAGCATTCATCAATTGCATTTTGAAGTACTGGCAATTCCAATTCAGATAAACAAGATAAAATTTGGTCTTCGGGAATATTTTGAGGGATGGGTGGACTAACATCAATTATGTTAATTGTTTGACTTTTGGAAGTTTCATTTGCACATTGGTCTAAAACTTTCCATTCCCTAATGACTGTGCCCGCATTTCCGCATATTTTATTTAATTGTCCATCTTGGTAGGTTATTTGAAAACTATTGTTGCAATTAACATCTATCATAGTTGGTTCTCCATAAATTCCATTGCTTTCATATACTCCACAAATAAGTTCAACATTCTCAGGAGCTAAAAAATCTGGTTCAATATTATTTATTAGAGCAATTTCTTGTCTTATTGTTTTTACTTCCTTGTCAAAATCAGAGAAGGTCCAGGTTCTGATAATGGTCATATTGCATAAATCACCAATCCTTTCTTCATTAAAAATTCCAATAATGGAATCATTGCAATAATCTGATGCAATGAGTGTTTCTTCCTTGCCTAATTCATCAAGACAGTGGATAGTAAAATTTTGGGGTGGTGATGGCAATTGAATTTCAGAGTCGTCAGAAACTGTTACTTTTTGAAATGTTTCTGAAACGTTGCCACAATTGTCAGTGAATGTCCATTTTCTATTTAAAATAAATGGATTTGTGATTGTACCCAAACCTTCATTATTAATCGTCGTGAGCATGCCATGGATTTCACCTTCAAAGCAATTGTCCACTGCAATTAGGTCTAAAGGATTCGTGATTTCAGATCTGCAATTGAAAACCAAATCTTCTTCTGGTGACGGAGGAATTGGTGCTATTTTATCCTCGATCGATATGATCTGTGTTTTAACAGCAGTATTTCCACAAACATCTGTAACTTTCCAAATCCTATTCCAAGATCCAGTTCCTTTACAAATTTCATTGATTGGCCCATCAATAAAACTGCTTTCTGTACCAATATTACAATAGGTAGTAATTTCACCAACTTCGCCTAAAACTTCCAAAGTTCTGTTTTCATCGCAAGAAATAGTCAAATTATCTGGTACCTTAAAATCTGGCGTTTTTTTATTTGAGATTGTAATGGTTTGCGAAATGGTTTTTGTTGGAATATCTGGAAAACTAAATGTCCAGGTTCTCATAATTTGCATTTGGCAAGAATCTCCCGTTCTTAATTCGTTTTTCAGACCCTCAGCCCTATTTTCACAACCATTTGTCGCAACCAAGTCTTCCATGGCGCCTACCTCATCCAAACAAGCCACTGTGTATGCAGATGGAGCTTCTGGATAAGTTACGTCTGTCGAACCAGTGACAGTTATCGTTTGTCTGGTTGTTTGATCATTTCCACACTTGTCTATAAAATACCAATTTCTGGAAATTACTAGATGATTACTTGGGATGGCTTCACCACCATTATCCGTTTGAGAAAATAAACCTTTTATTTTTTCCCCTGTGCACAAATCGATAGCAAACAGTTCAGGTGCCGTAGGAACATCGGCCCTACAAGCAATAGAAACATTTTCAACAGGTTCGATTAATTGTGGAGCTGAAGTATCAAGAGTGGTTATAAATTGCTTTTGAATTGATTCATTACCACATTGATCTTTAATATGCCATGACCTGGTGATCAGTCCACTTCCTGGGCAATCACTCTTTTCTGCAAAAACATCTTTGTAAAAAACATCTCTTCCTATACCACAACCAACTATAATATTACTTGGGTATCCAAGAAGATCAGGATTTAAATCTGTTCCACAGGCAATAGTTGAATCATTCGGAACTACATACTGCGGTTTAAATTGATTCAGAACTTTGATGGTTTGAATTAAAGTTTTTGGGTTTAGGTCGAGGTATGAAAAATTCCAAGTCCTAATGATGGTCATGTCGCATGCATTGCCAATTCTCTGCTCTGAAAATTGACCATTTATTGAGACACCGCATCCAGCAGCTGCAATCAAATTGGCAGTATCTGGAATTTCAGACAGACAACTTACCAACGTATCTTTTGGCACCTCAGGAAGTAATATTTCAGCAGAATTCTGTACGGTAATTTCTTGGCTAACTTCACTTGAATTACCACATAGATCTTTAAAAATCCAATTTCTTTTGAAAATCAAGGGGCTTTCTTCCGTACCCAATCCTCCATTGTTATTAAATGAATAAATCGGATTTATTGATCCTGGAGTACAGTTGTCTTTAGCTAAAATAATAGGTCTATCTGTGGTATCAGTTAAACATAGGAATTTCAAATTAGTAGGTATCAGTTCTGGAATTGGAGCAACTGTGTCTATCTTGGTAATTGTGTAAGCTAAACTGGTATCTTGTGCATTGGGCAAAGAAAAAGTATACGTACGAGTTATGATTTCCGTACAACCATTTCCACTCAATACTTCCGTAAATTTTGGTGCAATGCTCGTGTTGCAATCAACCTGAACAGACAAATTAGGTGCAGAGGGTGTTTCATCTTCACAAGTCAGTAAAATATTTCCGGGAATGGCGGGAATTTTAATACCTTGATTATAGAAGATCAAAATACTTTGATTAATGACAAGACTATCTCCACAAGGCGTTGGGAAAACCCACTTTCTGAGCAATCTTGGTGGAAGATTATCTCCCGTTCTGAGGTTTTCAGAAAAGACCGGATAGATAGTGTCCTTGCTACATTTATTTATATAAGATAGCACAGGAGGTGATGGAATGTAATAATCACATTGTACCTGAAAGTTTGCGGCTAAGTTAATATTATTAATTACTGGTTTTTTATCAACGGTAATTACCTGGCGTACAGCTGCAATACTGTCTGGCAATTCAAAAGTCCATGTTTTTATAATTTCGCTCAGACAATCGTCCCCTTTTATTTCCATCGAAAAGTTTCCTTCATAAATAACATTGCAATAATTAGCCAATAATTGCACAGTGTCTGTCCACTCACCTTCACAATTGACAATGGTATCATTGAGCACCAAATTGGTAATCAGTTCACAACCAGTGCAACTTGGACACTCCTTACCACCACAATCAATGTCAGTTTCTGAGCCATTTTTAATCCCATCATTACATTGCGGACAATCAATCGTTTTAACCACTGATACATTAGAAGTAGATTCTTTACAACTAGAGCCAATCAAACTCACCTTAACCCTATAATATTTTTCACCTATTTGGTTTGTGGGTAGGACAAACCTATTTCCAAAGGAGGAATTTAAGGGCGAAAACTGATCAACTGGATTCTGAGAAACTTCCCAATTATAGGCGAATTTATTATTTGCTGGTAATTTGATTGTAAAATTAAAGTCTTTGCAAAATTCTAGACTGTCCTCAAGGATGATGTTTGGCATGTCAAATTCTGCTGTACCATACATCTCCATTGGCACGGAATTGCCACTTTTATAGTTAGTTACTAAGATGATAAATTTATCGCCAATCTCGGCATCCAGATTTTTGACAAAATTGTCATTTCCTCCATCGCAACCTTCAAATTCCACTAAGTCCTCTGAACCTTCAGAAAGTCCTGTCATTCCCAAACAGGTAGCAGTTTCATTTCCAAAGGTTTTTCCAGACGCCATGCAACGCAAAGGTGTAAGATTCCTTCCATCTAACTTGTAGGCTATAAAGTCTACATCTTCTTCCCCGGCGGGCATAAAGTTGATGTTGATGGTTCCTCCCTTGGTGATGCCTTGTATCAATATGACTTCGTAATGATCAAAAATTGCGTCTTGAGGAAAACAATTGAAATCAGCAATATCTGTGAAATTTGTTTTAGGTAATCCAATTTCATAAAATCCGTGACCACAAATCGGTACAGCATCACTGGGGTTGATAGAAGCCTGTGCTTTGAGGTTCACAGAAGTAAAAAGGGATAATATGACTATTACAAAAGGGTATTTCACGTTTCAAAGAGTTGGTTAAGAACTTGTTAATTATTTCTAAAATTAAATAGATAAAACAATAAAAACAAGTTATGCGCCTATAAATTATAAATATTTTTTTTATTAATATTTAAAGGTATTGAATATTATCAAAATACGCCATTTAGCTATTTCATATGATTTAATATCTCTTCATTAACTATTAAAGTATTTATATTCCGTTAATAGTTTATTACTTTTAATAGCAACACTTAACGAACAATAAATTTAAGCCTGCTTATTTGAATAAAACAAGTCTACAAACTGCCTTAAATCTTACATTTTCTTCGCCAAAAAACTTACGTTTTCATCAATGACCAAAGTCCCTGGAGCTTGGATGCGCAAAGGCAATTCTGGCCTGATGCAATTGCTGTGGATCATCAAATAGCAGTGGTTATTTTATTTCCACTATTACTCCATTCCCCAAGGTCAAAGTACCTGGATTATTAATGTCAAATCCCAAGCCATCTATTTTGGTAGCGGAAGCATTGAATATAATATTACCATTGAAAACATTTGGCGGCGGAAATCCTGTATCCCAGTTTCCACCTTTATGCCAATCGTTATCCAGGGTCCCATTAAATACAAAGTTGGTAGGAATGGCATACTCATAGATGCCCATGTCATAAAATCCACCTTGTGGGCGAGGGTTCCCCAGTATATCTGTTGCGGGTGCATTCAAAGGTGAACCGGTATTGATGGCAGGAGATCCCATTTGTAGATTGAAATTGTCGGAAGCGGGGTCTACAAACATTGGGTCAACATCCAGGATATTTGGTCCTAGTGAAGTACCGTTGGTGATGATGCTGTTGTAGGCATTGACGGTAGAATTACTATTTAATATACCTGAATTAGAATTATCAGTAATGATGCAATTACCAATGCTCAATTCGCTGTCATATATTTGCATCAAATCATTTGCAATAGGGTCTTGATTTCCAGTGATCACCGAGTTTAGTATTGACCCTTTGGTTCCTAGCGTAAATGTAGCCAGCGTTGTAAAAGTCGGAGCTATGTTATTGGCTATGACACTATTTACCACTTTGAAATCTTCTACTCCTGTTATATCCAAAATAGTCCCTTCATTTCTCAAAACATGGGTGTTTACTAATGTAAAGGTATCCGTTGATGAATATCCGGAAACATAAAAATTAGTGTTGAAATGATTGTCTGTGATGAAAACATTTTCAAATCTAAGGACAGTATTAAGTAGGTTGAACAATTTATGTCCAAATGTACCCAATTGCTGATTGTGGTACATATTTGAGTTGCTGAGAGTAAATTTTGAAGCATTCGTTGAAATGGCTGTGAGGTGCAAGTTGTCAAAAACTTCTAAATTATTCCCATGTAAACTTGAATGTGAAAGATCTATTAAGGTTCCAGCTGAACTGGAGTCTTGACCCATGTTTTCATTGAAAAAACAATTATTTAAAACTGCTGATGCATTTATGGTTGCCAAAACAGTTCCATTAAATGCTTTATTTCTACTGGCTTTTATATTGTCAAGATTTACATTACTTGAAAAAAAATACATGGCCCCACCTATCAGGGAAGAGTCCTCACAAAAGGTAGAAGCATTGATAGCCAGCGTAGCAGAAGCCAAATAAATGCTGCCGCCAAATGATGATTTGTTGCCTTTGCTGTTTATTCTGGTAAACGTGCCTTTACCATTGTGAGAATAAATTCCACCGCCACTTGATTCGGCAAAATTGTTATCCAGATAAATGCTGTCCAGTAGAAGTGCTGTTCCTCCAATAAACATTGCTCCACCTAGACTACCGGAAAAATTTGATTTAAAATGGGATTCCAAAATATCCAGGGAATCACAATAGCTCAATATGCCTCCCCCATATTGAAGCGCGTTATTGTTATTGAAATTACTGTTAAAAATTGCAGATCTGCCAATACTGCCTAAATACAGCGCACCTCCATATAATGCTTGATTTCTTCTAAAAACACAGTTCCTTAGAGTTATTTTTCCACGAATCATGCTTACAGCACCACCGAATAAATCAGTATTCATAGCATCCTCAAAACTTAGTCCATCCATCAATACTTTCATATTGATTTCATCCAGTAAGAAGAGCTGTTTGATATTGTCTGAGGAATCACTTAGCACTCCGACATCACCTGAGATGATGGTTTCGTACATTGGGCTTAAGACCCTATCATTTAGAGTGGTTTCAAAGCCTTGAAATCCTCCAAAAACACTCAGAGATTTTTCTACCCGAATGTTGTAGTCTCTTGAAAAGGTGGATTCAGGTATATATATACCAGCCGCCATCCAAACTTCAGTAATATTTGGGCAAGCATTTGTCTGATAAAAACCTTCATCTATGTCATTGAAAGCTCCTGCCCAATTCGTACCATTGTCGGAGCCTGTAGCATTTTTATCAATGTATACCCGAGTTGTATTGGGACAATTTATAGGATCAAATTCATAGGCACCCAAATCGAAAAAATTGCCTTTTTTTCTAATAGTATTATCAAAATCATTGGATAAAAAGACAGTGAAAAAGGTCCCACCAACGTTAATGGCTGGCGACGTAATCTTTAAATGTAAGTCAGATGGATAGTTTACAAATTTGGGGTCAATATTTTTTAATAATTTTGTACCATTGGTTTCAGGCACGATGTTCCCTTTTAGAAGAGAATTATCTACTTTTAAATTTGGTGATCCGATTAATTCAAATTCATTGTTTCCTTTATTCCAAAATATACTACGACCAATATTACCACTACTATTTTGCGCGTAAAATGCTACACTGCTTATCAAACCATTATCTACGACAGTATTTAAATAAAAATTGAATAACTGAGAATTTATTATGGTAAAAAATGAACCTTGTTCACATAAATTATTTTTAAAAACATTACTATTCCAGTGAGTACTTGCATTTTTATCTTTGATAAATATAGCCCCACCGCTATTTAAAGCCAGATTTCCATCAAATGAATTTTGAACAATAATAGAACTATAAATGTCTAGGTTGATAATTAGATCATTTTCCATAAAAATGGCACCACCTTTTATGTTTGCTTGATTGTTATAAAACTCTGATAAGGTAGAATTTGTTGACGAATAAGAACTGCAGATTGCACCGCCATTATCTGATTGATTATTGTAACACTTTGCCGAATTTATATATACAAAACTATATTCCAAATAAATAGCTCCACCTTTATTGTTTGAGTTGTTATCATGAATTTTACAACTGTTTATCTTTACATTAGTATTAGTCATGTAAATGGCTCCACCTCTATCCTGATTTATCCCAAGACCGTCAGCGTTCCCTTTTGAGATTTCAAATCCATCTATTATTTTTGAAATACCACTATTATTATGAATAGTTATGATATGGTACGCATTGTCTGCATTGGAATTTACAACCCCTAAATCACCAGACAGTATTGTGATATTTGTGTTGGGGTTTCTTTGTGTAAGTAGTGACTCATTTCCTATAAATCCACCATATAATTTTAGATTACCTCCTCCGGCCAACCTTGGGTGAAATGACTTTTCCCTGAAATTTAGAGGGAAATAATTGCCACTTGTATCTGATTGTGGATAATATGTCCCAGCTGCCACCCATATGTCCTGCCCTGATGTGCTATCTATCGCCATCTGCAAATCCGTATATGCATTGACCCAGCTAGTCCCATTATTGGCACCCGTTGCGTCGTGTTTTACATACACTTGTCCATTCAACTTGAGCACAAAACAGAACACCATAACAAACAAAAGGAAGTAATTTTTCATAGACTTCAACATTTAAGGATTGATACAAATTTTTCAAAAAAATATAAGGGCCTTTTCAGCAAAACTTATCAGCAAAAAGGGGCAAACAAATCTGGTCGTTTTGGGCCTTTTGTCCATCACATTGATTTGTATAGCTATAAACTTAATGTATTTTTGGGAAAACATTTTAATAATTTTCAAAATAGTACATATTTTTTATTTCAGCATATGTAAAATTTTATTTTACACTTATAAACATAGTGTAAAAAATTTTCATGTGTCATGAAAGTTATCGAACAAAATGGCTTAGCCTTAGGCCTTCCCACTGACCCTAGCCCATAACATCGACCCCACATTCACAAAAGAGCGGTGGTTGAGCGGAAACTCCGTATACACGTGTAAAACACTGAGCACGGTGATCAATGTGATGCCCAGTCGGATGTCGATGAGGTGGATGGTGATGGAGGCCAGCCAGATGAAAATAGACGTAAACAACCAACGTTTGGGTATTTGGTGCCATTTGATGACGTTGGTTTTAGAGAACCAATTGAGGTAGTGGTAGGTGTAGGCAAAAGCTATGAATCCTTGTATGCGGATGCCCAAGGCGGAGTCCAGGACAAAAGTAGAGCCATCTGTGCCATAGAAAAGGTAATTGAGATTGAGGTTGATGTTGTAAAAATTGCTTTCTAAGAATAAATTTTGCACAAAGGGATTGACGAGTGGTTTGGGATTGGTCGGCAAGAGGAAAAAGGCCACATTACACAAGATGAAAAAGAAAAAAGAAATCATGCCCCAATTGCTTTTCTTTTTGAGTGCGCCTTCTAGTATAAAATTGCCCGTGAAAATCGTGGTGTGAATGAGTGTAGGGATGAGTAAACACAACAAAAAAACCAGGTATTCTAGTCTAGCAAGGAAAATCAAAACGAGGGCCAAGCCGATGATGAGTAAAGATGACCAAAGTGGCAACTTATCTTGAATGGTGAGGGCGGCGACCGTAAACGCTCCAAGGAGTAACAAGGGATAAGCGGACGCGAAAACGGTCTGTAGGTTTTGGTTTTCGCCCAAAAACTCAACAGCGAGCGTGTAAGCCACGCCAAGCATGGAAACGATGATAAAAATCCTTATCCAGGATTTGGAGGAAATGAAGAAGTCTCGTTCTTTGAGCCAAGCGATTTCGGTCATGTAATGCAAAGGACCCAAAACGATGTAACTGAATAAAAATAGCTCAAAAGGGAAAGTCCTGGCTACCAGAAATGAAAATGCCATCAGCGCTATGTTGATGGCATCTATATTTTTGACACTTCGTTCCAAGTGTGCTTATGATTTAATTTTGGCTAATCTGAAGTATTTTTCATTCATCATCACAACGCCGAAAATGGTGCTGAGCAGACCGAGTATGATGATGCCCCACTGCCCCATGGTTGGTATGGGTGCTGGTGCAGCGATGACTAATGGAGCTGAAATGAAGTTGCCATTGTCTGTCGCTGTGACAAAAGGTCCACCGACTGGGCCAAAATCAAAGGTTTCTAAAGCTCTATTATTTTTTGGCTGATCTCTGAATGAAGGACAGGCGTCGAACAAAACATCGTATCCAACTTGGTACGTGCCAGGAGCAGGATAAGTGTGAGTGGCTGTATAAAAACCTGCTGCAAAAGTCATGGGGAGCAATAAGCCAGGATTATTCTCTAAATCAGGTGCAACCCTAACGCTTTCGCATGAACTCACATCTGAATCCGACACTGAAAATGTGACGGTTTGCCCTGCGACAGGATTGGACGGTGAGTGTGTTAATGTAGGATTTACCACCACAAAACCTGCCCAAGCTGATATACTTGAGGAAAGGGTAAAAAGTGTGATGAAAATAATTTGTTTGAATGTTGAATTCATATCATCGGAATTTGTGTGTTAACTGATGCAAAAGTAGATTTTT
Source organism: Bacteroidota bacterium (assembly GCA_029567325.1). Taxonomy (GTDB): domain Bacteria; phylum Bacteroidota; class Bacteroidia; order Chitinophagales; family Saprospiraceae; genus JADKBO01. Next base: position 33,667 of record JAKQLF010000267.1, on the reverse strand, counting down.
TAATGATAAATCAATTAAGACTTTGTGAGAATTTCCTGATTTACTTGTGATTAGATCAACTTTTGAATCAAATTTAATATTGAATGAAAATTCGAATAACTATTAGTTAAGACAATTTTTATTTTTTGAGAATCTTCCACGAATTAAACTACCCGTTGCTTTGGCTTTTAATTTTGGCTAATTTGAAGTATTGCTCATTCATCATCACTACACCGAAAATGGTGCTGAGCAGACCGAGAATGATGATGCCCCATTGGCCCATGGTTGGTATAAATATAGGTGCACCAATGACCAATGGTGATGAAATAAAATTACCGTTGTCTGTGGATGCTACAAATGGTCCCCGATCAAAGGGTCCAAATACAAATGGTTCTAATGCTCTGCTATTTTTGGGTTGATTTCTATTTGTAAGACATCCTTCCAAGTTTACGTCATAACCTACTTGATAAGTTCCAGGACTAGGATAAACATAAGTGGTTGTATAATATCCTGCGGCTAATGTAAGGCCAAGCAAAACACCTGGATTATTCTCTAAGTCCGGAGCAATACTTACGGTTTCACATGAACTTACATCCGCTACTGGAACTAAAAAAGTAACTGTTTGCCCTGCAACAGGGTTTGCGGGTGAATGTGCAACACGATCACCAAATTGCACTATTCCAGCCCAAGCTGAAGAACTGAAAGATGTCGTAAATAGTAAGACATATAAAAGTTGGTTGAACTTTGCCCTCATCTTGTTGGTATTTTGTTGATTATACTCACGTAAATATATAATATTTTTCACTTTTTCGAAATGATCTGGTTCTTAATCCGGTAATCTATTTAGTATTCGGTCAAATACGCACCAAATTTTGCACTTTTAATCAAGACTGGAGGCCATCATCGGCTCAGTGTTGATTGATTTTAAATTATCTGGTAAGATTTTTTGGCAATCAATAAATAAAAAATGCCATCAAGTTTGTGTTGATGGCATCCATATTTTTAACACTCAAATTCAAGTGTTTTATGATTTAATTCTGCTTAATCTGAAGTACTTCTGATTCATCATGACTACACCAAAAATGGTACTGAGCAGGCCGAGAATGATGATGCCCCACTCTCCCATAGTTGGTATTGGGGCTGGTGCGCCAATGACAAGTGGTGCAGATATAAAATTACCATTGTCTGTGGCAGGAGCGAATGGGCCACCTACTGGACCAAAGCTAAAGAATTCTAGCGCTCTGTTGGTTTTTTTTGTTTTTCTATTTATTGAAATACAGGCTGGATTGGGCTCCACATCATAACCAATTTGGTAGGTACCTGGACTTGGATAAACATAGGTTGTGGTATAAAATCCTGCAGTTAATGTAAGATCAAGTAACAATGATGGATTGTTTTCTAAATCGGGAGCTACTTTCACAATTTCGCAAGAACTCACGTTTGTTTCAGAAACAGTAAAAGTCACCGTCTGACCTGCAACTGGATTAGCTGGTGAATGCATCAACGTAGGTGCGGTTTCTCCGGCAAAAACAGCTATGAAACTGCTGAAAATAAATAAAAATGTAAAAAAAACTTGTTTTTGAATAGATTTCATGTCATTGGAATTTGTAAGTTATGAGGCAAAAATAGGTCATTTTCTCTTTTCACCAAAAGAAAAGTTCCATATTTTACTGATTTTCTAGTTGTTATATCAATATTTATACCAAAATCACCCTCTGAAATTAAATTAAACGACTATCTAAGTTTCTTGATGAGACTTTTCATAAAAAGTCTGCATCCATAGTTATTCATATTTAACCATTGTGGAATAATTAAAACGAAGTCATGAAGTGCACCTTTTTCTATGACTTTGTTGTGAAATTTTATAAGAAAATAGTTGTCATAAATCGCTATTATTATCTTTGATTTGCTTGATATCTAAAGGTTTACCAATACTATGCGAAACAAATACCATACTTTAATATGCTGTTTGATGGCGATCACTTTTCTTGCATGCCAAAAAGAATCACCCACAGATCCTGACCCTGAAAAGTTACAAATAGGCAAAAATGCAGTTACCACACAGGTTGATGGTTTGGAGCGAAAATATATTGTCCAAGTACCCGCAACTTATGATGAAAAAACTGCAAGTCCTGTAGTTTTCATGTTGCATGGAACAACGGGAGATGGAGAGAAGTTTTACCAGATTTCTGGATGGAAAGAGCTGGGCGAAAAAGAAAATGTGATTACGATATTTCCATCCTCATTGGCCTATTGTTATGTTGAAGATGGTAAACAAAAAACGAATACCAAGTGGCACAGTTCCCCGGGTGATGTTGATTATTGTAATGAAAATGACCGTAAAGATGATGTAAAATTTTTGAGACAAATAGTACTGGAGGTAAGCGCATCGCTCAAGATAAACCCAAAAAGAATTTACATTGTGGGATTTTCGAGTGGTGGTCAAATGGCTTTGAAAGCGGGACTGGAAGCCAGTGATTTATTCGCTGCAGCCATTGAAGCCAGTGGCACGGCAACTGCTGTGATCAACACAAAAGCAACGCAACAGATTCCCATCGGTTTACAAATAGGCAACTCCGATCCTTTGTTTTTCCAAAACCCCATTCATTTATCTAATTTTGATGACTTGCTAAATACCAGTTTTTTCAAACAAGTGATTGATAATCATGCCAATGGATTCGGATACAAGAAAAATTTTACAATCACTGGAGATACGACAAGAGCAGTCATTGCAAATTTTGAACCTATCCCTTCTTCAAAAAATAATTTCTTTATTTTATTGATCAAAAATATGGACCATATTTATCCCAATGGTGTGAATTTTCCGTTTAATGGTGCGCAGGTTCATTGGGATTGGTTTAAGCAATATTCAAAATCTTGAAATTTGACTTAAGCGACAAATATTCATTGGGCCTGTAGGAGTGAAGGCGATCGCAAAATATTCATATCAAAAATAAACTAAGTAAATTTGCACTTTATTACGAATTTGGAAGCGTTTCTTCGTTTTGTGGATTGCAAACATACTACTGTCAAATAATTTAAATTTCTAGTCATAAAATTGGAATGTCAATAGCCACTTATTTCCTGTGCTGCATCTTCACCACTGTTGATAGCTCCTTCCATAAAGCCCTGCCAATCAGCTAAATGTTCTCCAGCAAAATGGACATTCTTAAAAGGTTTTTTGAGTGTAGGCATTACATCAAACCATTTATCTTTACCATAAAAAGCGTAAGCACCGGCAGAATATTTATCCTGGCCCCAATAATACATGAGTTCTTCTTTTACATACTTTTTCACATCACCAAATGCTGGCTTTAATGCATTCAAGATTATTTCACTTCTTTGTTTTTTGCTAACAGAAGCAAGTGTATCTGCCTTCTCACCGATAGCATAACACATAAGCACGCCGTTGGTACCTGCTTGATTTTTAGTGCCATTATAAAAATAATGAGCTGGAGTATCTGTAACCATGTCAAAATCTTCACGTTCCCAAAAGCGCTGCGAAAAGACTATTGGAAACTTGCCAATCCTGGCATATTGCAATTCATGTAAGGCATCCAGGGTAATTTGGGGTAATACAGGATTCCAATTAATTTTAAGCAGTGAAAAAGTGGGAACAGTACAAATCAATTTTTCAGCTGAGAATGTTTTGCCATTTTCACAATTGACTGTTACTTCATTTTTAGCAACTTGATTTATTGATAAAACCGTATGATTTAATAAAATATTATCTTGTCCAATAACTTCAGCCAATTTACCAGCTAAAGTTGCATTGCCTCCTTTTATTTTGAGATCCATTTCATTTTTTTCGCTGCTCTCTGCATATTCTGCATAGGCTGCATAGGCTGAGGTATGTCTTATACTCTCGCCAAAATCTGTCGAATCAATCAGTTCCCTTAATTGTATATCACGATCGGAAAACCCTTTCATGGATAAAAATCTCCACCAATCCATTCTATCTAGTTTTTGCTTTTGAGCTTTAGAGATTTTCTCCCATAATGCTGTCTTCTCTTTCCAGAATGCTTCCATTTCTGGGCTAAATGACCATTGCCCCTGTTTAAAATGGGATTCGTTTAATAAAAGGTCCGTTTCAAACTGGTTGTTTTGCAGTTCTAATCCGAAATCTTTGCAAAGTTGTATGATTCTTTCATGAGAGTTTCCAACCCATTCGGCACCAAATTCTATTACTTGTCCATTTCCCATCTCTGGTTTATGGGAGAAAACTCTGCCTCCAATTCTATTTCTAGATTCCAATATGGTCACAGAAACTCCTGCTTCCTTCAATTTCTTGGCCGCAGCTAGTCCCGAAAAACCAGCTCCAATTATAATAACTGATTTTGGCTTTCCCATAAAAGGGTTTGCCAAACTCTTTGTGTTTAAAAGCAATGTAGAACCCACCAAAGTCCCCTTTTGTAAAAATTCTCTTCTTTTCATGATTTGTTTTTTTGTAAATCACATGGTAATTTATCTCAAATCTACTATGGTATTCAAAGTGTATATGACTTATTTTTGTTAAATGATTAATTTTAACTTTTAACTGTTTTTAAATTATATTGAAATAAAAAAAGGGAAAATATTTTTCAAATGTTAATAAGCTCGCGACAAAAATTGCGAAATTGCAAAACTGCGAAATTGCTGAATTGCGAAACTGCTGAATTGCGAAACTGCGGAACTGCGGAACTGCGAAATTGTTGAATTGCGAAATTGATGAAATGCGAAATTGATGAATAGTTGGCTTTAAATGCATAAACAAATAAACAAAGCTCGTGGCTCGAAGATCGCAGTAAAAAAACTGAAGGCTGATAACTGAGAGCTGATTGCCACGAATTCACGAAAGACTTTGAGATCCCATCCCTCAGCAAATCGCAACAACTTAATGTCCCGCTAGGGACTACCTAATGGTACAACCAAAAAATGGAAAAAAAACTCGTGCCGTAGGTACGATCTATTTCAAGCCTGGAGGAGCTAGACTGTCACATTTCAAATTAAAAAAAATGATCACTCAATGCTGATTATTAAATGAAATTCAGACCATTGATAATTGGATTATGTTTTTGAATAAACATTGTGGCCAATTCAACCCCATTCAGGCCCATTAAGGGTTGGAAGACTGATTTTTGATTTCCCCGAGTTGGACTCGGGGCTATGCTGAGGAATTGCAAAAATGCAAAAATGCGGAATTGCGGAACTGCTGAACTGCGAAACTGCGGAATTGCAAAAATTCTAAACTGCTGAACTGCGAAATTGCTGAATTGCGAAACTGTGGACCGCTCTTTTAATTAGTCAAAATTTATTTTTTTGAAGCTCGCGGCTCGTGGCTCGCGGCAAAAAAAACTGATAACTGAAAACTGACCGCTGACACCAAATATCTTTTTGAACCCTAAGAATCTCCGAAAAATACGAACCACCGATTGAAATGCAAGTTCTAGCGCAACAAATTGTTGGAGTTCGCATATATTTGCGCCATGAATCACGATATCATCAAACCGTACGATGCAGAGGGAGAGAAAAAAGCTCAGGTGACCTCTATGTTTGACAGAATTGCCCCTTATTATGACTTTCTCAATCGTCTATTGACCTTACGCATTGATGTGTTGTGGCGGAAAAAAGCCATTGCTTTGGTTTCTAGTCCAGATGTAAAGGAAGTGTTGGATGTGGCGACAGGTACTGGTGATTTGGCTATTGCTGTGGCCAAAGCTTTACCGCAGAGTAAGGTCATTGGTATGGACATTGCTGTGAAGATGTTGGCCATTGGTGATCAGAAGTTGGAAAAGTTGGCTCTGACTGATCGGGTCACTTTGGAAGCTGGTGATAGTGAGGCCATGCGATACGAAGATGGGCGGTTTGACTTGGCCATGTCTTCGTTTGGGGTGCGCAATTTTGGAAATTTGAAGAAAGGTTTGTCTGAGATGCATCGGGTGGTGAGGCCAGGAGGTAGGATTATGGTCTTGGAATTTTCCAGGCCGCGGGTGTTTCCCATAAAAAACATGTTTAATATATACTTTAAATATGTTCTTCCCGTTATAGGAAAACTTACATCAAAAGATCCAAGAGCATACAAGTACCTCTACGAATCAGTACAACAATTTCCTGATTTTGAAAATTTTACCAAAATTTTGGAAGAAGTTGGCTTTAAACATTCATCATACAAACCTTTGACTTTCGGCATATGCACCGTTTATTTGGCTACAAAATAGTTTTTACCGTAGTTTCCTTGTTTTGTTTTACCATGACGATGCAGGGCCAGTTCAGTGCACGTGACAATGTCAATTATCTGGATTTCCAGAGTAAACGTTACTATTTTGGAATGTCTTTTGGGGCAAATTTCTCCAAATTTCGCGTCATCCAGTCCAATGCCTTGATTACCAACGAGCAATTGCAAATCGTGGAGAGTGCACCTCAGGGTGGATTCAACATTCATTTGATCAGCAATCTCAAGATGGGTGAATATTTTGACTTCAGATTTAATCCGGGATTTGCTTTTATGTATCGCTCATTGATTTATAACAATAGTGCCAAAAAGGAAATAGAATCTGTCTATTTTGAAACTCCTTTTAACATCCGGTTTAAATCAGCTCCTTACAAAGACAAACGCGCCTTTGTTATGGCGGGCGTGAAGTACGGTTACGATGTAGCGAGCAATAGTAAATCTCGTCGAAGTGAAAATCTCATCAAGTTGTCACCTCATGATTTCCAATGGGAAGCAGGCATTGGTGTACAATTGTATTATCCATTCTTTATTTTCAGCCCGGAAATCAAAATCTCTCGCGGACTAGGCAACTCCTTGATTTACAATAGAAATCTACCAGAAAGTATTGTTTTGGATAAGATCAATTCGTCTATTGTGACCATATCGTTTAATTTTGAAGGGTAGATTACGGACAAAGTGTATCGTAAGTAAAAACGTGTTTGTTTAATTCTGTCCACTTCATTTCGGGATACAATTCTTTGATCTTATCACAGTCTTTGAAAAGATGGATCATTTCTTCTTCGTAATTTTTCTTTTCTAATTTGAAAGCCACTTCTTCTCCAACCTTTACTAAATAAGATTTAGCATCACCGCCAGCAAGGGTGACAGGGCCAATGCCAAAAGACATTGATTCTTTTGCAAGAGGGTCATTGAAAACTTTGATTTTGGAGGCAGATGCAGGGTTTAACAATTGAAGGAGAACCGTATATTTCTTTTTCTTAACAACTACATCGGTAGTTTCAAAGTAAAAGTATCCGTCCTTTACAAGAGACTTATTGGCTGATGCGTCTTTGGACATTTTATTGACATCACCAACTACACCATAAGCATTTGTAAATTTACTCAATCCTGTGGGTGGCAAAAATGCAGATTTGATTTCCTCTGGCTTCAATTTCACTTTTTTACCATTTGCTTTGATTTCTACAAAGTTGATCATTCCTTTTTTACGATCTACGTCTTCGATACGACCAATCAATTCTGTTCCATCTGTAAGGGTGATGAACGCATCTTTGTTGTCAGTAAATCGAGTTGCTTCCTCTAGAAAATCTGATTGTGCAAAAGAAAATTGTACCATTAATAATAGGCAAAAAGTGGTAAGTTGTTTTTTCATTGTAATTGGATTGACATTAAAAAAGATTGGATTAATTTGCTTGGTGTGATCCAAAGTAAATTATGTGGTCATTTTTAATAAGGTTAAATTTAAAATTTCAAGGTAAAGATATTAAATTATTATTTAGTTGTATGTAAATATTAATTTTAATCAGGTACAATTTGAACAAAATTCTGTTATTTCATGAGTTTACCACAAAAATGATTTCTTTAAATGACCAATCAGAGTGTATTAAATAAAAAAACACCATAAATAAAATCACAGATGATCTACTTATGGCGTTTAAATTTATCAGAAAACACCCCTAAGGCATTCTCACAAGAATATATCTATTCTTTCACACGTCCAACTGTCAATTCAGACATGTCAGACTTCACTTTCAACAAATCTTCAGAGATGAATTCACAAACATTGTGAATAACAAAATCTTGGATTGCTACATCGAAAGAGATTTCTTTATCATCAATTTTACCATTGGTCAATTCAATCTCACCAAAAGAAGAAGTAACAGTACCAGTCAATGCGGTGCCATCCTTCTTAAACATAAATTCTAGTTCAAATGTACCTTGTGGACTTTCTGCGGTTCCTTTCCATTTTCCTGAAATGTCTTGAGAGAAACCTGTGATGGTAAATGCAAATAGCAGTGCTGCAGCGAATAATAATTTTTTCATTATCTTTTTATTTTAACTTTTCGATTCAAAAATCAATAATACGAATATTTTGGATTATTTCACGTCCTCTTAATTTGGTCGTTAAGATTTTGTCATGATTTTTGGAACTTTGGCCAAAAATCCCGCCAAAATCATAATCCCTTTTCATTTTTACCATGGACTTCATCCATGGTTATGAATATTTAACCCCTCTGGGGTACTTGAAATTAAGTTATGAAATGCTTTCCTTTTTCATCAAATCAAAAGCCATCTATTGATTTGCTTGTATGTATTCCCTGTACCAAAAATAGGAAGTTTTTGGCGTGCGTACCAATGTCTCAAAATCCACGTGTACTAAGCCAAATCTTTTGGAATAACCCAAGGCCCATTCAAAATTATCCATGAATGACCATGCAAAGTATCCTTTGAGTTTGGCCCCTTGAGCGATGGCATTGGCGCATTCTTTCAAATATCCGTGCAAAAATTCTACTCGACCTGGATCAGCTGATGCTCCATCGACCACTTCTGCGTCAAAACTGCAGCCATTTTCTGTAATGTAAATATCTGGATTCCCGTAGCGATTGGCAATCCAAACCAATAACTTTCTGCATCCCCATGGCACAATGCTCCAGCCCATTGACGTTTGGCCCCATGCTGGATCGACAGATAAAATCACGTCTTGATCCTCAGAAATTCCACCATTGCCATAAACAGATTGTGCGACATCTGCGCTGTGGTCATCGTTTTTGACCATCATAGTTGTGTAATGATTGAGTCCAAAAAAATCTGAGGAACCCTTGAGCATTTCCTGTTCTTCAACGGTGAAAATGGGCAGTCTATCTCCCACTCTATCGATCATGCTTTGAGGATAGTTGCCTTTGTACACGGGGTCCGCAAACCACCCGAGAAAAAACTCCAAAGCTCGCTCGGCCGCTGCTATGTTATCTGGATGATCATCAATGGGCTCTCGCCAATCGCAATTGTTGGTAATACCAATCACACCACCTTGTGTTTGCTGATATTTATGACGATATATTTGCACTGCTTCTGCGTGTGCTAAGAGGAGATGATGGCCTGCGAGGTAAGGAGCACTGTTGGAAGTTATGGCAGGTGGAAATACTGCCTGGCCGTAGCCTAAAATTGCAACAACCCATGGCTCATTGAGCGTAATCCAATGTTTGACTCTATCACCAAAGGCTGCAAAACAGATGTCCGCAAAGTTTTTAAAATGATCAACGATTTCTCTACCCAACCAGCCATCATGCTCATCCTGAAGTGTTTGCGGTAAGTCCCAGTGATAAAGTGTCACCCAAGGGGTAATGCCATTAGCCAATAAATCATCTATCAGTTCATTGTAAAAATCGATGCCTTTTTGATTGACTTCACCATAACCTTGAGGCAAAATTCTAGTCCAAGCAATGGAAAATCGATAAGCCTTGACGCCTAAATCAGCAATCATTTTTACATCTGAACTGCTCATATGGTAATGGTCACAAGCGACGTTACCATTTTCATCATTCATTACATTGCCAGGTTTATTTGAAAAAGTATCCCAAATTGATAAGCCTTTTCCGTCTTCATCAAATGCACCTTCTATTTGGTAAGCACTCGTAGCTACACCCCAAATAAAGTTTTCTCCAAATTTACTCATACTGTTTTTCTTGTTGGACTGATTTATTTTAGCAGGTCTAGAAAGAGATTACAATGGATTTTTTGCGTCCAGTGTGATTGTTCTCTTTTCTTTTTTCGAATTCCAAATATCCGCCGAAGTAGCTTGTTTTGGATAGGAAATGTATTTGGAAGATTGACTCAAATAACCATTTCCGTTGTATAATTCTATGGTTGATAATATTTTATTGCTTGCGTCTTTGAATTGAATTTTTAAATCATTATCAGTTACTTTTAAAATAGGATGCTGACTCAATGCATTAAAACCTTTGATTGGTCCATCATAGTTGGTCATGAGGTAAGATAATTTATTGCCCTTTTGAATGGCAGCTAAACTTCGTGGTTCACATTTTAAATCCAACCCTGACTGGTCCATCGGCACCACAGAAAAATTACCCTTACCATTGCCTTTTAATAAAGTGCCAAATGAAGCGTCCAATTTTCCAATTGTCAATTCCGTGCCATAGTTATTGCCAACCAATAATACATCCAGCTGCCCATCATCGTCAAAATCTTGGATTTGAGATCCTAAAACAGATGAAAACTGTGCTGCTGTTGGTAATGGTTTAATTTCAAATTTACCATTGCCCATATTGATCAAAACAACTGATAGTAGATAATTCGCCTCAACTACGTATGCATTGTTTCTAAATTCCTTGGTAACAATGCTGTCAATTGGAGCTTTTGCCAAACTGCTGTAATAAATAAACTTTTTCCTCAAGCCATTTAGCTCTTTAACGAGATCTCCTTTTACGTGATATGGAACTTCTTGATAAACGCCTTTTTGATCTTTGAAAAAGGTTGTTGGAATAAAATCGTAAGATCCATTTTCATCGAAGTCTTTGCTGTACACTCTTATAGGTCTATCCGTACTTGCCTTCAAAATTGAATTCTCTCCATAATTTCCAACCACATAGTCTATGTCGCCATCATTGTCAAAATCGGCTCCATTGATGCTGTTCCACCACCCTTTCAAATCACTTAGTTCTTTATTGGGTGTATAGACCAGTTTACCATTGGTGTTTTTATAAAATGAAATGCCACCAAAATCTCCAACTGTAATCAGATCAACCGATCCATCATTGTCATAATCTGACCATAAGGCATCAGAAATCATCATTTTAGATGCTTCAAATGGTTTATTGTCCTTTGTAAATTTGATATTGCCCGGTGTACTTTCATTGATCAAAAGGAAAGACTCCTCGGCCATTGGGAACTTATACGTAATGGCTTTACCACCAATAAATAAATCCATATCCCCATCTCCATCATAATCGCATGCTTTTACACAAGCTGTTTGCATATTCGGAACAGGTAATTTATCTGAAGCGTCCTGAAAAATACCGTTGTTATTGATTAATAAAACGTCTTTGAGTTTTGGATCGTTGTTATTGTATTCATTTGAGCCACAACCAATGTATAAATCCAAGTCCGCGTCTCCGTCTATGTCAACAAAAAGTGGCGCTAATTCTTCTTTTGCAACATCAACTGGCATAGTTGCTGATTTTTTATAACCGGTACCAGAACTCAAATACAACATGCCTTTTCTATCTCTAGATCCTGTAATGTAGAAATCGTCGTTTCCATCTTTGTTTATATCACCGACCGCAACACCAGGACCTAAATTTGACAACTTTTTGAGCAATAACGGGTCTGAATTGAAGTCTATATAATCCTGCTCTGAAAAAGTATCTTGAGGTATGGTAAGGTTTTGTGTAAATATTGGAGACATTTCCTTTTTAGCAAAATCGTAAGGTGCCACTTCCACCTTACTGCGGTCAAGAACCAAGGTTTGATTTGCAGTTACGTTTTGAAGTTTTGTTACTTGGTGGTCAGGCCAAATAATTTCTAAATTCACCAAGGAATCCTTACCCAATCCTATGTAAACAGTGGAAGAAACCACGGATAAATAACCTCTGGAGGTAGTGTGTTCATAAGTACTGGCAATATTCTGGGTTGAATAATTGATGATGGTTCCAGTTGCCTCCAAGTTTGGTTTCAATCCTTTGAGATCGATTTTGAGGTAGTTGTTTTTGGTTTGTTTTGAGAGGTTATTTTCATACACGTGGGCTACATCATCGATGTTGTTGACAATATAATCGAGGTCACCATCATTATCCAAGTCTCCATACGCTGCACCATTTGAAAAAGAAGGAAGTTCTATTCCCCAATCTTCTGTGACATTTTCAAATTTGAGATCGCCCGTATTGCGATAGGCGTAGTTTTTTAATTTAACGATGGGAATTTTGGAAAGAATTTCCTTTTTGTCATAATAGGCAGTGTACTCAGATTGGTAGTCCATAAAATCTTTGTCAGTTATATCCTTTGGAAAACCATTGGTGATGATGATGTCTCTAAAACCATCGCCATCAAAGTCAGCCAATAAGGGAGCCCATGACCAGTCAGTAGCCTCAATTCCTGAAAGCATGGCAATGTCTCCAAATAAAGGATGGCCTCTTTCTGGACTTACGCCATTGTTGTATTGCAAAACATTTCGGACAAATTGAAAAGTATAGTTGAAAGAATTGTTATTGATGTAATTGGTGTAATTGTTGGAACCCATCATGGTTTTTTTCCTGTAATTATCTTCAGGAAGCATGTCTACGGTCAACATATCTTGGAGTGCATCGTTGTTGAAATCTGCAACGTCAATTCCCATTGCAGAAAAACTTGTGTGATTGAAATACTCGTTGATTTTATTTGAAAAGGTGCCATTTTTATTGTTGATATAAAGCACATCATTGGATAAAAAGTCATTGGTGATGTAAATGTCTTTGTATCCATCTTTATTGATGTCAAAAACATTAAAACCTAAACTATACCCTGCCTCAACAATTCCAGCACTTTGAGAAACATCTGTAAAGAAAGGATGTCCCTTGAGGCTATCCCAGTTATTTTGAAATAACTTATCTACTTTAGGTGAATTTAATACTTCTTTATTGGTATATCGCGCAAAATCATTTTTATCCATTTTGTTATTGATGATGAATAGGTCTAAATCTCCGTCATTGTCATAATCAAAAAAGGTGGCATTTGTTGTATAACTGGTGTCGGCAATTCCATATTCAGATGCAGATTCTTTGAAGCTGATTTTACCATTTTCAGTTTGGTTGATGAACAACATATTTTTGCGATCTTCCGGATTTTTGTGAGTAGATGCGGTCACATAAATGTCCTTCTTACCGTCCTGATTTACATCCGCAACAGCTATTCCTGTGCACCATCTTCCTTTGGTACTAAATCCACTGGCTTGCGTAATATCCTCAAATTGAAGTTTAGATTTGTTTTTGTAAATTTTGCTTTCAACCATATTTCCAGTAAAGACCACATCTTCCAAACCATCATTGTCAAAATCTGCAAGTGCAACTCCACCTCCGTTGTAGATGTATTCATAGTCAATGATGTTCATCGAATCAGATTCAGTGATGGTATTTTTAAAATCAATACCAGATTGTTTTGCATCCAACAAACTAAATAAGCTAGCCCCATCTTTTCCCTTTTTGGTGCAGGAAAACAATATTATGACCGTGAAGAAGCAAAAGGTTTTTATAAAAAATTTCATTTTATAAATCTATTAAAAACTATTTAATGAATGGTGTGGGTTCAAATACGAGCGTAGAATTATTGTTTCGAGCGACAAACAATTTGCCGTCAAAAAACTTAACATCTCTCACTTCGCCTTGTATTTTCAAGCCACTATTTACAGCAGAGATAAATGTAAAATTTTTGTCTTTTCCACCTTTGAAATAACCTCCGTTGAATCCGTCAATTCTTCCAACTTCTGGTTTAAGGCGATAAAAATTCCCACCAAGGAATATATCTTTGATTCCATCTCCATCATAATCTCTGATGTCTATTGCAAATACTGCAGATAATTGAGCTTCCACGGGGAGTGGGACAAAATTCAAAACTTTATTATCGTTCCAAATGATGCCACTTGAAAAAGTTTTACAAATATGTTGTTCTGACTTATCAATCAGATCCTTGTCTATGAGGTCAGCCACTTGTTTGGTAGCATATTCGCTATACAACAAGTTTTTCTTTTTGAGATACGGTAATTGAGCCATCAAGTCCTTTTTTGAAGCAAATGGATATGGCTTTGAATCTTCCGGGCCATACCATTCGAGAATAGATTCAATTTTTCCGTTCTTATCAAAGTCATTGACGTAGAGTTTCAACGGTTGTTCGACACTGGCTTTGAGTCTGAAATTTTCTCCCCAGTTACCAACCACAAAATCAATATCGCCATCACCATCCAAATCCTCTTGTTTGATCACGTTCCACCAACCTTCCGAATTGGATAAGCTTTTTTTGATTCCCAGCTTTTTACCATTCTCATTGAGCATATAAGTGATGGGCATCCATTCACCAACTACCACCAAGTCCTTCCATTTATCCCCATTGAGATCTACCCAAGTGGCGTCAGACACCATTCCCAAAGTGCCAATGGTCTGGTCAGTCAAATCAGTCCAACTTTCGCCATCATTGCGCAATAACCAACTCCTTGGAGTGGAACCATAAACTCCAGGGATGGATCTAGCACCTATAAATAAATCATAATCATGATCATTGTCAAAATCACAAGGTACAACACAGCCAATATTGCCTGCAACGTATGGTCCGAGCATGTCAGGTACAAAATTGCCTTTGCCATCATTGAGATAAAATCTCGACGTAAAAGAAATTTCTCCTCCTTGATATTCATTACCACCTAGCGCAATGATGAGGTCCAAGTCGTTGTCTTGATCAATGTCAAACAATGCTCCGGCGACTTTATCACTTATTTTGTCCAGTTCGAAAGCTGGCTGATCTTTCAATTCAAATTTTCCATTTTTATGAATGTAAACACTAGTTTTTTGACCCTTTGCACCCAAGAGTATGATGTCATCTTCATGATCTTCGTTGAGGTCACCTTTCAAAATTTTGGGTCCCATATTAGAGAGCATGTGGGGCATCAATCTTTCGTGATCAAAATCATTGTAAAGGTTTTCTGAATGGACAAAAGGATTTTCAAATAATTCCGAGCTTACTTCTTTAAAGAGCTGTTGGCTTGGTGAGGCAATTATTGGTTCTACAAAAGGTATATCCCCATATTTTATGGTATTTGTCTCCTTCATTTTGAGCCCTGATTTATCCATCATTGAGGTTTTGCCGTCATACCAGTCTATCTTCATTGAGTCAACTTGGACTCCATCAGCCAAACCAAAGATTAAATCGTAACTGCAAGAGGATTGAAAACCTCTGAATGGCAATTGTTCCAAGATCTGTGTACCTTTTGAGGTATACAAATGCAGTCTGGTACCAATCGCTCCTGTATTGTTATTATCTCCTTTTAATTTTATTTTTAAATAATTCCCACTGGAATTGTTCTCATAGATCATGGCCTCACTATTGACATTGTTGACAACAAGGTCAAGATCTCCGTCATTGTCAAGATCTCCATAGGCTGAACCATTACTGAAAGAGGGAGTTTTAATCCCCATTTCTACCGCTTTATTTTTAAACTTAAGATTTCCATCATTGATGAATAAATAATTGACTTGTTTATTCAAGGGCAATTTCTCAGCAAAAGGCGTAAAATCAGTTTTACCACTTTCTTTGACGACATTTTTTACAAAGCTTTCATCCGCTAAAAAGTCAATAAAATCCAGGTCAGTAATGTCGTGGTAAATGCCATTACTTACAAATATATCTTTGTTTCCATCATTGTTGAAATCAGCAATAAGACTACCCCAACTCCAATCTGTGGCATCAACGCCGGCATATCTTGCAATTTCTTTAAATGTTCCGTCACCATTATTGAGTTGCAAGCCATTTTGTACAAATTGGAAAAAGTAGGTGCTTTTCATCTTCATGTCTTCCAGAAAATACTCTTCCAAATTGATGGCTGATTTAAGTCGTTTATTGGACGCAGGCAACATGTCAGTGGAAAATATATCTAGATATCCATCATTATTAATGTCTGCAATGTCTGCTCCCATGCTATTGGCTGAGATATAGCCAAAACGATCGGTCAATTCTTCTTTAAAAGTGCCATCTTTCTGATTGATGTAGAGATAATCGCGCTCCCAAAAGTCATTGGATATGTAAATATCCAGATAACCATCATTATTGACATCACCTGTGGATACGCCCAGACCAAAATCTATTTCGCCAGAAAAAATACCGCTCTCCTTAGTCACATCAACAAATTTGCCGCCATCATTGCGATATAATCTGTCGCCACCCGGAGCTCCATAATTAAATCTGTCTCTAGAAACCACTTGGATGCGTTGTGGATCTGTGTAGCTATTGTTAAGGATGAAACAATCCAAGTCACCGTCGCGATCATAATCAAAAAAAGAAGCATGTGTTGTAAAACCATCATCGGCAAGACCATATTCCTCAGATTTCTCTGAAAATGTAAGGTCACCATTGTTGATATAGAGTTCATTTGTACGTTTCCCTCCTTCAATTTCACCGGAATAACAAACATAAATGTCTAGAAACCCATCTGCATTGATATCTACCATAGAAACTCCTGTGGACCAAAATCCTTGCCCAGCAACTCCAGCTTTGTCGGTTATATCTTCAAATTTCAATTGCCCCTTATTCAAATAGAGTTTATTTGCTTCTAAATTGGATGCAAAATAGACATCATCTAGCCCATCATTATTGATGTCGCCTATAGCAACTCCACCTCCGTTATAAAAGTTTCGATAGGTAAGAATATTGAAATCTGGTCTGTCTTCTACCTTATTGAAGAAATTAATACCAGTTTCTTTACTTGTTTTCTCTGTAAAAGATGTTCCTGCAGAACTTGTTTCAGTTCCCTTTTTGCAAGCATTCGTTGTCAATAATAATGTTATAAAGACAAGATGAATGTATTTGGTATATTTATGAAACATGCGTGTAATTATTGGCTGCTAAACTAAATTTTTAAGCTTAAAGTTGCTGTGATTTTATAAGATTATTTTGCTGATTCTCATCAATATCAATCAAGATTTAATTACAACAACCCCAAAACGTCGTTAAATATAATTGGATCGCGTTTAAAATTTGGATAATCTTAAATAATTGAATCACTGTACTTTATAAAAAACAAAAGAGGGCCATATAAATACAGCCCTCTCTTTTAGATATTAAACAGGATTTCTAAGATTAGAATCCAGTATTTTGTGTTAAGTTTCCTCCAGCAAGGTCAATCTGCACTGATGGAAGTGGGAAAGCATAGTGCTTAGCAGAAGGTGCATCTGCACCATCAAGCTCAGCAATTCTTACTTCAACTCCATTTACCATGTTGGTAATTTTGGTCTCATAAGCTCTGTAAGCATTGATTGTTGGTTCAAGAATACCCCATCTTCTTAGATCGAATAATCTGTGACCTTCAAACGCAAGCTCCAATCTTCTTTCTCTTCTTACAGCTTCTCTTGCAGCAGCTTTATCAGTCCAAGCCGCAGTGTAAGGTTTAACTTCGTAATTAGCCCAAGTGATTCTTGCATCTTTGATGTCAGTCAAAACAAGTGGACCACCAACAGGACCTTGAGCACAGTTATCTGCTCTATCTCTGATAATGTTCACTAATTCTCTAGCTCTTTCAAGACTTCCTATTTCAACTTCACACTCTGCAAGCATCAACAATACGTCAGCGTATCTGATGAATTCTACGTTTTTAGCGTGTAATTGATTAGTTGTCCAACCTGGACCAGCTGCATCACTAGTAAGTTTCATATTTTTTCTAGTGCTGTACATTCCAGCCCATCCGCTACCTCTGATCCAAGAATCTTTGTGAAGACCCCAATCAAGGTAAGGAACACCAGTACGACCTGCAGTAAAGTCCAATCTTGGATCAACTGGAGTTGTTGCATTTACAGTTAATCTATTAGCATTCCAATTTGCAACTGGCAAACCATTTGCATCCACTTGGAAAGCGTTTACCAAATCTTGTGTAGGTTGGTTGAATCCGCAACATCCAGTGTGTGAATCGTTGTGAGGAGCTCCAAGTCTTTCCAAGTAGTTGGTATTTGAACCGTTACCATCACCATCGTTTACTGACGCTTGGTGAGCAAATAATGATTCTTTGTTGTTTTGAGTAGCAATATTGAAGTTATCCAAATAACAAGGAGCTAACTCAAATCTGTTTGTTGCAACCACAGCATCGAATGCAGCTTTTGCTCCAGCATAATCTTTTGCAAATAACTTAGCTTTTCCAAGTAAAGCTCTAGCAACTGCTTTATCAGATCTACCAACTTGAGATCTTACCTCAGGTAAAAGCGTAACTGCTTTTTCCAAATCTGCAATGATCAAAGGCAAAACAGGAACATCATTTTTCTTCCTGAAATCAGCATCTTCTTCGTTGTAGTAAGGGATGTTTACAAATATTTTGTAGCCATCAAAGTGGTACCAAGCTCTAAGGAATAAAGCTTCACCAGTAATTCTGTCAACAAAAGTTGCAGATCCACCAGCTTCCTTATACCTGTTTGCTAGTTGAATGGTATTGTTTGATCTCCTTACACCTTCATAAATGGCGATGAATTTTTCCTGATATTGAGATAAACCTGGATCCCATTTGTATAAACCATTCTGGTGAAAGTTAGCTCCATCAGAAAGCTCAGATCCTTTGTGTGCATCATCAGATGCATAGTTGAATGTATAATTTGAAGGAGCAGCACCCCATGGGTTACCTTGTCCATTATAACCATTCAACATTTTATAAACTGAAATCAACGATGCATTCACACCATTTTCATCAGCAGCCAAAACGTCTGATGAAACTGCACCTTGTACAGGTGTTTCTAGGTAACTGTCTCCACAAGAAGAGAACATCAAACCTGATACACCAAATGCAAATAAAAATTTAAATATATTCTTCATTTTACTTTTTATTTATTTGATTAAAAATCAGCTACAACACCGAAAGTAAAGATTTTTGAAGAAGGTAATTGACCTATGTCATAACCTGTCCAAATATCGTTAAGGTTGTTTCCTGGTCCAACGTTTGCATTTGACAATGCTGGATCCAATCCACTGTAGCCTGTAATTGTAAGAAGGTTTTGACCTTGAGCATAAACTTTCAATTTGCTCAACCCAACCTTGCTAGCTGCAAAAGGAATGGTGTAACCAACTTGTAATTGACCTAATCTCAAATAAGAACCATCTTCAACATAGTAAGAACTTGCAAATCTAGATCCTGTATCAGCTGCATTCAACTTTGGAGTACCGTTAGTACCGTTCTCCAAATAGTAGTTTCTGTCAACATTCGCAAAGAACTGTCTGAAGTGAGTAAATACTCTTGTGTAGTTGAAAATGTCATTTCCATATGATCCAACTAAGAATGCATTCACATCAAATTTCTTGAAAGATACTCCTAAGTTCAAACCACCAAAAAAGTCTGGGTGAGGGTTACCAATGATATCATAATCAGAGTCATTGATCACTTTATCGCCATTTAAGTCTTTGAATCTCAAACCTCCGATAACTTCACCTGGATTTTGCTCAATTGCATCCAAGTCTGCTTGAGTTTGGAATGTACCATCTACTACGAAACCTCTGAATGAAGAGATAGGGAATCCTACTTTGTTGATATTGATGTTTGTTGACAAACGGTTATCAATAACACCTTGTTGTCCGTTTGGATAGAAGAAGTCAACTGCATCATCAACTTTTAAGATTTCGTTTACGTATCTACCTAAGTTAAAGTCAATGTTGTAAGACAAGTCTTTAGAGATATTGTCTCTCCAAGTAATTTGAAAATCAAAACCTGTGTTCTGCATAGATGCAACGTTTCTAAATGGAACCGTTACGAAACCTACTGTTCCAGGAAGTGCAGAGTTGTAAAGAAGGTCATTTGTTTTTCTTCTATACACATCCACAACAACACCAAGTTTGTTATCCAATAAAGTTGCATCAATACCGATGTTTGCAGTTTCTCCTTCCTCCCACTTAGTAGGTGAGTTAAGAGCGTCAGTACCAATCGCTGTCAAGTGATAACCAGTTGTTGCTGAGTTGTTTGATCCATCAATTGCATAAAATGCAGAACCGATAGAACCACCCCATCTGTCAACGAAGTTGTAATCTGGAATTGCTTGATTACCAGTTTTACCCCAGCTCAATCTCAATTTCAAATCATCAAACATTCCGTCTTTCATGAAGTCTTCACCGCTGATTCTCCAAGCAGCAGAAACCGCAGGGAATACTGCATATCTGTTTGCAGGTGAGAATTTTGAAGATCCGTCTCTTCTTACAGTTGCTGACAAGAAGTATTTGTCATCCAAAGAGTAATCAACTTTACCAAACATAGAAAGTAATCTACTTTGGTTACCATTAGAACCAACTTGCCTAGTATCTGCTTGACCAAAAGCTGCATTTAGGTACCAGATATTTGGATCTATTGAGAAGTAATTATTTAATGAACCGTTAAGGTTTCTAGTTTTAGAATCTTGTGACTCATAACCAACCAAAACACCGATGTTGTGTCTTTCAGAAAGTGTTTTAGTATAGTTGATTGTGTTTGAGAAGATAGTACCATAAGAAGTTCCGAAGTACTCACTAAAGTTTTGAGCACCTTGGTTTTCTTGGTTTTCAGGAGTTCTGAAAGAGAAGTTAACTCCATTATAGTTACTCAAGTTTACGTTGTATGAAGTTCTGAAAGTAAGACCTGTAATAGGAGTGATTTCAGCATAAACGTTACCCAAGATGTTATTTGTAAAGTTGTTGTTGTCTTTACCTCTGTATAACATTGCAACAGGGTTAGAAGAGTTACCTGTATTCGCAGTTTTAGAACCACCAAATGAGTTTCTGTTTCCATCAGCGTCAACAGAAGTTCCTTCGTCATAAACTGGAATGATAGGAATTGTTTTGTAAATCTGTGATGCAGCACCTTGCTCAGACTGCTGTACACCGTTTACTCTGTTTGTACGAGCAAAGTTTACGTTTTCACCAACTTTCAACCAGTCAGTGATTTTGTAGCTTGAGTTAGCTCTTACAGTGTATCTATCAAATTTTTGATAGTTGATGTAACCTTCTTGATTTAACAAACCAGCACTAATTGCATAAGTTGATTTGTCAGTACCACCTGAAATAGATAAAGTATGGTCATTAACCAAACCAGTTCTTGTCATCTCATCCCAGAAGTCAGTACCAGCAGAAGTTCTCATGATTGGGTTATTAAACCTGTCATAAGTTCCTGGATCACCGTTAGTTGCAGGGAAAATAAATGTAGTCAATTTATCATTTTGGATGTATGAAGGAAGCGCTTGTCCACCATTAGTGAAAAATTGCTTGCTCATGTCCAAAAATTCATTGGCATCAGTAATCAAAATGTCTCCCCAACCTTTAGTATCAGTTGCTCCAGAAATAGAACCAGAATAAGTCAATTTTGGCTTACCTGCTTTTCCTTGCTTAGTGGTGATAACGATAACACCATTTGAAGCTCTTGAACCATAGATAGAAGCTGTAGAAGGATCTTTAAGAACCTGCATAGACTCGATGTCATTTGGGTTCAAGTTAAGGTTACCTTTGTCTACAATTTGTACCCCATCAATGATGTAAAGAGGGTCGTTATTTCCAAATGAAGAAATACCCCTGATTCTGATGTTTGCAGCATCACCGGCTTGACCAGAAGTTGACATAGTCACACCTGCAGCTCTACCTTGTAATTTTTGCGCAAATGAAGAAGCAACAATAGTCTGGATGTCTTCTGCTTTGATTACAGCGACAGAACCAGAAATGTCTCTTTTTCTTTGAATTTGGTAACCTGTAACGACTACCTCATCTAAAACCTCGGCATCTACCTCGAGATTAAGATTGAAAGTTCCACCTTGTCCTACTGCAATTTCTTGAGTCTTGTATCCAGTAAAAGATACTTGAATCGTAGAATTTGCCGCAACACTTAGTGAATAAGTTCCATCAATGTCTGTGATGGTTCCATTTGAAGTTCCTGCTTCAAGAATCGTAACACCGGGAAGTCCAACACCATTTTCATCTAAAATGGTACCCGATACAGATACTTGAGCAATTGCAGAAGCACTCATCAATGTGATGAGTACAACCGAGAATAGCCATCTCTTTGCCAGAAAAAGCAAACTGATTGGTTTCGTTTGTTTCATGCTACTTTAACGATTTAAATTGTTTAATAAAAAAAAGTTCTTTGAATATATATAAAGTTACCTTTATCCAACCCCTAAAAAATATGCGACCCTTAAAAAATCCTTAAAATAAGCTAACGCATCAAATGCCATTTCTGCGGCCTACAGTTGTCGCAAAAGTATTCGAAAATATTCTGATTTTCCAATTTTAATAGTGGTAAAAATCAACCCAGAAAAAAATTAAAATTGTTATTCACAGGCTTCAAACATTATTATTCCTAGCTTAATTGCTTCGCAATTAGTTCACAATCAATTAGATATTCGTTATCAGAATTATAAAAAAAATTACATTTTGTCAATTTAATCTTAACATGAATTATTGTTGATGTTTTGAAAAATGCATATTTTTTAACAATAAACTTGTTTTTTTGATAAAATAATCATGAATTCACTCTATTTATTGATGCAAAATCAAGGCATTTAAATATAAATTATACAAGTTCTTCCTTAGGAATAACCTTAAAATCGAGATAAAATGAGGTAGATGCGGTCTCTTTAGCCACTTAACAGACCATAAACATTCATTTTTTGTCATTTTGAAGACTTAATTGCGACAATAAATTCAATTTTAAAAAATGTATGACCTCCTCTTCCTACATTTATTGCACATAATGAAGATGATATTTAAAATATTGCCTTTAAGCATGGTAATCAAACTTTTGACTATATGAGCATACTTTTTCGTTCTTATTCACCCTTGCGAGGTATTGCGAACAAGTTGTCAATACACAATTGAAAAAGCCAATATTTCTTTGTCATTAGATATCTTAGTTTTAATATTAAAAACTACCACATTAAAAAGCATAAATAATGAAAGTCATCATCATAGGAAATGGTATTGCGGGTTCAAATGCTGCTCGATACATCAGAAAGCTGGGCGATCATGAAATTTTCATGGTTTCTGGTGAAAGCGAATACCCGTTTTCCCGCACAGCATTGATGTATATATATATGGGGCATGTACAGTTTAATGGAACAAAGTTATATGAAGACTTTTTTTGGCAGAAAAATAGAATCACCTTATTGAAAAAGTGGGTTTCAAAAATAGATTATACTTCTAAATCTGTGATTTTTGATGATGGCAGCTCTTTGCCCTATGACAAGCTCATTATTGCCACAGGTTCTAAGCCGAATAAATTTGGTTGGCCAGGTCAAGATCTGAAAGGTGTACAAGGTTTGTATACACTTCTGGATTTAGAAAGTATGGAGCAAGCAACACAAATGGGCGTTGACCATGCCGTCATTGTTGGAGGAGGACTTATTGGAGTAGAAATGGCAGAAATGTTCCACTCTAGAAATATTCCAGTTACTTTTCTAGTGAGGGAAAAGAAATTTTGGGACATGGTACTTCCTGCAGACGAAGCCCACATGGTCTCTGAGCATATTTTAAAACACGGTATTGACCTTCGATTGGAATCAGAAATTGCAGAGATCATCGATGATGGTAATGGATCAGTTGCTGGAGTAATCACTAAAGCTGGTGAGCATATCAAATGTAATTTTGTAGGTCTTACGGTTGGAGTAAGTCCAAACATAACATTTTTAAAAGAGTCCGGAATTGAAATCAACAGAGGTATACTCGTCGATGAATATCTCAGTACCAACATTCCTGATGTATATGCCATTGGTGACTGTGCTGAAATAAGAATGCCAAAACCTGGTAGAAAAGCCATTGAAGCTGTGTGGTATACTGGCAGGATGATGGGCCAATCTGTAGCACAGACGATCTGTGGAAAACCAACGGCCTATGACCCCGGACTTTGGTTTAATTCTGCGAAATTTTTTGACATAGAATACCAAGTTTATGGTGAAATCATAGCAACAAGACAAGAAATAACTCAAACCTTCTATTGGCAACACCCTGAATTAGAAAAATCAATCCGGATAGATTTCAAAAAAGATTCCAAACAGGTCATTGGTTTTAATTTGATGGGCATAAGATTTAGACAGGAAGTCTGCCATCATTGGATAAAAAATGGCACAACGATCAATGATGTCATGCAAAACCTTGCCTTGGCCAACTTCGACCCTGAATTTTATGATGAATATGAAGAACAAATTGTAGCTGCATATAATAAAGAGTGTGGTGAACAAATAAAACACCAAGGAAAGCGAAACTTATCATTAGTAAACAGATTACTTTCAAAAATATAAAAGCCATGTCAACAAACTATAAATCAATTTCTGTAGCGTCTCATCACCAAACAGAAAGTTTGAGCACAGTACAAAAACTGAGTCTGGCCTTGCTGAGTTTGGGTGGGTTGATGCAACTCATTTATTGGTTTGGAGGACTCACTGAAGCCCCAAGTCTTTGGTTGTGGCCTTCATTATTGCTCGGTGCGGTTGGAACTGCATGGTATGGGTATGATCAATACCAAAATAAAATACCCGGGGTAAAGAACAATGGAATTTGGTTTAAAAGCCTCACTTCACGAGGCTCTGTTGCATGGATGTTGGGTATCATACTTACTGGTTTTTATATCATTTTGTACTGGTTTCCTCAATATTTGGGGCTGGGAAATAAAGAAACTGGCAATACTGGCTTAATCAGGTTGTTTGATCCGCTCAGCCAAATGATTACTGGACATGATGCTTCACAATGGTTTGTCTATGGTGCTCTGTATACATTTATCATATTCTTTCTTGGTTTGAAATTTATCTGGAAATACCGCTACAATAAATATCAAGTATTAAGGACGATTTCTATCATGTTTTTTCAGACCATCATTGCATTTTTACTTCCTTCAGTTTTGGAAAGTTTTAGCTTACCATTCAACGATTTTAAAAATATATGGCCACTCAATTATTACTTTTTCTTTGATTGGCATATTGATGAGTTATTGGCATCAGGTAATTTTGGAATTTTTGTTTTGTTCTGGGGAATTCTTTCTTTCTTAGTACTGACTCCCATACTTACTTATTTTTATGGAAAGAGGTGGTATTGTTCATGGGTTTGTGGTTGTGGCGGCTTGGCAGAAACTGCGGGGGATCCTTTTAGGCAGCTGTCAGATAAATCTCTCAAGGCTTGGAAAATTGAGCGATGGATGATCCATAGCATCTTGGTTTTTGTATTTCTGATGACTGCTCTCGTATTATACACTAGATTTACAGGGCAAGCAAATTTCCTATTTTTAAATAGTGGAGCTGTGAGCAATTTATATGGCTTTTTAATCGGATCTGCTTTTTCCGGAGTGATCGGAGTAGGATTTTATCCTTTGATGGGCAGCAGGGTTTGGTGTAGATTTGGTTGCCCAATGGCAGCATATTTAGGCTTATTGCAAAAAACAAAGTCAAAATTCAGAATTACAACAAATGGGGGCCAATGTATCAGTTGCGGTAATTGTTCTACCTATTGTGAAATGGGCATTGATGTAAAAGCATATGCCCAAAGAGGACAGGATATAGTAAGATCCTCATGTGTAGGCTGTGGAATTTGTTCTGCAGTTTGTCCACGAGGAGTTTTGAGGTTGGAAAATGCAGGAAATGATATTGACAAAAGGGCAAAAGAAACCAGGGCAATGTTTGGTGACTTTGAATAATTAAAAGTTACGAATCAGGTAATCTTTTGATCAATCTTTATTTTCTTCAAGGTCATCATGAAGGTCTCCGCCAATGCTGTAATAATTATTTTCTTCATCCTCACTGCCAATGATTTCTTGTTGATCATCTAGCTGAGCACCCGGGATATCCAAATCATCTCCAGTTACGATGTCCTTAAAGTCTTTTTCATTTTTTGTATCTGGTAGCTCATTGGGAGATTTTATTTTTGTAAGATCTTCAGGATTGATGGATGTCAATTCCTTTGCCTTTACAAAAATATCTTCATCTTCGGGATATTGGGGATAACCTGGAAACTTTTGCACGATAGGATTCTGAAGCTTTTTTTTGGTGACTTTATTTTTCGTATCCATTTATGTCAATTTTAGAATAATGAAGGTGTTCTTATTCCAAAGGCTAGTTGTACCTGTTTGTTCAGAAAGCCTTGACACAAATGCAAAGTATTAATTTGCAAGCTAAACGCTTTGCCCAAAAGTCAGGCAGGTGCCACTTGGGTCACTCAAAGAAAACTCCTTTTGTCCCCATGGTTTTGTTTCCAGATCAAGTATCCATTTAAGAGCCGGATGTTTTGATTTATATTGCTCAAATAATGATTCAATATTGGTGTCTATTCTGACGTAAACCATAAAATCAGATTTTTCAGGTATCAGGCTAGGAAAAGAAAAAAAATGGACTTCTACCCCATCTTTCTCCATAATAAGGTAATCGCCATAATCAGATTTTAGCTCAAATTCCAGTTGATTCACATAAAAAAAGATAGTATCCGCTTTATTAACAAAAGGTAATTTTGGTATAACCGAAACAATCATTGTTATATTTTTCACAATGATAAATCAATATTTAGAGATAAACACTTGACTGAAATCAATAAAGCTTGATTTTCTTTTAATAGCAAATGAAAAAAACTGCTGTGGTATGCTGAATTTGGGCCAAATCTTTCATTTCAGAAATCGATTGTTATAAATGTTAAAGAAACATAAAAACGAAAGCATATTTTTTAGTGTAGTTTTCACACTAATTGACAATATTTCTTTTTTTTATTGCCAAAATTTAGTTTTTTTTTAATTTCACACCTACATTTGCAATCGATTGTGCGTTAAATAAATATTAACATTAACAAAACAAATCGTTTTCAAAATAAAACAGGACTGACAATTTACGACAAAGTCATAGATCAGAAGTTACAAAGAGCCATGTTACTTAAACCAACAGTCAATCGATTTCAACTAAGCGTTCTGAATGGATCGCCTTTTCTAAAAAGCAAACCCCGCTTTAGAGATTTCTTTTTTCTAGGTACAACCACCCTAGCTAAATTTTCTTTTAATACTTACGAAATCGATTACGCAACTTTTAAATTTTCAGACAATGATAAATCTCATTTAGACCTAGCGGATTTTACCAAAAGACCAAAATCCTTGGGATTCATGAATGAGCCACCAAACACAAATTAATATAAGAGGAAGTATAAAGCAAACATTGCAAAAAATAATTAAGCACATTTATCTAAAAAGTAAATCATCATAAATAAGCATATTATTAATTCACAAATTCAAATCAAAATTTTCATGAATGTAAAATCAAAAATTGAAATTTTCCAGGACCGGGGTAGTTCACGCCACCCAGGAATAGGTAGAAAATTTATGGCATTGCTAGCCTTAATGCTCATATCAGTTTTCGCTTTTGGTCAAAAAATTACAGGAACTGTAGTAGACAGTGAGAATGCACCTCTTATTGGTGTAAACGTATTTCTTAAAAACTCAAATGTTGGTACAATCACCGATGTTGATGGAAAGTATGATATACAAGTACCTGCAAATCAAACAGATGCCACATTGGTGTTTTCTTATGTAGGGTTTCTTACACAAGAAGTACTGGTTGGAACGCAGTCAGATATTACCATTACATTGGCAGAAGATGTAGAAAGACTTTCTGAAGTGGTCGTAATCGGTTATGGCTCTCAAAAGAAAAGAGATGTAACTGGTGCAGTGGTTTCTTTGAGCGAAGAAACGCTAAAAGAAGTACCTTCTACAAACATCCTCAATCAATTGAAAGGTAGAGCTGCGGGTGTTACGATTGTAAGTAATGGATCAACTCCAGGAGCACAAGGTCAAATCAGGATCAGAGGTAACAGAACTCTTACAACCAGTGCAGGAGGTAGTGATGGGCTAGATGGTCCATTGGTTGTTGTGGACGGTATTCCTTTTGGTGGACTCAACGACATCAACCCGGATGACATCGCAAGTATGGAAATTTTGAAAGATGCATCTGCTACAGCTATTTATGGTTCTAGAGGTGCAGGTGGAGTCATCTTGATCACCACAAAAAGAGGTAAAGTAGGTAAGCCAATATTGAGTTATGATGGCTATCATGGAACCACTAATTTGATGGGCCAATACAATGTGATGAACGGTCAGGAATTTGCACAATTTAAAGAAGATGCCGCAAAATACAATAGATCATCACCTGGAACTTCATCTTATTTGCTCACAGAGCAAGAAAAAGCAGCTCTTGCAGCTGGCGTTTCTACTGATTGGCAAAATTTGATTTTCCAGCAGGGATTTCAAACCAATCACCAACTTGGCTTACAAGGTGGTGTAGAAAACACTCAATATTCATTGGGAGCTGGTTACTTTAAAGAAACAGGTATTATACCTAACCAAGATTTCTCAAGATATACTATCAGAGCAACCATCGATCAAAAATTGGGCAGTAGAGTGAGAATTGGACTTAATTCCATCAACACGCTTACTTCTCAAAATGATGTAGGTGGTGGTGGAGTACCAGGAGGTTTAGTAAGACTAACTCCACTAGCTTCTCCATATAATGCAGATGGAACAGTAAACTTATTTCCAGCTGATGGATCTTTGGATGCCGCACAAATAAGCCCGCTCACGTTGTCTACCAAAGAAAGTTCATTGTTATCAAACAACAGAGCCATCAGAACATTCAACAGTTTATATGGTGAAGTTGAAATTGCGGAAGGTCTAAAATATAGATTCAATGCAGGTTTGAACTTCAGCCAATCACACTACAATGGATATTCAGGTCCACTTACATATGTGAATTCAGCAACAGTCCAGGCTTCTTCAGACGCAAATATTCGCAACACAGAATTTTGGGACGTTAACTTACAACATTTGTTATACTACGATAAGACATTTGCAGAAAAACACAAAATTGGTTTGACTGGTCTTTATGAAATTACTAAAAACCACTCTTTGGGTAGTAATTTTAATGTAAAAGGAGTTCCTGCAGATTACATCAAAACATCAAACTTTTCACTTGCATCAGGACAGCCCACTGCAAACCCAAATTTTGGTAACTCATTTTCTGAGTTAGGTTTGGTTTCATACATGGGTCGTATAAACTATAGCTATAACAGCCGTTATTTATTGACATTGACCATGAGAAGAGACGGTTCGTCCACCTTGTCAAAAGGAAATCAATATTTCAACTACCCGGCAATTGGTTTAGGATGGCATTTGATAGATGAGCCATTCATGAAAAATATAAAATTCATTTCCAATTTGAAACTTAGAGGTGGTTGGGGAATCTCTGGAAACAGAAACGTAGGTGCATATGCAACTTTGGGAGCACTTTCCTCAGGTTTTTACAACTTTGGACCAGCTGTGGCAGGTCAACAACTTGGTTATACAGTTACTTCATTACCTGCAACAGATTTAGGTTGGCAATCAACTTCACAAGCAGATATAGGTATTGATTTTGGATTTGCAAATCAAAGATTGACCGGTTCTGTAGATGTTTACCAACAAAAAACAAAGGATATCCTACTTTCTGTTCCACTTCCAGCGAGTAACGGAGCAGGATCAGCTTTGAAAAACCTTGGTAGAACTGAAGGTAGAGGTTTGGAAGCTACTTTGAGTTATGATATTTTCAGAAACAGCAAAGGATTTAATTGGGGATTGGACTTGACTTATTTTTTCAACAGAGAAAAGATTACCCAATTGACAACTCCAACTGAGCAGAGCAACATCGGCGCAGGCTGGTTTGTTGGCCAACCATTGACTGTTATTTACGATTACAAAAGATTGGGTAACTGGCAAACAGCTGATGCAGAAATCATCAAAAAACAAACTTCACCTGTTCAATTCCCGGGACAAATTAGAGTTGAAGATTTAAACGCAGATAACAAAATCGATGGAGCGGACCGTCAGATATTGGGCAACTTCCAACCTAAATGGGAAGGTGGTTTGACCAGTAGATTTAGCTTCAAAAATTTTGATGCATCCATCGTAACTTATGCTCGTATGGGAATGAAGGTAATAGTACCATACCTTACAGGTAACTCTACAGGTTCTGGTGGTTTTGCATTCTTCAACCAAAGTCGTGTGAATCAAATCAAAGTTGATTACTGGACAGAAGAAAACCCAACTAACGAATTCCCAGCACCAGATGCAGGTAATGCGGTTCAGTTTTTTGGTTCAACTTTAGGTTACTATGATGGTTCATTCATCAAGTGTAGAAGTATCAATTTAGGTTATACATTCGAAAATGAATTACTTAAGAAAGTAGGTGGAAGTTCAGCCAGAGTTTATTTAAACGTAGTTAATCCATTTATTATCTATTCTCCATTAGTAAGTGATGGATATGCTGTAGATCCAGAAGGAAACGGATATGCAGACAGCACACTTGGTCCTCAAGGATCACAAGGTGGAACACCAAACCGTCAGATTGCGGTGAATTTGAACAACCCACCAGTGAGACAGTTTACATTTGGTTTAAATCTTAAGTTTTAAAAATTGTAAAAAATGAAAATAATAAACATAAAAAATATCATACTGTGCACTGCCCTTGTTATAGGCGGAGCAGGCTGTAGCGACATTTTGGAAGAAAATCCACAATCACAAATTGTACCATCTTTGTTCAATAGTCCAGCGGGTGTGCTTGGAGGAATCTCTGGTGTGTATAATGACATCAGATCGCAGTGGGGAACAGAAGGATTCACCATAGAAATGATGGCAGGAACAGATGAAATTCTCAAAGGCGCAAGTGGAAGTGGTCCAACACATGATTACAATGGTCTCAATGGAAACAACTTTGGTTCTGCTTGGAATATAGCTTTTCAGGATATCAATACGCTCAATGGTGTACTTCAATTTGGTCAAACAATTGATTTACCAGACGCAACCAGAAAACAATACCTTGCACAAGCCAAGTTTTTGAGAGGGTTTTGGTACTTTTATTTGGTACAAACTTTTGGAGATGTGCCTTTACACACGGAATTCATAACTGTCCCTTCACAAGCTGCATCTAGACAGCCTGTTGCCCAAGTTTATGAATTGATCATCAAAGATTTGACTGAGGCAGCTGCTGACTTGCCAAATCAACCAACTGCACCATTTCTTGGAAGAGCTGCCACAAAACCTGTGGCACAATACCTTTTGGCCAAAGCTTACCTTACCAGAGGTTGGTTAAACAATACTCAATCTGATTTTGCTCAGGCAGCATCTATTTGTGCAGACATCATTGCAAAAAAGGCAGACTACGGCCTTGATTTATGGGCTGATTATGCAGATGTATTCAATCCTGCGAATGATTATGGTAAAGAAAATATGTTTGTTAGTGACCACTCAAAAGATGCAAAATTTGGTTACTACAACGTAGGCGGCGGAGCAAGTGGTGGTGCTGCTCAAAACTTAGTTCCTTGGTTTACTAACTGGAATTACCCAGCTGTGGGCTTAAATCCAAGTATCAATGCAAAAGGCGAATTTGTAAATGGCGGACCTAACTCTATGATTAGAGATTCTTATTATGGTAGACCATACATTCGTATGAGACCTAACAGTCATGTATGGACAACTGGTCCAAATTCAGGAAAAGATTATTTCTTAGATCAAGCATTTGTAAATAGAGAAGTAGACTCAAGATATGATAATTCATTTTACCACGTTTACATAGCCAATAAAAACACAACCAATGCAGCGTCATCAGGTGGTAATAAAAGAGGTGTAGATTTTACATTAAGAAGTGGAATAGATACAGCTGTTTGGATTACAGACTTTGAGGTTCCAGGTGCTCCTCAATTCATCGGTGACAAGCCATTCAAAGGTATCGTTGTACCTCCAAGTTCTTGGACAAATAGTATTTTCCCCGCATTGACAAAATTTATGGATACGAGCAGAGGTGCAAATTTCAATGACCCATCTGGAAGACCATTGGTAATTTACAGATTTGCTGATGTATATATGATTGGAGCAGAGGCATACTTCAAAGCGGGCGATAATGCTAAAGCCGCAGAATTGCTCAATGTGATCAGAAGAAGATCTGCGTTTAGAAAAACCAATACAGCTGAGCAAAACGCTGCCGCTGCAACTGCAATGGAGATTACTGCTGGTGATGTTACTCTTGACTTTATCTTAGATGAAAGAACAAGAGAATTCTTTGGTGAATTCCAAAGATGGCATGACTTAGTAAGAACAAAATCCTTGGTAAGAAGAGTGCAATTATGGAATCCTGAAGCCACAACTTTCATCAAAGATTTCCACGCATTGAGACCAATACCTCAATCACAAATTGACAGGGTTGTTGATGGTCCAGCTTTCCCACAGAATACTGGTTATTAATAGAAATGTTGATGTTTTAATATAAGAAAGTTCTTTTGAAAACGAGCCAGGTAACAGTTGTTATCTGGCTCGTTTAGTTTTTGGAGATTTGATTCATTAAAATTTATCAGATAATTGTTTTATTTCAAACAGGCGCAATCGCCAACTCAATTTGACAATCGAATATGCAACACATTCGATCTTTGCATTTACTACCCATAAATAACATTCGACATCTGTGGAATTTCTGTGTAAATCCGTGGAATCTGTATGCCTTCAATTGATTGATGATATAACGTATTCGATTAATCTCAGAAGCCAACGCGACATAAAGATCGAATATGCAACACATTCGATCTTTGCATTTACCATCCTATTATTACATCCAAAATCTGTGGAATTTCTGTGCAAATCTGTGGAATCTGTGAGCTCAATTAATTTAAGCATTGACATATTCGAACAGGCGCAAAACCCAACTCAATTTTGAAGATCGAATATGCAACACATTCGATCTTTGCATTTACCTACCCATAAATAACTTTCAACATCAGTGGAATTTCTGTGCAAATCTGTGGAATCTGTGAGCTCAATTAATTTAAGCATTAACATATTCGAACAGGCGCAAAACCCAACTCAATTTTGAAGATCGAATATGCAACACATTCGATCTTTGCATTTACCATCCTATTATTACATCCAAAATCTGTGGAATTTCTGTGCAAATCTGTGGAATCTGTGAGCAATCAATTGACTGATGGTTTAACATTTTCAATCAATCGCACATTCCAACGCAGATTTAAAGATCGAATATGCAACACATTCGAGCTTTGCATTTGCCTACCCATAAATAACTTTCAACATCAGTGGAATTTCTGTGCAAATCTGTGGAATCTGTGAGCTATCAATTGACTGATGATTTAACATATTCAATCAATCAAAGAACCGAATACAAGATAAAGATCGAAGATTTAACATATTCGATCTTTGTAATTCCTTGTCATCGATTAACTCTCAAAATCTGTGGAATTTCCGGGTAAATTAGTGGATTCCATGAGCTCTCAATTGATTGATGATATAACATATTCAATCAATCAAAGAACCGAATACGAGATGAAGATCGAAGATTTAACACATTCGATCTTTGCAATTGGAGTCCATAAATAGTCCTCAAACACTGTGGAATCCGTGAGCTCACCATTGATTTATGATTTAACATATTCAATCAATCGCAGCAGCCAACACGAAATAAAGATCGAATATGCAACACATTCGATCTTTGCGATTGTCCATCATAAAAACAACAACCAAAATCATTGGAATTTCAGTGTGAATCCGCGGAATCTGTGAGCTCCAAATTAATTTATGATCTAACATATTCAATCAGTCGCAGAAATCAATCAAGATTAAAGATCGAATATGCAACACATTCGATCTTTGCGATTGTCCATCATAAAAACAACAACCAAAATCATTGGAATTTCCGTGTGAATCCGCGGAATCTGTGAGCTCCAAATTAATTTATGATCTAACATATTCAATCAGTC
>JAKQLF010000262.1 GCA_029567325.1 Bacteroidota bacterium | reverse complement strand
ATTTATTTTCGCTCAATCTAGTAAGTCGCCCTACCAGTCTCGCATCTCTTTGTGACTACACATGTCACTATTCTTTTGCTCTGTATTCTTTACCTACTATCCCTCAATGTCAAATTTCTTTTTTCATATCTTCCGACTCTCTTCTTATTCCCGTCAAGTCAAATCTCAAAAACTTTCGTCCTCACAATTCTCCTTATCTTCTTTCTTTTCAAGTCTATAAAAAAACCCCTTCCTTCGAATTGGGATCGCAAAGGTAATACAAGCTCTACCATATTCACAAGCTTTTTGAAAAGATATTTCAAGATATTTTACCCTTTTTTCAATCACTATCCATTTATCACCTCATTATCAATGTCTTGTGAAAAAATAAATTTCAAAATTTTTTTATTGTTTTACTCACAAATATTGCCACTTAACCAAATCTCGTATTGTAATAAGCTTTTTTTAACCATATAACTACTGTTTCAACCCATTTGGGAAGCAGGGCGACACACATAAATTAACCTTTGTATGTCTTACGTTTTTAAGAATGTCGGTCAGAAGACATTTCAAGCAGTACTTTTTCCAAATAACTCAAGGCGTGACACAATTGTGATACATTAGAGACAACTTCGCCAGAGTCATTAAAATCAAAACTTATCCATGAAAGCGCTTATCGTTGAAGATGATTTACAGATTGCTGACATACTTTCCATCCATGTGCAGGATTTATACATGGAGCCAACCATTGTTTCCGACGGTTTGTTAGCAAAGAATAAGTTCGCTCATCAAAAGTACGACCTGGTTTTACTCGATTTGATGTTACCTGGTATGAATGGCATCGACTTGTGTAAGTTTATCAGAAGTCAATCCGATGTACCTATTATTATGATTACTGCCAAAACGGAAGAAATTGATAAAGTTGTAGGACTCGAGACTGGTGCTGATGATTATATTGTAAAACCCTTTGGAGTAAGAGAACTTCAGGCCCGTATCAAATCCGTTTTGAGGAGAACCACAGTTAAAGTGCCAACAGAAACTCATAAAAAGGAAGTTCTCAATTTTGATCAGCTATATATAGATATAGAAAAAAGGACTATCCTTCTCCATGGCAATAGAGTAGATCTTACAAATAAGGAATTTGATCTACTGTGCCTGCTTGCCAACAACCCCGGAAAAAGTTTTGATAGGCAATCCTTGCTTAATCTAGTTTGGGGTTACGACTTTGAAGGTTTTGAACATACCGTAAATTCTCACATCAATAGGTTGAGGGCAAAAATTGAAGTAGATATGGCAAAACCTCAATTTATACTGACGAGCTGGGGCTACGGTTATCGGTTTAATGAATCACTTTAATGTTTGCGATCTATGTTACAAAAGAATTTATTTTATAGGTTGGCATTTGTCTTTTTTATCGTACTATTATTGACATCTATCATTGTGACCGTCGTCGCATTTGAAACGGCTCAGAATTATCATGATGAGGCCAATCAAAAACTCAATGCCAAACTTGCAAGGTTTACTAATGACCACGTGAACACTTTTCTTCCCAACGGCCTTATTGATAGTACTGCAATCAACGACGTGATGCACTCCATGATGGTTATAAACCCTGATGTTGAAGTTTATCTATTAGATACAGCGGGTAATATTACTTTTCATGTTGCTCCTGATAAAAAGGTAGTCAGAACCAGTGTCAATTTAACTCCCATCAAATCATTTATCAAAAATGAGCGTAGTGGATCTATAAAAGGCGACGATCCACGCGACGAAAATCAACAAAAAGTATTCTCTGCAGCTGCAGTTATGAAGGATGAGGTTTTAAAAGGCTATTATTATATTATATTAGCAAGCCAAGAACGAGCTGGCGTGCTCAACGAACTCAAAAAATCATTTGCCATCAATACAGGCTCCAAATTGATTCTATTCACCATGTTAGGATCATTTTTGCTGGGCTTGGTAGGATTTTGGTACCAAGTGAATAAATTAAAACCTCTGACTGGAGCAATGATGGCTTTTAGAAAGGGAGATTACACGGCCAGAGTAACAGAAAAACAATCAGCATTTTCAGAACTAGCCAAAACCTTCAACTCAATGGCCACTCAAACAGAAGAAAGCGTGGCAAAAATCAAATCCATAGATCATTTCAGAAAAGAATTGATAGCCAACATTTCACACGATTTACGTACGCCACTTTCTATTATAATAGGTTATACTGAAACACTACAAATGAAAGGAGATGATTTATCTCCGGAAGAAAAAAGTAGATTTACCACCAATATTATGGAGAGTTCCAAAAGACTCAATGGCTTAGTCAATCAACTTTTTGAATTATCAAATTTGGAAAACAATCAAGTTTCACTCCAAAAAGAACCATTTGCTTTAGAAGAATTGGTGAGTGATCTATCGGCCCGATATGAGATTATGGCAAAAAAGAAAGCCATTCAAATCCGATTTGAACCAACCGAAAATTTGCCTTTGGCATTTGGAGACCTTTCTTTGGTTGAAAGGGTCATTCAAAATTTGATGGACAATGCTTTGAAATTTACCAATGAAGGTGGTTCAATTACACTTTCGATTGCAAGCGACGGGGATAAAGTTTTATTTAAAATCTCAGATACTGGAATCGGCATACCGGCAAATCAGTTGTCAGCTGTTTTTGACCGATATATGACCGACAGTGATAAAGATAAAAAGGGTACTGGATTGGGTTTGGCAATTGCAAATAAAATCATGGAATTACACAGCTCCAAAATTTATGTTTTGAGTAAACTAAATGAAGGAACAACCTTTAGTTTTAGTTTGCCAGTTTACAGCTAAAAGTGCGGTCAATCAAATAAAATTTTATCTGCGAGGTCATGAAAATACTGTTTTGACCATATGTTGAGTTCTGAAGGATTAGAAATAAATTGAGCGATGTCAAACTTTGCCGAATCTAAATCTAATTGGTCAATTCTCCTTCTCAACAAGTTTAAAAAATCATCTGCCGAATAATTGTGATTCTCGAATAAATGACCACTATTTATTGCGCGGTCAACAAACTGATTTAATTTGAATTTTACTCCCCTTTTTATGTACCATTCAAAATCATACCAATCTCTACCTTTGACTCTAGATTTCCATTCTCGAAAAAGAACTGCGTGCATTTTACCTGCAAACAAAGAAGGCAATGTCATACAAGATATATAAAAGGAATAAGGTCTTATCAATAATTTCTCTTCTTTGTCAAACAACAAAGGTGGATCTCGGTCAATCTCAATTTTGATTTTAATATTCGGAAAATTAGTCATCCGTTGAACTTCATCATTTAATGAAATTAAGCCCCAAACAGTATTTTCCTTAAGGAAAGCTGATTGGATAGTGGTGAAATTTCTCTTTTCTTTTATACTAATGTTGACTTCCAAACCTAACAATGCAAATTCCTCTTGGATAGCACTAAAATAATTTGATAAATCGAATCCAGCGTTTTTATTATTAAGCGAGAAATCTAAATCTTCGGAGTATCGATTTATTTTATAGAAGACCCTCAAAGCTGTGCCCCCATAAAAGGTAGCATGTTTGAAAAAATCAGTTCGTGCCAATCCTGCTAAAGTTATCTCTTGCATAATTTCACGTTTTGCATCTAATAAATTTTCAACCGAGTTAATTGAATAAAGTTTTAACCAATCATTTATCATTATTCAATTTTTTAATAAGGTTAATTAAGATTAGAATGGTTCTTCTTTTGTATTTTGTCAGGGTTAGTTCTTCAAGTAACCCAATATCAAACGATTTTAAAGCATCAGTATCAAACCTAAGATCTGTTTCAAGAAAATCTAACATATCTTGTTGGCCTGAGAATTCTAGATTATTAGCAATAATAAAATAGTCATATAGCGCTTTTGTAGGCGTAGCAATAAGAAAAGAAATGCGCTCCGTGAATTGATGGATTTTAATTCCCAAATGAAATGTAAGCTCGGACTCAAAATAATATTCAAATCGACCTACCTTAGAGTTCAGTTTTTTACCCCTTTTAAATGTTATTGATTCAGTTGTAAAAACTTTTTCTGGAATGAGGCCATAAAAAGATAACGCTGATGTAGCTGAAACGTAGGAAGGGCCATAAAGTACGTTTGCAAAATGGAAACGTG
Organism: Bacteroidota bacterium; assembly: GCA_029567325.1. Taxonomy (GTDB): domain Bacteria; phylum Bacteroidota; class Bacteroidia; order Chitinophagales; family Saprospiraceae; genus JADKBO01. The sequence goes on along the minus strand of JAKQLF010000262.1, from coordinate 17,176 downwards.
AAAAATCATTTAAATGTAAAGGATTATAATACCATCCTCTATAAATACTTTTCAATTTCCCAGTGGATTTCAAAAATTTAATGGTTTGTTCTGGGTGCCGATATGACGACAGGGCACTCATCAAAGTTGAATGGCTAATTGGCCCAACTAACTGCTCCAATATGTAATCTGATTTACCCATATATGCAAATATAAGTATATTTTTTGTACTTAACTATGCATATATGGGTATTTTCGGAAAAAATAAGCCTTTCTTTCAAAAATTACTTCAACTCAGCTGATCCAAACTGAACACGAGCTGGAGCACACCATACAATAACGTACTTAAAGGCATCAGCAGGCAATCCCCCTGCAACTTCCATAAAATGTTCTCCATTTTTGGTTATCACATCTAGTCTGATCAAAGAACTAGCATCTGATAATTGCAACCGTTCGTTTTTAGACAAGTAAAATGTTACAGAACCTGTTGCAAACGTCGTTGAAAAATCACTTTTGGTTTTGACAAAAACTTTGTTGCTGGAGTCTCTACCCAATTCTACACCTCCTTTTGTAGAATAGCCATTCATACCTGCAAGCATACCAGATTTTAAAACTGTAAAATTTGGTGAATTTGTCATATTTTCTTCCTTCACATCAGGTATCACTTCTTCCTTTGCACAGGCAGAAAATAATATTATAATCAGCATTACAATTAAATTAAATTTAGTATTTCTCATTTTTTATAATTATTTGTTCTTTTCAAAATCATATGGAATTTCATAGGTCACACCTACTGAGAAGTATGAACCCAAATACAAGTTTTTAGCTTTTCCAAGCCAATCATTTCCAGAAAAATAGGTCAATGAAATACCCCAATTATCTGTGAATCTGTAAAATAATTCTCCGCTGATCACAGTAAATGTTGTAGCATCTCCCCTCACAAAACCTAACTCTGGAAATAGGCTTTCACCTGTTGTAAATTGACTTCTTAATTTGGAATTAAGCCATAAATTCTTAATAGGATTTACGCCCAATTCAAATCCAACTTGGTATAAATCTTTAAATTGTTTGGAATCATAGGTGGTTCTTTTATTGTAGGCAAAAAAACTGGAAGCATATAGTTTTCTACCGATCGGAATAGATAATGCAGTAGTCGCCCAAAAATTAAATTCGCCGTCTCCAGTAGGTAGGTTAATACTTTCCAACGGATTATCTTTTGCCGTGGCAAACGCATTTCTTCTTCCCGTGGGTATCTCAGCTCCTACCGCAAACGAAAGCGGAAAAACATATTCTCTGATACGAAAAGGATTGTATTTGACATCAATTCTTAAATCGCCAGGACCAAACATGGTATTGGTCGTCTCAAAAGCATTGGCCCTCAGTAAAGGCATGGCTACAATAAGTCCAAGTTTATCTGAAACGCCATATTCACCATAAAAATTAACTGCTTTTTGGTTGAATTTGCTGGTTTCCAGGGCTAGTCCACTAGGTGTGCGGTAGTCATTGGAAGAAAAGGTTGTGAAGTCCAATTTTGTGAAATAACTCCCTTTTTGTCTTGCCCATCCTCCTTGAGCAAAACCAGGTTGAACAACGAACATAAATATGATAAATATGTAAATTACATGATTTAATTTTTGGGCAACTTTCACCATAATTTTATAATTTTTGAAGGATATTTTCACAGGAGAGTAAATAAGATTAATCTAAGGGAGAAAGGTGGTTGAAAACTATTATTCAACCACCCAACACCCAAAATTCACACCCCTATGATCGAAAATAATAATCTTAAATTATTCATATTACGTCCACTTCTATAAGCTATATTATTCAATTGCAAATAGCAGGACAATTAACAATTATTCCTAGGAATTATTGCAACATAGCATTGCCAAATGGAACATTAGCTGAACCGCACCACAAAATCAAGTGTGTAAATTTAGATTCAGGAGCAGATGCCATTTTGAAATATTGCTCACCATTTTTAGAAATAATGCCAATGAGTTTTAAATCTGGGTTACCCTTTCCTGGATCTGCTTTAAAAGTAGCACTTGTGCTCAAATAAACAGAAACAGTACCTGTTGCCAAAACTGTAGAAAAATCTGAACCCAATTTTACAAAATTGACAGCTGATGCGTCCTTTCCGAGCTCAACTTTACCTTTTGATCCTGTATCACTTTGAGGAGTAATATTGCCTGATTTACTTACCGTAAAAGCTCCTGATGGCAAACTAGAATCTACAGTTACAACTTCTTCTTTTGTACAAGATGATGCGAACATTGTAATTGCAAATAATACAGAAAATAAAATTTTGTGTGTCATGATAAATTCATTTTTGATTGTGTGATTAATAGGAACAAAACTATCGTTCCGACATCACGAAAGTATCACGAGCAGATCACAAATAAACTCAAAGAACGCAATTGCCGAAAGGCGACAAATCGTGCTTATCATTAAATAAATTGAGGTACTTTATATGCTCTGTCTTGAGTAAGTAAAAATTATTGTATAATATTTGCTCGGAAACTTCGCTTAGTGTTTGATATTGTTATGTTTCGAAAACGCTTCCAACCAAAAATATATACGGTTTTCATTTTACCATGGATTTCATCCTTGGATATAAATATTTAACCCCTCCGAAGTATTTAAAGTGAAGTTGTGAAATGTACCCAAATAATCACACAAAGTAGTCTAACTAAAGACCATCAAACTCCAGTGTTCCCCTAACACGTAATTTGATTTTCTATTTCTACTTTCCAAGAATCTTGGAAAAGCTTTTCATTTAATGAAGGAGAAGCACTTTCTCCGCTAGTTTTGTTCCTTCTATTCTCGCTTTAATTTTTGCGAATGCTGTTTCTCTACTGGTTGATCTATCATCACAAAATGGTGCAAAACCACAATCATCGGTTGTACCTAATTGGTTCACAGGAATATATTTTGCAGCCTCGATAACTCGATCTCTCACTTGCTCAGCACTTTCGATTGATGGATTTAATACATCTATTACACCTATAAATATCATTTGATTTGGTTTCATATATTTTTGTATCGCTTCCAAAACTTTTTCTCTGTCTGGTTCACTAGCCAACTGTAAATAGAAATTCCCCACATTCAAATCAAAAAGCTTTGGAAGAAAATCTAAATAATCTATATCAGCGCTATGTGTGCTATCATGATCACCTCCCGGGCAAACATGGATACCTAATTTTTTTCTTTCAAATTCACTAAATCTATTAAAAACTTGATTGTTTAAATCTATAAAATGCTGCAACACCCCTCCGCTTGGATCAAGTTTTAGAGAAAGTCGGCCTTCCGTAAAATCTGTTTGTACTTTTTCCGCGCCCTGCTCCAAGCAAAGCCTAATATCTTTTTCACATTCATTCAGCAAATCTTCAATAAATTCATTTTTCGGATAATCTGCAATGCCGTCAGGTGGATAGAGTAAACTTAAAGCAGATGCTGAAATGACAGCTTGTTTAAATTTAAGTTTTGATTTAGACATTGCATTTTTAAGATATTCTACAGCATACTTACCAAATTTAAATGGACCACTTGTCAATATTGGCAATTGCCTGTGATGTCCATCAGCAAAATCTATTCTCATTCCACTATTATGTAAATTTGTCAACCCTGTGAGTGGATAAGTTACGAAACTAGACTTTGATTGTTCTCCGTCTGTAATAATTATTGAACCTGTTTTTTCAAATTCGTTTATTGTTTCAATAATGGCTTCATCAAGAAAGCTTTCAAAATTGTTTGTTGAAATTCCTTCAAGCAATTTATTTGTTCTTGGTATACTGCCAATTGGCTCTGTGAATAAAGTCATATTTAAAAATTTAATATGTAAATAATATGAAATCTGATTTCTAGAGGTATTATTTGGTTTAAGAAAATTCCATTTTTGCCTCAGTACTTTGTCTGCAGAATGGCGACTTTTGGATCCCAAATAAATTTTGTTTCCCTTTGCATCGCTAACGAAGGTTAAATTTGAATTACTTCTACAAAGATTTAGATAGCGTTATTTCATTCCAGCTAATCAATGCGGATTGGAAACAATTAAAAAAGTGTGTTATTTCTATATCATTATTCAAAAAAAAAGACTGAGGGTAGATGAAGCCCTGCAGTCTTTTTATTTAATAATAATAGCATGATTCTTTATGAGATATCCATCAATAAAATTGATTTCCTTTTCTTACAATTCAAATAAAATAATGCATCATTTTGCACCATCATTGCGTGCAACTGCCAAGGTATAACTAGCAACGGCTTTGCCTTGTTCTGTACCAACAGTTGCGTCAAATGTCCAGTGAATTCCACCATATACTCTGGAGATAGCAGCTTCCTTTGCCCAATCCCGTACTTTGGTTGCTTCGTTTGGAAAAACATAAGCTAAAATTTCAGCACCAGATGATGAGAATACGCTATGACCAGATGTATACGCAGGGAAATTTGGAGTGCCCGCTATTGTCTTAAAACCTGGGATTAAATTGATTGGGCGCGGGAAATGATAATAATATTTCGTATCCCAACAGCTGATAGCGCCATCCATCATAGACATATTTAGATAAGCATATGTTCTTACTGTTCTCAATGGGTTTAAAGCATATTGGATGATGAATTCTTTGGCAAATCTATTCCAATGACCCGGAGGTGTATAAGTGCCTAAACCGTCTTGCCAATAATTAGCAATTCTGCGGCGTTCATTGGTTACATTAGCTGCATAGTCTTTTAAAATTTCAATGTCCTTTTTTAGCTCCTCTGAGCCAATTGCTGGCGGAGGAATAGGGCGAGTCGCCTCCACATTGGGTACATTCCACAATTTTACTTTTCCAAACATAGGTGTAAGTCCAACTGGTCTCGCAGGAATTTCTAAATTGTCCCAAGCCCAACCAAATCGTTCAAACGCCTTGGTTTTGATGGAATCAGAAACAGGTTTTGGTGTTTGTGCACTTCTCATCCCATCAGTTGATGCTCTTGCTAAAGCTTTGGTTGCTACATAACTACCAATTTTCTTACCCGCTTCAATGTCACTCGTAACATTTCCACCAGCCAATAAGATACTTTCCAAATGTTCTTGTGCGCGCCTTTCAAGATAAGTCTTCTCTAATGGAAACATAACTGATAAAACATCTTTAGAAACATTTGCAATTACAGCAGCATCTGAGGGATATGCAGGAATGTCATTATCGTTGTAGGCAAATTTTATCTCGTTATCGTTTTTGTATGCCGCCGTTCTTTTGTACAAATATTTGTAGTGCCAAGCAGCAATTAACCCATCAAATTGAGCCACAGATAGGTAAGCCAATGCTCTGACAGCATAAGGTGGGTGGGCAAAAGGAAACGCTGGAGGCCCTTCTGGTGTAGCTGCATTTGGCAATGTATAAGTGCCGTCTGCATTTGGTCCAGGAATCAAATTATATTTTGCAATCAATTCCAGCGCTATTTCATTCCAACGATTGGCTGGATTATTTGTCCAATATGTAACATTTTGGCGTTGCGCATCAGTCATGTTTTTGATAGCAGTTTTTGCAGCAGAGATTTCCTCTTTATAGGCTGCTGAATTGACATCAGCTGGCGCATCTATTTGTATTTCGGCACCTGAACTGATGAGCACTGGCTTCCAACTTCCGCCATCTGCGTCTACACCTGAATACGTGTAACTGTATGAAAGGTATGATGGCAAATCTTGCTCGCAAGATGAAAACATTAAGCAACCGATAGCTATAATGGCGTTAAATAAATTTCTTTTCATTTTCATAATCTAATTAATATCCAAATTGATAAGTTATACCCAAATTTAAAGATGTCATTTTGGGAGCGTTTCTTCCTTGGAAAATAGTGTTGTATGAAGCTACAATTCCAAAGCCCCCTTCAGGATTGAAGTAGTATTGCCCGAAAGCTCCTACTCTATCCATATGCACTTTATTGGTAGGTTGTGGTGCGTTGTAAGCCCTGATGTCATCACCACTGATTGATCTGAGTGAAGAATAATTCACCTCCAACCTGAGTTTATTTTTAAATAACCAAGACCCAACCAATGCTTCGAAGTTCCAAGCGCTAGGCACGTCCATAGTAGCAGTATAAAAGCTGCCATTATTGTAATAGTAATCTCTTTCTGCCTCTGTATATCCTCGCCAAACGTGAACTGCTCCAATGGTTGTGTATATTCCTTTGTTGAGTTTATAATGTGCCATCAACCGCCAATTTATTTCACTTGTTCCCAATCCTAGGCTATACGGTTGATAATCAGATAAATAATTGGATACTGGCGTTGAAAATGTAATTGATGGAAAAAGTGAAAAAGTCCCTGTACTCGATTGAGCATTGATCAGTTGGTATTTTAAACCTACAAGTACATCTTGAAGACCACTAACTCCTGCCAAATGTCCACCAGTGACCTCACTTGATTCGGCTTTGACATAAGGAAGCCCAACATACAAATTTAACTTGTCAATGACTCCAATTGCAGCCATGCCTAGAATGGTTTGACGTTGTACAGTTGCTATTGTTTGATTTTCTCTGAGTTTACTTCCCTCCCAATATTGATCAAAGGATCCATGTGTATAAGCTAACAACAGACAGGCTTCCCTTTTATCCATCATATTGGCATCATTGGGAGTCTGTGCTTGAATTTGGACAAAAAAACAAACAAAGATTGTACTAAATAATGAAAATCTCAGACCTAGGTCTGTGAAGCAAATTTTCATGCGCTGGTTTCTTGTGTTGTGTTTTTGATCAATAATTGTATTTGTAAACATTTCTTAAGTAGCTGTGATTTATTCGATTATTTGAAATTTAGTTACCAAAGCTTCTTGGTATTTTTAATTCTGCCACAAAGTAAGGCATGGAGCTAACCATATATGAAAAATAGTACCGTTTGGCTATTTGAATGGACGAAATAGGCGTTTCACTTTATGAATACACATTTGAATATATGCAATTCTCTCTCGTTTGGAATGATTCATAAGGTAGTTGATTTGATAGATAATGACTAACTTTGCTTCCTAATTACAAAAGTTAAAATTGAATTTTGAAAGCACATAGAAATCTCTATATATGAATTGCTTAATTGTTGATGACGACCAATTGATATGTACCCTGCTCAGCCATTTCTGTAGCAAGGTAACAGAGATTGAAAGTATTACTACCGCAAACTCAGGATTTGAGGCCATTCATTTGATTAATAACAATAGGTTTGATGTCATTTTTTTAGATTTTAATTTACCAGATTTGACTGGTCGGGAAATGGTAAAAATAATACCAAAGGAAACTCCTGTAATCATGATTACTTCCAACAAAGAATTTGCTGCTGAATCATATGCTTTTGAAAATATCCTAGACTATTTGGTAAAACCAATCAACTTCGACAGATTCTTTCAAGCAGTACAAAAGTTGACCAAAGTTATTCCTTCCAAAAAAACAGAAAATGAAACCTTATTTGTGAGAGACGGTAACAAGTTGGTCAAAGTAGATCTCAAAGAAGTGCAATTTTTTAAATCCGAAGCCAATTATCTCGCAATTGTGCAAGATGGCCGAAAACTTTTGACCCTTATGGCTTTGAAGGATATTGAACCCAAATTACCAGATTATTTTCAGAGAGTGCATAGGTCTTTCATCGTCAATATAAATAAGATTGATGTAATAGAAACTGGATTTGTGAAAATAATGGGCCACCAAATTCCTGTGAGTAATAGTTATGATAAATTGCTCCTGACTAAAATCAATCTACTGAATTGATTTTTTCTTCAATTCTAATGCAGCACAATAAATATTTCATACTTTCTTTGAGCATATCTATTTGTAATAAGCTTGGAACTTGATCATTAATTTCCAGAATGGCAGTTAATTTGTTCAACTTTAAATCCTTTGTATGTGCAATTAACTTATGAGCTAATAAAAGCCAGTCATCCAATTTTCCATTTGTGCTTATTATTTCCAAATGATTTAAATAAGTAATTATTTCAAGTTCCAGTAATTTCAAAACTTTTATAATAATTGGAAAATTAAAATCATAATTATTATACAAACTTGTAAAATCAGGAATTTCATATTCTTTTTCCCCCAATTTTTTAATGATACAATCCAACAATAAAGTCAATTCATATGGCTTTTGAATGCAGAAAAACGACTGTTGATATTCGTCATTAAAATCAATGGCAGAGGTAAGTAATATTGGAACTTGGCGCTTAAATCGCTCATGTACTTCTATCAATTTCTGCAATGAATTCTGACCATTAAACATCAAATCTGAAATGATTAAATCGGGTTTTATTTGGTTGATCTCAGCAAGTCCTTCTTCCAATCTGTCAAATTGCATTAAGGAAAGTTGTGGTATTTCGATGGCATATTTGACCAAACTCAAGGAAGTAGGATCATCATCCATGTGTAATATTTTATAATTACCAGAAAGCCTTGGCAGTCCTGTCCCTAAAGATGTAATATTTGTGTTTTGTTCTACCTCAGCTTCTGTAATGGGCAAATTCACTTCAAATGTTGATCCAACATACTTTGTTGATTTGGCGTAGAATTCCCCGCCAAATAAGGCAACCAATTGTTTCACTATAGATAGCCCGAGTCCATATCCCGACACACTTCCTTTCAATTCCTGTACTTCTTGATAAAAACGATCGTTTATTTTTTCAAGATTTTCTGGAAGAATTCCTACACCAGTGTCCATAATACTCATATGTAATCGGTTATTATCCAATAAGTTTGCTTGGATAGATATAGCACCTTGATGGGTGAACTTCAAAGCATTAACGACTAGATTGAGTATGATTTGCGACAACCTCAATTTATCTGTGAGGTAATAATTATTCCGCAATTGATCATCAACATGTAAGTCAAAAGTGAGCCCTTTTTGCGCTGCTTCGTATTGAAAATTACCATATATTTCTTCCAATATGACCCCAATATTTTGTGGTGTGTATTGAATTTGAACTTCTTGTTCTACCAATTTTTGATAATCCAATACATCATGCACCAAACCAGAAAGATTAGATGCACTTTTTTGTAATGCTTGAATGATGGGCAATTGACTTTTAGAAGGATCGTTCTTCAACAATAATTGAGTAAGTCCATTGATGTTGTGCAATGGATTTCTCAGCTCATGACTCATGTTTTGGAGAAATTCATCTCTTTGATTTTTTGCGATTCTTTCACGCTCAAGAGATTGATTTAATTCGGAAAACTGCTCGTCAATTTTTTCCCTCATCTGGGCAAAATTTTTATACAACAACTCTAGCTCATCTTTTCTGTTGGAAATTAGCAACTTTTCTTGAGGTTTTCCCTCCACATAATTGGTAATGGCCTGTGTAATGGATTTGATGTTTTTGGAATAAATCAGCGTGAATAAAAACGAAAAAATAACAGATAAAATAATAACAACGAGGAGAATAGAGAGACTTTGAGTTCTTACTTGCCGTGCGCTTTCCAAAACATAATTGGTATTATTGGTACTGATGACAAATATGTGGTGAAATCCATTTTGGGAATATGCAATATTTTTAATGTAATTGACATAACTGTTGCCTTGCCTATCTACAAAATCGTTGGCACTTTCCCCGCTTACATTGAGATTTTCAGTAGAAACTGTAAAATCATCTTTAAATCTTATTCCTGTTTTGCGCTGTTCTCCAAACTCTTTTTCATGGTCTTCATTGTAAAGGTACTGCCCCTCGTCATCTATGATGTAAAGACGGGTGTCTTCTGCATAAGTTTGATCCAATTCTTTATAAAAAGCTGACAATTCCATTTTGATGATGACCAAGCCATAAATCTGATTGTTTTTGAAAACAGGTGTGGCAGACCTCAAGGTCGGTTTTTCAGGCAAATCGATCACCCCATTTTCCTCGTTCAAATTGATTTCGGAAAAATAAAACTGCTTTTCTTTGAGTAAAATGGCTTCTTGAAAATACCTCAGATTTCCTTTTTCTTGTAAATCTTGCTTTGGCACTTGAATGATATCACCACGCTTTTTGATAACTTTGATGATCTCTTTTCCATTGGTATCTAAAAGAGCAATTTGAAAATAAGATGGTTTATTTTGAAGCATTTCCTTAAATACCTGGACCAAATCCTCCTCTACTAATGGATCTGACTTATTGATGTAAGATTGTAGTTTTGAGCTAGAAGCAATGAGACCAACATCATTTTTCAAACCTTCAAGTAAGGTGGTAAATGATTGTGCCACCAAGTCAGCTGAATTTTTGATCCTTTCTTTGGCAAACTGCAATATGACCACTGAGCTCTTTGAATAGACCAAATAACCTGCTAAAAAGATCGTGAACACAATCAGTGTTGTAAAAAATAGGGCAAACCTTGTCACAAAGGAATTCCAAAAACTGACTTTATGTTCTGAAGTGCTCATCGAGGTAAAAATATTACATTTGGTATTGAGAATAAGCTATTTACTCAATATTCTGCGGAATTAAATGATTTAAAACCAGATGGTATTTTGGTCAACGGTCTTTTTTTGGATGTTGGGTACCAGTACTCCATCAGCAGGAAATCCCACTGGGAGTAATAAAAATGGTTTTTCATTTATGGGTCGTTGTAATATGGATTGTAAAAAATTCATTGGGCTTGGGGTATGCGTAAGTGTGACCAAACCTGCTTGATGAATTGCAGTTATTAAGAATCCACATGCAATTCCTACAGATTCTGTTACGTAATAATTCTTATTTTTTTCTCCTTCACTTCCAAAATCATTTACTTTTTTAAAAATGATGATGAGCCAGGGCGCAATCTCCAAATATGGTTTTTGCCATTTGGTTCCCAACGGACCTAAATCATGCAACCACTCTTCACTCATTCTACCATGATAATTTTGATATTCCTCCAGTTCTGCTGCAATCCTAATTTGCCTTTTTATATCACTTGAATGCACTGCACAAAATGTCCAGGGCTGTTTATTTGCACCAGAGGGAGCATTATTGGCAACATTCAAAAGGTGGGCTATCGTTTCTTGTGGGACATCCTGGCTACTAAAGTCTCGAATAGATCTGCGATTGGACATCGAATTTGCAAATGTTTTTGCAGCATTTTCGATTTCGTCTTCAGATTTTTGATTGAATGTATATCGGATAAAACCCTCCATGTATAACAGTTACAAAATTATTGAAGCGGAAATTTACAACGAATTTATCAAACCTAAATTAGAAATATAAGTATCAAACTTTGAGCACAATCAACCAGCAAAAATTGTATCACTCCCTATAGAATCAAACCTTCATGCTTCTTAATCTATTAATGGTTAATAGGTTAAGATGATAGTAGGAAATTTTGAGAAATAATAAACTTTGTCATTTTCATTATTGTTAACCTTTGTTTCAAATTTTGTATACATTTGATAAACCACAACTGAAGGCCGGAATTTACCAATCATTTGGCAATTAGAACATCAAAAAGAAATTATGCAAACTAAATCTTTCATCATTTTATTTTCAATTTTCATTTTCCTTATGGCCTGTGCCAAACCATCAAAGATTGACCAAACGAATACTGGCTCAATAGATCCTAAGGCAAAAACCATAGCTATGTCCACAATGGAGGCCATGGGAGGGCAAGCAAAATGGGATAAACTCCATTATGTCTCTTGGACTTTTTTTGGAAATAGGCATCTGGTTTGGGATAAACTTGGCAGTATGGTAAGAATTGAAATCCCAAAAGATACGTCTATTTACTTGTTGGATTTGGATAAAATGACAGGAAAAGTGATGCGAAGCGGGGTGGAAATAACAGATGCTGCTAAAGTTCAGGAAGAGCTCACAAAGGCAAAAGGCATGTGGATCAATGATTCTTACTGGCTATTTATGCCATTCAAATTAATGGACGCTGGAGTTAATCTCCAATATTTAAGGGAGGATACCACTTTAAAAGGTAGTCCTGCTTCCGTTTTACAGCTTACTTTCAACGCAGTTGGAAATACCCCTGAAAACAAGTATGAAGTTTACGTAGAAAAAGATAATCTGATCAAACAATGGGCATATTTTAAATCAGCCAACCAAATTGAGCCGCCTAGAATTTGGCCGTGGGATAATTACAAATCGTTTGATGGTTTAATGCTTTCAAGCGAAAGATCAGACAAATCAGGTCCTTCAAATGTGAAAGTATATACCAAGTTGGATGAGGCAGTATTTACATCATTCAATAAGTTTTCTTTTTATTGATTTGAATTTACCTGATTTAATCATGCGTTGATCCTTAAAACATAACCTTTACCATGTTCGCTGACGATGGTCAATCGCGGATCTTGATCTAATTTTTTTCTGAGTTTGGAAATGAATACATCTAGGCTTCTGCCAACAATGACACCTTCATCTTCCCAAACAAGTTTTTGTAAATCATCCCTGCTCACAACCACATTTGGATTGGTGGCAAGGATTTCCAAAAGCTTAGATTCTTTAAAAGTCAAAGAGATTAAATCATCATTGATTAACAATTCATTCTTTATTGGATAGAAGGTATAATTACCTAATCGAAGTAATGGTTCATCTTCCGTGACTGCATCTAAGATTTGATTGTCATTGCGCTTGTATAGCCAAAGCAATAATGGTATAAATAGGAGCAGAAAAGGTACTCCCAGCATCAAATAATTGGCCTTAGTCCCTTGTTCAAATATGATTTTGACATAATAACACTGACTTTCTTGATCCCTGCCTTTACAAGGCACCATTTCATTACTTGAAGTATCATTATTTGCAAAAGGTTTTGAAATATTACCAAACATGCCAAATCCATAAATGACCGCATCATCGCTGCACGAAACGACATTTACCAAATATTTTTGGTTCACACCATAATTTGCGAAAGTTTGATCAATGGTCGCCACCAAAGAATCTGGTGAAAATGAAAATGGTTTATCAAATTTGATGTGATAAGTATAATCATTTATTTTTTCAATCGGCAATACTCTTGAAGTGCTATCACCTGCTTGTAAGAGTATATCATGTCCTATTTTACGCAAAGCAATTTCTACTGTTCCCGATTCAAAAGCTTCGTTTACATTTCCACCACTCTGCCATAAAAAAGTAAATGGCAGCATAATCAATGATAATAACATGCTAAATTTCATGGTCCAAAATTACATTAAAAATTGTGAGCCATGGGGCCTTAAAACCAAGTTTTACATTTGTTTACATTTTTTTAGAGACGCAAGGCCTTGCGTCTTTACAGGAATAGAAGGGGCGAAAAGCTTTCGCACGGAGTTCATAAAGTTGAAAGTTCAAGTAGATGCGTAAAATTTTACGCCTTCCAAGATTTTTTTTTTTAAGGAGAGACGCAAGGCCTTTTGTCTGTACTCTTGGTATGGAATAAACAATTAAACAAATAAACGCATAAACATCACAACAATGAGGGTTCGGTTACATTAAGCGAATACCACGCTATTCCAATTGTTATAAAAATGTCTGCTATTTGCCAAATGACCGTTTAAACCTTGCGAGTTAAAAATCTTTTTTACCTTTACTATTATGAAGGGAAAACAAGGTATTGCAATCATTTATTTTAGTCGTCGCGCTGGCGTTGAAGGGTTGCATAAATCTTGGTTTAAAAAGAAAGCTTCAGAAAAAAACACCCTTCTTGCCAAAACGCTCATTGAGCAATCTTTTGATAGCATTCAAAATCTTGATCTTCCTGTATTTCATTACCACGAAGGAAACCAAAAAGGCGTCACTTTTGGAGAAAAATTGGCCAATGCCTATGAAGATATTTTTGCCTTGGGATATGAGGCAGTCATCTCTTTGGGGAATGATACACCTGAAATCATTCACATTGATTGGCAAAAAATCAAAAGTGAATTATCCGCTGGTAGATGTGTAATTGGGGCTTCACAAAGAGGTGGGGCATATTTAATTGGCTTAACTGCTGCCTCTTTTGAAAAAATAAGCTTTCAAAATTTACCTTGGAAGTCTGGAAAACTCTTCCAAGACTTGGCTACATATTGTCAAAAAAATGGTGACTTGCCCATTCTTTTGCAAGCATTGCCAGATATCAATGTTTATCAGGATTTGGTAAAATGGCTGCAAGACGCCAAACTTCATCCTTCACACATCCGCATTTTGCAAATCTTGCAGATGGGAACAATCTCATTGGTGCAAAATCTTGGCTTAGGTAAACAGGTGCTTTTTGTTGATCAGCAACTTCCTGCCCGCGCTCCCCCAATTTTCTAATCACATTATTATTACCAATCCATCCAGATGCATTTGATTGCTCGTAAGTAATCACATCATTGGGAGTATAGTTTTTCAGGATCAATATCACCTGATGAATGTTACTTGGGTCAACTGCTTTACTAAATATAATTTTTTTGCTTTTATGGATTTCAAACTAATCATACTGTGTTTGTTATTTTGGTCGTGCGGCGATCAAAATAAGACTGTCGAAAAAGATCCACTTTTGGATTCATGGGAAGAGGTTACAAAAGCTTCTGAAGGTACAACAGTGCATTTTATGATGTGGCAAGGAAGCCCTGTGGTCAATGAATATATTAATAATTATGTCATTCCTACGCTCAAAAAAGAACACAACATAGACCTCCAAATTGTCAGTGGCCAAGGACCTGAAATTGTGCAAATGGTCATGGGAGAGAAAGAAGCCGGAGTGAAAAACAGTCAGATAGACATCGTATGGATAAATGGAGAAACGTTTTTCCAATTGAAAAAAATAGAAGGTCTATGGGGTCCTTTCGTACAGAAATTGCCCAATGCAACTTACATAAACTTTGATGACCCGCACATCAGCATTGACTTTCAACAATCTATAGAAGGCATGGAATCTCCTTGGGGTATGAGCCAATTTGCGCTGATTTATGATAGTCTTGAGGTGCCAAATCCACCTAGAAATCTCGAAGCCTTGGAACAGTATATCAAGGCTAAGCCAGGAACTTTTACCATTTCCAACGATTTTTCTGGTATGTCACTACTCAAAAGTTTCCTAGCCGAATTGAGTGGGTCACCAAACGGATTAGATGGTCCTTTTGATGCTGAAAAATATGAAGTACTATCTAAAAAACTTTGGGAATACATCAATAGAAATAAAAAATATTTTTGGAAAGAAGGTGTGACCTTTCCAAAAGAGCACAGTAAAATGGACCAGATGTTTGCAAGCGGGGAGTTATCTATTTCTTTTGGTTTTAGTGAAGGTGCTATTGAAGAAAAGGTCAATAGAGGCTTGTATCCAAAAAGTACGCGTGCATATGCTTGGGAAAACGGCACAGTACTCAATTCCAATTACATCGGTATCGTCCACAATGCTCCCAACAAAGCTGGAGCTTTACAAGTCATCAACTTTTTGATTTCTCCCGAGGCACAATTGACAAAGGCTGATCCCAATGGAATGGATGCAAACCCTGTATTGGATCTACAAAAATTACCTGAAGCATGGAGAAAAAAGTTTGAGGAATTGCCAAAAAGAAAATATGGAGCAGAATTGAGCGAACTCAGTAAAAATGCCATTCAAGAACCTGCACCTGAATATATGATCAAATTGTATGACGATTTCAGAACCTTTGTCATTGAAAAATAAGGCTTCAAATATTGGATTTATATTCTTTGGCTTGATTGGAATTTTGCCATTTGTTGCTGCATTTGTCTATGCCTTGCTGTATAGTTTTGGCTTGGTAGGCGCTGCTAACTCTGGTTTTACTACAGAGTTTTGGATTTCTACTTGGCAATCGGGCGCATTCATCAAATCATTGGTTTACAGTACAGTTGTGGCAGGAACGTCCATATTTATTTCAGTCAGTATTGCACTCTGGCTTACATTGAAATTTAGAAAAGAATTGGAACACCCTATTCTTGCATTTGCTATGTATTTACCGCTTGCGATTCCAGGAATTGTGGCGGCATTTTTCACTTTTCAATTACTTGCCAAAGCAGGTTTTTTTTCCAGAATAGCCTATGCCTTTGGCTGGATCACAGAAGCGAGACAATTTCCTGATTTAGTTAATGATCCATACGCGATCGGTATCATTGCTACTTTTATTTCTATCGTAACACCTTTCTTACTTTTACTTTTTTTGAATGTTTACAAAAACGAAAGAGTAGATGAATTGGCTCAATTGTCACAGTCATTGGGCGCTAATAAACAACAAACCGTTTGGCGTGTGAGTTTGCCAGTTGTGCTCAATAAAACCTGGACGCTCATTGGTTTGTATTTTATCTTTTTATTAGGTGCCTATGAAGTGCCATTGATATTGGGCCAAGAATCTCCGCAAATGTTATCGGTTTTGATCATCAGGGAAATCAAACAATATGACTTGAGTCGATTGTCTGAAGGTTATGTTGTGGCTGTGATTTATACTGTGATTGTGACTACCGCAGCCGTATTGCTTTTTTCACGTAAAAATGATGTCAAGCATGAAGGCTAACTGGAAATTTTTCTTTTTGGCCGCATTGGTTATCTTGGTTGTATTTCCATTTGCTTATCTGTTGCTCCTATCAATGGCGTCTGAATGGCGCTTTCCAGAACTTTGGCCGGCATACTTTGGCATGAGAAACTGGGAGCAAGTGGTATCATCTGAGACAGGATTAATAAGCAGTTTTCTAGTTTCGACCGGCATTTCTTTCTCTGTTGCAACGATGTCTACTTTCATAGGATTTTTTATAAGCAGAGGAATCGCCTACCATCCTTATAAACGGACCATCACCCTACTCACCTACTTTCCATACATTTTAGCACCTGTTGTTTTTGCTGCATGTCTCAGTTATTTTTTCTTAAAATTGGGCCTATTTGGTAAACCTGTGGGTGTCTTTGTTGCCCAATTTATGGTTGCATTCCCTTATGCTCTGATCTTTTTCAGCAGCTTTTGGGGAGAAAAAACAAAAAGTTATGAAGAATTGGTTGCAACACTTGGCGGAAATCAATTGCAAGCATTCAGAAAAGTATTATTACCCATTGCCAAAAACATGTTGATCATTTGTTTTTTCCAAACATTTTTGATCTCTTGGTTTGAATATGGATTGACATCTATCATTGGGGTAGGAAAGGTGCAAACGCTCACTATCAAGGTGTTTTTATTCATCAAGGAATCCAATTTTTATTACGGCGCATTGAGTTGTTGCCTCTTGATTTTACCACCTGTGCTTTTGCTGTACATCAACAAACGCTACGTATTCAATAAATTAATTTGATGTTTTTAGAAGTTCAACATATAGTCAAAAGTTTTCAAAAAGAAGAGGTTGTCAAAGACCTCAACTTC
>JAKQLF010000257.1 GCA_029567325.1 Bacteroidota bacterium | reverse complement strand
TTGCTTCGCAAATTAATTTGATTGAGAACCATCCTCCTCTATTTCTCAAGGAAGGGTGGATTACATTCAATTCCCTTTAATTACACAATTCAATTACAAATATATATATAGAACCTAGTCAATTTCTCTGTTATACTTTACCATGTTACTAACTACCCTTAAACAAATGGATAAAAGAAATAGAGCAATTGTGATCCTCTCATTCCTTTTCCTTATCTCTATCTCTGGATATTTCTATCTAATCTCCGCTCAAAAAGGTAAAACAGATGTACTAAGCGAAACATCCCAATCAAAAAGTGTCATCCCTGAAAGAATCATTCCACATAACTTAAGATTAACAATCATCAAACCCGAAGACACATTCAAGGCAGCCGAACCTAGAATGTTCAGTGCTCTAGCACAGGGGAATGGAAAATATGCAGACAGGATAAGGTGTAGATGGGAATTTTTTGTAAATGAAGGACAGGAAAATGGATATTACAAAATTATGGATAACATGGGAATACTTGCGGGAGAAACCAAAGAGGTTTGTGCTTTTACATCAGGCTTTATCGATGCTCCAGGTTCATTAAGGTTAAAGTTAACCATGGTTGTATTTGACTCAGTCAATGAAAACTTAGAAACAATCGAAGTTGAGAAAATGTTCACTGTTATCTAATCATACCTCAGTGCTTTTACGGGATCCAATTTCGCAGCCACCATTGCAGGATAGATGCCAGCTAAAATCCCAACAACAATACTTCCCAAAGTGATATAAAGAGAGTTAAGTATTTGGAAATGGAAGAACTGATTAACAGAGGTAAATCCCTGCTGTTTTAGGATCTCGACAATGAAAGGGTCTGAAATTCTCATTAATCCATATGTTAAACCTAGCCCCATAAGTCCCCCTATTAAACCAATCATTGCTGATTGAATTAAGAAAATAAAAAGCACCTGTGTATTGGAAGCACCAATAGCTTTAATGATTCCAATCTCTCTTGTCTGTTCATATATACTCATAATCATAGTATTTATTATCCCTATCGATGCAACGAAAGCTGAAATACTTCCAAAAACAATCAATGCAATAGTTAAACCACTTGTTAAGGTTTTAATAAAGTCGACAATAGTTTTTGTTGAAATAACATTTAATCCAATCTCATTCGTGATATATTCTTCAATCTGGGTCGTTTTTGCTTCCTCAGTCTTTACCAACAATTGACTATACCCAACCTTACTCAAATATTCTTCCTCACTTTCAAAACCTCCAATATCTACCAATATACCCAAGGCTCTCTGCGGATTAATCCAAAATGCATCAGCTTTTGTCTCAACCACTCCTTGAATCACAAATTCAAACTGTGCATCAATGGAGTTTCTGTTCGCTACTGAAACAAAAGATTGACTAGTTGAGCGTTTCGCAATAAATTTTTTACCAATTATCTCATTTGGAGAAATCTCAAAAAACGATGTGACAAAATCACTTACAAAAATTCCATTTAATTCAAGATTTGGATTTGTCCCAATAAATGATCCAAAGGCTTCATCAGTCCCTGGGATATCGAAGGC
>JAKQLF010000229.1 GCA_029567325.1 Bacteroidota bacterium | reverse complement strand
TAAGTTGTTGGGTTTCTAAATGAATCAAGTGATCACCTTGTCCAAAATATTCATTGTCTCTAATATTGCGTACAACTGCACCTGTAGCATCAATAATATCTATTTTGACAGGAAAACCTGAAGTAAGACTAAATGCTATTTGTGTCCAAGAAGCTTGATTTCTAGCTACAGGATTTGGAAAAATCTTACCTGAAATATGTTTTGACCTGATATCATTCACAGATGTACTTGTCTCTCCGAAAACGATATTTTCATCGCCTGATTTATAGGGAACATAAAAAATAGGAAGGTAGTACATCTCATCTTTTGTACCTTCTCCCCACGTTACAAATTTAGGTGGCGAAGTAGGATTTGCTGGATTATTTGATGTATTATCATAGGTAGCTGTTGCCCTGATCTTGCTACCTTTTTTAGCATAAATATACTTATTAAAGTAGTAATCGCCTTGCCAATTAAAATCCCATTCGTTGATACGAATTAGATTTGTCTTCGTACCATCAGGATTTTCCAAAACTACTTCCCAATCTTTACCTAGGTAATGCATATGTGGAGAAAGTCCGATCAAACTTACATCAAATGGTATGGTGTAAACACCTTCAAATTTCTTTACCTGATTAGGTAATATAAAGAAAGAATTAGCACCAGTCACTAGGTCGAAAGGAAGCATTATTTTTCCTTTGACTGTCCGATCTATAACTTCATTATTCTTAGCAAAAAATATATTGACGGTGGAAGAGTCTTTTTCATCTACACTCCACGGTGCGTAGTGCATCTGAACTATTAGGTCACTATTGGCAGGCATATCTTGTGCCAAACCATCTGGAAAGTACCTAGACTTTTGCCCTGGAACATAACCTGGAAATTGGTCTCTATTGATCACTTCGAAAGCATCAAAATCTGCAAAATCATCTGCTGAAAAACCATATTCGGGCGTCTGTGCATCATATTGTCTAGCTTTACCTGATTGGTCTGCAAAAAACAAGGCATGGTGTACAATTTTTGTATTGCCTGGACGCAACTCTAAAGCTTTTATCTTTTTATTTTGAACGAGTCCACTAGGTAGTACAAAGTACCTATATTCATCTTTCCCATTTCCTTTGTGCGTATAAGAATTTTTAAATGTAAGCACCAAGTCTGGTGTACCAAGTAATGAATTGGTAGGAAATACTGGGGCTTGTGGCAAATCACTAGCCAATCCTTCCTGGAGTCCATCATCAACCCAATCAG
This sequence comes from Bacteroidota bacterium, assembly GCA_029567325.1. Classification (GTDB taxonomy): domain Bacteria; phylum Bacteroidota; class Bacteroidia; order Chitinophagales; family Saprospiraceae; genus JADKBO01. The sequence goes on along the minus strand of JAKQLF010000229.1, from coordinate 105 downwards.
CAATCTTTTTGATTTGATCATCATTGAGATAATTTTCGCCCAAAAACCTACTAAAATCATGATCTGCTTTCCATGGTGGCATGATACGTTGTTCTGTGACATACT
>JAKQLF010000225.1 GCA_029567325.1 Bacteroidota bacterium | reverse complement strand
ATAAATGGAGGAGGAGAAAAGAAAATTTCAAATCAAACTTACACTTTTAAGGATCAACTTGCAGAAAAAAACCTGGGAGCATTCAATACCACTTATTTACAAAGTATAGATTATAGCTACAATGAACAGGGTTGGTTGACTAGTATAAATGGGCCTACTCTTGGAAGTCCATACCTAGCATTTCCAACAGGTTGTTCTCCGGCTCTACCAAATACCCCAAGCACACCGGTTGGAACAGATCCGGATGTCCATGATTTGTTTTACATGGAAATGAAATATGATACTGTTTTTTCAAGCACATCAGGAGGAATTACAGGAATGCCGGCCAATCTTCAAAAGTCCGGCAACATTTCACAAATTGCATGGAGAATTAAAGGTAGAGATCGGCAAGCTTATAATTTTACATACGACTATCTAAATAGAATGCTTAATTCTACACATTACAAGGTTTCTGCTGCCAATGCAGCAACGACATCCAACAATTATAATGAAAATTTGACGTATGACTCGAGGGGCAACATCATGACATTGCAAAGACAAGGTTACTACACACCTGCTTGTTCTTACAATACGATTGATAATCTGATTTACAACTACACAACTGATTTGAGCAGATTGGCGAGCATCACAGAAAATGCATCAGCAACTTATAAATCTAGGGGATTCAATCCTGGAAGTGGGGGTGTAGGTTATAGTTACGATAACAATGGTAATTTAAAATCAGACACCTATAAAGGCATCACCAATATAGTTTACAATCACCTCAATCTTCCCACACAAATATTATGGGGGACTACTAAATCATTGGAGTTTTTGTATGATGCATCCGGAAACAAACTCAGAAAAACAGTCAAGACAGGATCAACAGTAAACAGCATCAAAGAGTACATTGGGGGAATAGAGTACGACAGTATTCCTGGAGCACCTCGTAAGATCAATTCCATCTATCACGCAGAAGGCCGCTTTTTTAATACAGACACCTGGGATGCGCCCATATTTAGAACGGAATACACCATCAAAGACCATTTGGGCAATGGAAGAATCTATTTTGCAGATTTGGAAGATGATGGAAAAATTGATGTCAATAATAACACAAGCGTTTATTTAAATGATATCTTACAAGAGAATCAATATTATCCGTTTGGAATGGCACACGAAGGACCATGGCTTTTTAATGCATCCGCACCAGATAACATGTATCAATACAACTCCAAGGAGCTAAATGTCGATCATGGTTTGAATTTCTTGGACTATGGAGCTAGGTGGTATGATCCGAGTATTGGGAGATTTACAACAACAGATAGATTTACTGAGAAGTATCTACAAATGACTCCATATCAATATGGAGCTAATAATCCGATTAAGTTTATTGATGTTAACGGAGATAGTATAATGGTAAACAATATAACATGGACCCCAGGGACTAGTTATACAGGTAATGATAAGTTTGTGAATTCAGTATTTAACGCTTTAAATTCTCTTTTTTCTAATATTGACAAGGATGGCGCAGGTAATGTAAAGACAAAAGAAGCGGAGGGCAATGTGATTATAGATTTTGCTTATGATAAAAAGAGGAACGTTTCAATTAATGAAACAAAGGAAGGTTCATTTACCTCTGAAGATGGTACTAATATATTTTGGAATCCAAATCAGGAAATTTATGTTACACCAAAAGGCAAAGACAAAGAAGGTATAATTTCATCAGAAACATTATTGGCTCATGAATTTGGTCATTCTTGGTTAGCTCAATATTCACCACAAATGAATAATTTAATGGAAACTTACTTAAAGACCGATGCTGAACATATATGGGTATTATCTGAAGTAGAAAATAAATTTTCTTCTGCTAGGAAAGAAGGTGTCAGATTAATTTTCAATTCAGTGGTCAAGAGTAAAGAGGACTTAAAAAGCGCAACCCATGAATTGCACAGAAATAACAATCATACCACTAAAGTTGATTATTTAATATACAAGAAGCAGTAAAAATGAAACAAAGTAATCTTATTTTAATCTTACTTTTGCTAATACACCTCAAGGTGGATGGTCAATTTGATTCTTGTCTGTATGTGAAAAAATTTGATGGTCAAATATGTTATAGATCTTCTCATAAGCAATATGAAAACGTTTCCTATTATGATGTTGTACAAAAAATGTACCCCAATGATATATTAAAGAGAGAAGATCTTTTGAAATTTGAACTTCAGTTGAGTAATTCTATTGGTCAGTTACATGCATTTGAAAATGTATTTCGTACTTATATTGAATTTCAAACAGTGATTATTCCTATTGATACAACATTTGATGAAACAGGTATTAAATATCTTGATGAGGAAATATTTATCAAAAGTAAGCTTAATGGAAAAGCTATTGGAACATATAATAACATAGATAATCAAGCCTCAATTACAACTATAAAGCAGATTACAATTTGTTATAAAAATGAAGAGATTATAGTACCGGATTCTCTGTATGATGCATTTATTAATCCAAATTTAAATAGACAATTATATTCACTTCGTCCTATTGAGGTCTTCACTAACAAAAATTTTGACCATCTATATTTTTATTTTATGGGTGATATTCACACAACCAATGATGGAAAAACAGAAATTATACATACTGATGAAGCTTCCTATATTACTAAAATAGTAGTAGATGTAAAAAATAGTGAATTTAAAATGATGTGGCTGAGTTCAAATTTGCTTTATGATTATTGTTGGCCACTTTGCGTTGACTTTTGGCCATTCTGACAATTTAATTATAATTCTTCACTCGAGATACATATAAAGAATTGTAAGGCTTTAACGCGGTTAATATAGGATATGTTAGAATGTGAAGGATCGCCCCTGGCCAAAAGGTTATTTTTCAAGGTTTCTATAGAAGAGAAAAGAAATATTAAAATGAAAAAAATTTCCATTCAATCCTTCACAATTTTTTCATTTTATATGCTGTTAGTGTTTTATTTGCCTCCTCATTTAGATGGCTCTGATTGTCAAAGGCAATTAGAACTCTATTACAATTTAGAGGTTTTTAATCCAATATTTTTTATACTTTTATTGCTTACTTTTTTTGAAATCTACCATTTTAAAAAGGCATTTAAAGACAACAGCTTAAATATTTTGCTACTATCACCTATTGTATTTCATTTTATTTTCCTTTTGTTTAATGCAATTAGAAATCTTATAATTGCTTGGACAATTTGACAAAACCATTTTTTAATAGGTGGGTATAATTCAGGAGTTTATTCATTAACATTACTCATAAATGTCTTTTTTATGTCCAAGGTTAATGACCTCCACCAAAAGGACATCATCAAATATATCGTAGATAATGCGGTAATCAGTTACACGAATGCGGTAACCATCTCTACCATTTAGTTTTTTGTAACCTGAGGGTCGTGGATTATCAGCAAGGCTGTAAATGGCCTCTTTAATTGCTGAATAATATGGCTCATTGATTTTTTTAAGGGTCTTGAGAGCGCTTTTTTTTAAGGTTACTTTGTAAGGCATTACTTCGCTTTGCGTTCGGCTTCAATCATTTTGAAGGCATCTTCCATCGGAATAGAAGCCTCATCAGATTTTTTGGCTTCGTCATAAAGCTTGATATCTTCCAACTCTTCCAACTCCTCCATAATGGCTTTAAAATCCTTTATAGGAAGCACCACAGATATTTTTTTGCCTGTGTTATCTGTAATATAATGTGGGTTTAATGTTAGCATAGTTTCATAATTGTATCATAAATCTTTATTCCAATATTGGTTGAAATTATTCTTTTACTAGGTTTGGTTACATCATCTTGTAGCTCTGCCTGTTCTTTCCGGATTTCAGAAACTACCACTTCTTAAATTTGTAGTTGGGATTTTGTCATGATTTTTGGAAGCTTCGCCAAAAATCCCGCCAAAATCATATTCACTTTTCATTTTTCGCCATGGACTTCATCCATAGTTATTAATATTTAACCCCTCTGGGGTATTTAAAACGAAGTGATGAAATGCACCCATTAAATAATATTAAAAACTAAACCACAAAATTAGTCAATTTGTCTTTAAATTACAATAAAATCATGGTCCTGAGTCTTTATCAGGTCAAAATGCATGTAACTAAATATAGGATCAAAAAATAGGTGAAGTGAACAATGTGCAATTTGGTCATTTGCAGTTGTCTTTACATTTCCGTCGTATAAACATTCCTGTTTTCTTTCACTCATTCTCAAAAAATATTTGGCAATTCTTTTGGTTTGTGTTTCTTTGTGCATATTAGAAAATTCAATTCGGAATAAAGCATATGAATAAAATAAAGGCAGGTGTAGTAGGCACGGGATTCATCGGCCCTGCACACATAGAGGCATTGAGAAGGTTGCCAAATATTGAAGTGACCGCTCTGTGCGAAGTCAACTTGGAAGTAGCCACAGTAAAGGCAGCACAATTGGGCATAGAAAGGCCATGTACTTTTGACCAACTTTTAGCCATGGAGGACATTGTAAGCGTTCATGTTTGCACGCCCAATTTCCTACATTTTTCTCAAGCCAAAGCTGCTTTACTTGCGGGAAAACACGTCGTTTGTGAAAAACCGCTAGCTAAAGACTTACATGAGGCAGCTGAATTAGTCGAACTGGCTAGAGAAACTGGCCTGGTCAATGCCGTACATTTTAATCTCAGATATTATCCATTGGTCCGACATATGAAGGCACTTCGAGAATCGGGAGAGTTGGGCGATATCTATTCCATTTTAGGGTCTTACTTACAAGACTGGCTCTTCTATAATACAGACTATAATTGGCGCTTAGAACCCGATAAATCTGGAGACTCACGTGCCATTGCAGACATTGGGTCACATCTGATGGACATATTGGAATACATTACCGGGCTAAAAACAGTGGAAGTGATGGCTGATTTCAATACCATCCACAAAACTCGTAAAAAACCATTGAAAGCAGTAGAAACCTATTCTGGAAAAATGCTTCAACCAGAAGATTATGCAGATGTGGCCATCAACACAGAAGACCATGCCAATGTATTATTGAGATTTGACAATGGAAATAGAGGTTCAATCACCGTTTCTCAGGTTTCAGCAGGTCGTAAAAATCAACTCAAACTTGAAATCTCAGGATCAAATAAGACTTTTGCTTGGAACTCGGAATCGCCTAATGAATTGTGGGTTGGCAACAGAGACAAGGCAAATGAGTCCTTGATGCGTGATCCATCCTTGGTAGCAGCAGGTGCTCAGTCTATTATTTCTTTTCCGGGAGGACATAATGAAGGATTTCCAGACACCTCCAAACAATTGTTTAAAGAGGTTTATGATGCCATCGCGCAAAACAAAATGCCAGAGCATGCGTCCTTCCCAACTTTTGCAGACGGGTATAGAGAATTGCTCATATGCGAAAGGATATTAGAAAGTAATAAAAAGCAGGGCTGGGTTACAGTTTAGACTAACGTCTACAAAACTTATCAATGAATTTTTAAAATATACAATTGGGCTCACTTTAAAAGGTGAGCCTATCTTTGTTTATTTTTCTATCAACTCAAACTTATACTTCACAATTTTGAAGAAAGGCTTTTTGGTTTTAGGGTTGATATTCCTCAAATAAATATCTACATCAACAGTCTCAGATTCTTCCTTTTCGGTACTATCGAAGATCACATCAAGATATGCTTTCTCACCAACCTTCACTTTTTTTCTTGGCCAATCTAAAGTAGTGCAATCACACCCAGACACAATTTCGAAATCTAGTGGTTCGGTACCCGTATTGACAAACTCAAACTTAAAAGACTTCTTTTCACCTCTTTTGACCTTACCTATATCGATCAACTCTTTGGTAAAAGTCATGTGAGGACCTTGGACCGCTGCAGTTGGCGCTGGTTTAGAAGTAGATTGAGCATTGGTAATCAAACCAATAAATAATAAAGACGAGAAAATAGAAAGTCTGATCAATGATTTCATAATGTAAGTTGTATTGTTTGGCAAAGATGAATAAATTCTAAATTTCATTTGTTTAATAAAAAGTTAATCTGTGAAAAATATAACGGTTTGTTTACAAAGTGAAATTTTCGTAATAATGACGACTTAGAAAGCGCAAAATGTGTTAAAAATTTGCAAACTTTGTGGATAGAGTCACATTTCGGATAAGAATTCCTTTTGGGAGTTGATTTTTCCAGATTTATTGCTGAAATCATTGAATTGCTTCGCATGCCGAAATACCTATTTTGTGTCTAAATGCAAGTTCGATAAAATATTTAAAGTGAAAATCTAGAAATTTTATTTCCAAGAGTTGTGTATTAATTTTTTAATAAAAAATCAGGTATGGAATTGCGGAAAATTAAAAAATTGTTAGTGGCCAATAGAGGAGAGATTGCGATCAGGGTATTCAGAGCAGCCTCAGAGTTAAATATTAGGACAGTAGCAGTTTTCACCTATGAAGATCGATATTCACTTCACAGATATAAAGCAGATGAAGCTTATAAGATCGGTGCCGATGAAGATCCGCTTAAACCATATCTTGATATAGAGGAAATTATTAGGGTAGCGATTGAAAATGACATCGATGCCATTCACCCTGGCTATGGATTTTTATCTGAAAATGACCATTTTGCAACCCGGTGCCAAGAATCTGGTGTCATCTGGATTGGTCCGGATCCAGAATCAATGCTCACCTTGGGCGATAAAATCAGAGCGAAAGAAATTGCCATAAAGGCTAAAGTTCCCATTGTTTCCGCTTCGGAAGGAAGTATCGATAATTTTGAAGATGCATTTGAAATCGCGAAAGGGGTTGGATTTCCAGTCATGATCAAAGCTGCAACAGGCGGAGGTGGTCGTGGAATGCGGGTAGTGAGAAATTCGGAAGATTTCAAAAATTTATACCACGAAGCAAGTGGTGAGGCAAAAACTGCTTTTGGCAATCCAGCGGTATTTATCGAAAAATTTGTCGAAAACCCGAGACACATTGAAGTGCAAATCTTGGGCGACAATCATGGTAATATTGTCCATTTATTTGAAAGAGATTGCAGCGTACAAAGAAGATTTCAAAAAGTAGTTGAAATTGCACCAGCAACTACTCTCAAGCAAAGTACCAAAGATAGATTATACGAATATGCAGTAGGAATAACTTCTGCCGTCGGTTATAAAAACGCTGGAACAGTAGAATTTTTGGTTGACAGAGATGAAAACATATTTTTCATAGAAGTCAATACAAGAATTCAAGTCGAACATACCATCACAGAGGTTATCACTGGAATAGATTTGGTAAAATCCCAGATCTTAATCGCCATGAATTATCCGCTTTCTTACGAAGGTATCGATATAAAATCTCAGGCTGATGTACAAATGAGAGGAGTTGCCATTCAGTGTAGAATCACAACGGAAGATCCATCCAATGGATTTAAACCAGATTATGGAAGATTGGTTGCTTATAGAAGTGCCAGTGGATTTGGTATAAGGTTAGATGCAGGGCATGCTTACGCAGGAGCCCATATTTCTCCATTTTTTGACAGCTTACTTGTAAAAGTCACCGCATGGGGTAGGAATCGCAATGAAGCTGCTGATAAATTAATTCGAGCTTTAAGGGAATTCAGAATCAGAGGTGTGAAATCCAATATTTCATTTTTGATCAATCTTCTCAGGCATGAAGACTTTAGAAAAGGAGATATTTCTGTCAATTTCATAGCCGAACACCCAGAATTATTGGTTCCACCTAAATGGAAAGACAGAGCAACCAAACTCATTTCCTATTTGGGAGACGTCATCATCAATGGACATGCTGAAGTAAAGAAAATTGATCCAAATATTACCTTCATCAAACCTCCCATCCAGCCTTTTGATAGTCAGGCACCTTTTGACGATGGCTGGAAACAAGTCTTAGATTCATATGGTCCGGCAGGAGTAGTAGAAAAATTAAAATCAACAAAAGCGATCCAGTTTACGGATACAACTTTCAGGGATGCGCATCAATCCTTGCTGGCTACTCGTATGCGTACCAAGGATATGACCAATATTGCAGAAAGTTTTGCCAGACATCATGGCAAAGACGTTTTCTCCATGGAAGTTTGGGGCGGAGCAACCTTTGATGTATCCATGAGATTTCTCAAAGAGTCACCTTGGAAAAGATTGGAATTGTTCAGGCAATTGATGCCCAATGTGATGTTGCAGATGTTGCTAAGGGGTAGCAATGCCGTAGGTTACAAAGCTTATCCCGATAACCTCATTGTTTCTTTTATTGAAGAATCTGCAAAAACTGGTATCGATGTTTTCAGGATTTTTGATTCGCTCAATTGGCTGGAAGCAATGAAAACTTCTATCCACACGGTAGTGAATAATACAGACTCCATTGCAGAAGTTTGTATGTGTTATACGGGTGATGTACTCACCCATCCAAAATACAATATAGATTATTATTTGGATATGGCGCGCCGAATTGAAGACGAAGGAGCACATATCTTGGCCATCAAAGACATGGCAGGATTGCTCAAACCAAGCGCTGCCAGGGCATTGATCGAAGCACTCAAGGGATCGATAGAAATTCCAATTCATTTACATACACATGATACTTCTTCTATCCAGTCAGCGAGTTATTTAGAAGCTGTGAATGCTGGCGTGGACGTGATTGACGTGGCAATGGGTTCTATGTCTGGACTCACTTCACAACCCAATTTCAATTCTATCGTAGAAATGTTTAAGGGTCATGAAAGGGAAAATGACATCGATGTGAGTTCACTCAATAAGTTTTCAGATTATTGGGAGGCGGTGAGAACCTATTATTATCCATTTGAATCTGATTTGAAAAGTGGAACCGCAGATGTTTATCAAAATGAAATTCCTGGAGGACAGTATACCAATTTACGCCCTCAGGCTAAATCGCTTGGTCTTGAAGACAAATTTGATTTGATCAAGCAGAATTATAAAGCAGTCAATGACATTTTTGGAGGTATTGTAAAGGTAACACCTTCTTCAAAAGTTGTAGGTGATATGGCCATGTTCATGACTGCTAATAATTATACAGCCCAAGATTTGATTGATAAGGGAGATTCCATAGATTTTCCAGATAGTATGAAAGCCATGATGCGTGGTGACCTTGGACAAAGAGATGAAGGTTGGCCAGCTGTTTTCCAAGCAAAAGTTTTGAAAGGAGAAAAACCATATGACGGAAAACCCAATGACTTTTTGCCGCCACTTGACCTAGACGGAGCATATGAGACATTCAAAAAGAAGTTTCCTGATATGGACGACTACAACAGTTTCCTATCTTTCCAATTGTATCCAAAAGTATTTGAGGACTATTACAATCACATGGAAGAATTTGGTGAGGTTTCGCATTTACCAACCTTGGCCTTCTTCTACGGCTTGAGTCATAATGAAGAAATCATGCTCGATATTTCTAAAGGTAAGAGCATCATCATTCAATTCCTCAATGCAAATGAGCCAGATGCACACGGAAATAGATTGGCCATTTTCAGAATCAATGGTGCAGACCGCGGCGTCATTGTCAAAGACAGAAAAGCTAAAATTGAAATCATTGCCAATGTGAAGGTGTCAGAGCCTAGCCATGTTGGTTCGCCTTTGCAAGGTAGTTTATCCAAAATTTTGGTCAAAGAAGGGCAAGATGTGGAAGTCAATCAGCCATTGTTCACCATCGAAGCCATGAAAATGGAGAGTACAGTGACTGCTTCTAATAAAGGAGTGGTCAAAAGGGTATTCTTGAAGGAGAAAACTTTGGTTCAGCAAGACGACCTTGTTTTAGAAATAGTGTAATAGCATTTTGCTAGGTTACTTGTAATTAAGATTTTCAAGTACAAACTTTAATTTGGAAACGGATGTATTCAATTCGTTTTCGTCTGATGAAGCAAAGCCCAAACGCAGTGCGTTGACTGGTTGATTGTGAATGGTATGGACTTCCTGGATGTATAAGTCATTAGCAGAACAGACAGAAACCAACTTTTTAAAGTCTTTCACTTTGTTGAATTTGGTCCATACGGACATACCTCCTTCAGGTGTAACAAATGAAATATGATCACCCAATTGGTCGTGCATTAAATTGCAGAAATGATCACGTCTATTCATGTAAATCTTTCGGTTTTTCCGAAGATAACGCTGAATAGTACCATCTTTTAAAAGTTCTGTGATGGCCAATTCCATCAAAGGATCACCCTGCCTGTCCACTAGACGTCTAAATTTGGCCAGTAAATCTATTTGATTTTTACTCGCCACTAAATACCCAATTCTGAAAGCTGGGGCCAAAGCTTTGGTAAATGAACCCGTGTAAAACACATGATCGAAATGGGTGGAAGATGCCAAGGGCATGATTGGTTGTGATGTGTAATGAAAGTCAAAATCATAATCGTCTTCAAAAATGTAGAAACCATACTTTTTTGACAATTCCAAAAGCTGCACTCGTCGATGAGCAGGCATAATGACGGTGGTAGGGTAGTGGTGATGAGGAGTGAGGTAGACGGCATTGATTTTGGTGGTTAAACAAATTTCTTGCAAATGGTCTACGTCCATGCCATATTGATCGTGTCGAATATAGGCAAGATTGGCACCGTGATGTTGAAAATTTACATTTGCAGAAGACCAACCCAGGGCTGTCACAGCAACATGATCACCACTTTTCACAAATGCATTGATAAATAAAAACAAAGCCTGAGTAACACCACGGGTAATCAATATTTGATCAGGAACTAATCCCTGCATGCCCCGAGATTCGCCTAAGTATTCACACAAAGCCAATCTTAATAAATACTGGCCTTTGGTATCCGCATATTGAAGTTTAGAATACAATGATTTTCCCAAAAGTATTTTTTTAAAAGCTCTACCCAATTCTTCTCTTGGTGCAAGGCGAGGGTCAGGCAAACCATCATCCAAGTGGTAATTTTCTGTGGTCAACCTTAGATTTCGGTCCAAAAACTCAGGAATGACTAAAGATTTAGCATTCAAAACTTGATTTGAATGATCCTTCCAAGACTTTGGTGATGGTAATGGCATTTGACTCGCTACAAAAGTTCCAACACCCGCCCTTGTCTCCAGCCACCCATGCGCCACCAGTTCGTCGTAAGCTGCAACACAAGTTTGTCGATGTACGCCGAGGTGATTGGCTAAAATCCTTGAAGCTGGCAATTTCGCTCCGGCACTGATTACACC
>JAKQLF010000222.1 GCA_029567325.1 Bacteroidota bacterium | reverse complement strand
CATTCATCTACGATCAAAGCTACTTTATTTTGCGGGTCATATTTGTCCATAATGGTCGAATGCCCTTTGATAAATTCATCCATTTTGAATGCTTCGTGCATGGTTTTGAAATATTGTGCTTCTGTGAATCCTACCGAAGGTCCTTTTTCTGCCCATGACAATACAGAATAATGATGCAGCGCCAATCCTGAAACCATATTGTGTGGGATATTTTTCATGAGTGATTCCGTCCAAGTGTATTCTCCATCTGTCGCACCAGAAGCAATACGGTACAAACCTGAACCATTAGTCCAATCTGTCATAAACGTCGCATATTGTCGATACACATTGGCATAATAATCCGCAGTCATATTGCCACCGCATCCCCAAGCTTCATTACCTACGCCCCAAAGTTTGACATTCCAAGGATCTTTTCTACCATTTTTCTGTCGTAATAGCACCATTTCACTAGGTTTAGTACTATTGACATAATCCACCCAATCCATCAAGTCCTGAACAGATCCGCTACCTACATTGGCTGCTAGATATGGTTGTGTGCCAATTTTTTCGCATAAGTCTAGAAACTCATGGGTTCCGAAGCTATTGTCTTCTACATTTCTGCCCCACCAAAGATTGACCATTTTGGGTCTTTCCGCTTTAGGGCCTATACCATTTTTCCATTGGTAAGCATCAGCAAAACATCCGCCTGGCCATCTGAGATTAGGCACTTTTAAGTCTTTGAGCGCTTGAATGATATCTGTTCTTACGCCATTTTCGTGTTTTATTTTGGTATTATTGTCGCCAACGTAGATACCGTCATACACACATCGTCCGAGATGCTCTGCAAAATGACCGTAAATATGTTTATTGATTTTTTCTTTTTCGATGTCTGTATTGATTATGATTTTTACAGGACTTTGGGCAAAACCAACTTGGACAACACAAAGTAAAATAGCAGCAAAAATTGTTTTTGAAATAAAATTAAACATCATCTTTATTTTTTGAAGATCATTGAATTAAACCAAAAGTATAAGTGGTAGTGCTTGCGTATTTCTCACCAGGTTTAAGCAGTGTAGAAGGAAAATCTGGTCTATTAGGCGAATCTGGAAAATGTTGTGTTTCCAAACAAAGTCCTGATCGTTTGTTATATTTCACACCGTATTTGCCCACAATCGTACCATCTAGAAAATTACCAGAATAAAACTGAATACCGGGTTCAGTCGTCTCAACTGTTAAGGTACGACCACTCACACTATCTTGTAAGATGGCTGCCAATATCATTCCTGAAGATGCTTTTTGGTTAAGTACCCAATTATGATCATAACCCAAGCCATTTTTAAGTTGAATATCATCTTTGTTTATGCCGGTTCCGATATTTTTAAATGACCTAAAATCGAAAGAAGTGTTTGCTACGTCAGCAAGTCCAACCAAAGGAATAAGGGTTTCATCAACTGCACAGTACTTATCGGCAAAAATCTTTAGGGAATGATTCAATATATCTGATTGACCACCATTGAGATTGAAGTAGCTGTGATTACACATATTTACAATGGTTGGTTTATCTGTAGTTGCTTCGAAATCTATTTTAATAGCGTTTTCATTGGTTATAGTGTAGATGACTTTATTTTCTAAATTTCCAGGATAACCTTCTTCCATATCCTTGCTCAAGTAGGTCATCACCAAAGCAGGTTCTTCGCCTTCTACAGCTTGGACATTCCACATCACTTTGTCATATCCTTTGACGCCACCGTGGAGATGATTGGTATTGTCATTGGTAGCCAATTGGTATGATTTTCCATCAATAGAAAACTTACCTTTTGCAATTCTATTGCCATACCTACCGATGATGGCACCGAAGTAAGGATTATTTTTTTCATACTGAGCCACACTATCATAACCCAAAACCACATCAGCCATAACGCCAGATTTGTCGGGAACCAACACGGAGACTATGATACCACCATAGTCCGTAATGGAAACTTTTACACCATTTTTATTGGTAAGTGTATACAAGCTACTCATTGTTCCATCAGACAATTGGCCAAAATCGGTTTTTATGATTCCACTTTTTTGAGATGCTGACACTTGGG
>JAKQLF010000194.1 GCA_029567325.1 Bacteroidota bacterium | reverse complement strand
CGTGTAGTAATCACAGCAGACAACGCCTTTGCTCCCCGGACATTTTTTCAGGAATTTTCCCTTGTTTTCAGTAAAGAACAGTATCTTTTTCGCCGTCTTAAAAATGTCATCGCCCGGATTATCTTTCACAAAAGCGACAAGTTCGTCTTTTGACATTAATTCCGGAACAATATCAAGTATTTCAGCGATGTTATGAGGCAAAACTGCATCAGTAAACTTTGGATCAATAACAATTCTCTCTATCTGCGGACGCATTGATTTAAACCTGAAAAATCAATAAACTGCGCAATATTAATCAATTTTTACAGATATGCCAGAATTGTTTTACAGATCAAATTCCGCCATTTCCTTTTTACTGTCCGACACATTTTTTTGCCATTTAACAGGTTCAGATATAGAAAAATGATGTCCTGGTAATAAAATGACTGTGAAACCAACAAATTTATTTAATACACAAACTCTTTTGGTGAATCTCCTAACTCAGTGTTTGACCCTGGGGGCACTGGTCCGGTGTTCATGCCGTATGCGTGAACTGTTAGTGTCACTGGTCTTGAGATGAATTTGTCATGCAATGCCTGCTGAAGTTCTGCACTTGTTGAGGGATTAAATGAAAACCGATGGGTAGTTGAACCTTCACCGCAAATGTCCTGAACTCCCTGCTCTGACGGGTTATTCGTTTCACCGATGTCAATGGAAGTCAGATATGTTTCGCCAGTGTAAAATGATAAAACAACATGAATATTTTCTTCCGGAGTGTCTTTGTCACAAGCCCAACCCCACATAAAATCAGCACCAGCACCGTCAAGATGACCTGTCGGAGCAAAATCATCAGGTTCAAGAATAGTATAACTCAAAATCATTTCCATATAGTCAGAGGCAATTTGTCCTTCAACTGTGCCAAAACCACGGGGAGCTTTTGGGATTGCGGCAATATAAATGTTTGAACTATTGCCATTAAGAATTGATTTTATCTCTTCGTGATCGTTTGAGAAAATTCCTAAAACGGATTTCAGATCATCAACTCCCGCATCATTTGAAGAAACCGTTTCCCATGAACCGTTTTTCCATGCGATCAGGTCAACACCGTTTATTGCTGAACCCTGAACATCACCTACACCACCAGCGTTAAAAGAGGTAAAAATCGAACGAAAATATACTTTTGAATATTGGAAAATATCAGGTTGTTGATAATGATAAACAGAACTTGTGAAAATTTGTCCAGGGCGATCATTCCAGCCACTTTCGAACGCCCACATTCCAGTATCTCCAGAGGATCCCCCAAACATCAACACCTTCCCTTCGATACTGTCAAAAGCCATTGAGTGTCCTTGTCTTGCTGAGGGTTTAATTATGAGATTTAATTGATTCCAGTTTTCACCGTCCCATTCCCATGTTTCATTATTGGTTACTGATCCGTTATAACCTCCGAATAATATTACTTTCCCATAATAATTATGATACACCATTGAATGGTTATATCTGGCAGAAGGTTTATTTAATGGATTTTTTTGAGTCCAATTATTTCCATCCCACTCCCATGTTTCATTGTTGTTTGCACCCGTAAATCCTCCAAATAAAACAACCTTTTCTCTCTTAACATCATATGTCATTGAATGTTCTCTTCTGGCAGAGGGCTTTGTAGAAGGATTTTTTGATAACCAATAGCTGCCATTCCATTCCCATGTATCATCTTTATACGATGTTTTATATCCTCCAAACAAAACAACTTTTGATCGAGCTCTATCATAAGTCATGGCATGTCTTGATCTGCCGGTATTCGAAGAAGCTAATTCCCAATTTGTATCATTCCACAACCAAGTATCACCTTTTTCAAAACCGTCGTAATCATACCCTCCAAACAAAACCGTTGTTTGATTTAAAATATCGTATGCCGTTGCATGTCCATATCGTTCTGATGGAGAATTAAGAGTTGTTTTTTTATCCCAAAATGTGCCATTCCATTCAAATGTGTCAGAAAATATTTCATCATATTCATCATGAAAATAACTTTCTGCTGTATATGAAATTCCTCCCCAAATCATTGTTTTTCCATTTTTAATATCGTAAATCATTGAATGCTCTTTTATATCTGGAGGATATACAGGGCTTTTAATATTCGATGAAATGATTGGAATCCAATTTGCCCCATCCCATTCCCAAGTATCACTATAAATATAATCCTGCGAAAGAACATCATTGTCTTTTTTGTAACCTCCTAGTAATATTATTTTCTTCTTAAAACTGTCAAACGCAATTGCGTGACCACTTCTGGCAGATGGATTGTTCACCGGATTTAATTTCGTCCAATTTGTTCCATCCCATTCCCAGCTATCATCATAATAGTCGTGGTTTTCACCAATTATACCACCAGAAAAATCTCTTCCACCAAAAAGAATGGTTTTCGCTTTGGCACTATCGTAAACCATTGCATGATTGTATCTTGCGGCTGGCTTCGTCACAGGATTCTTTTTTGTCCAATTCAAACCGTTCCACTCCCATGTTTCAGAAGTAGGAAAATATGGCCAAATTGAAGATATTCCTCCAAACAAATAAACTCTTTTTTTTATTTGATCATAAACCATTTTGTGACCTGATCTTACCGATGGAATA
>JAKQLF010000193.1 GCA_029567325.1 Bacteroidota bacterium | reverse complement strand
CTGAACAAGCAGCCAACCTTGCGATTGGAGACAAGCCCAGAGATTGCATCAAACGATCGCTCATCACTAAGACAAATGCTGCGCCGTCAGATGTTTGACTTGAATTACCTGCTGTTACTATGCCACCATTTTTGAAAGCTGCTGGTAGTTTTGCCAATGCTTCCAAAGAAGTGTCAACCCTTACACCTTCATCAGTATCTACTGTATGACTAGATTCTTGTCTTTGATTGTTATTTACAAAAACCTCTTTTACTTCAATGGGGACAATTTCGCTTTTGAATTTTCCGCTACCTATTGCCGCTGCTGCCAATTGGTGCGACCTCAATGCGAATTCATCAGATTCCTGTCTGGTAATGTTCCATTTTTTACCAACGGCTTCTGCTGTGGCGCCCATGCTCACGTGATAGTTGAGATTTTCAAGCGCTGCTTGATAAGAAGGAGCCATTTTATAACCAGTCATGGGTATCATGCTCATGTTTTCAGTACCACCTGCAATGAAACACTCCCCCATTCCAGCCGTAATTTTAGCAACTGCAATTGAAATGGCCTCAAGACCAGATGCGCAATATCTGTTGATGGTAAAGCCAGGGACTGATTTTCCCAAAGCTCTCATAGATATATTTCTGCCTATTTGTAAACCTTGCTCGCCTTCTGGATTTGCGCAACCTACAATCACATCATCTACTAAAAGTGGATCAAAACCAGGAATAGATTCAACCAAATTTTTGATGATGTCTACTGCAAGGTCATCAGAACGATAATTTTTAAAACCACCGCGTTTTGCTTTTGCAACTGCAGATCTTTTTCCTCCTATGATATATGCTTCCATTGTATTATTTCTTTTTTGAAAATCAATTTGATTAATTTGGTTTAATTGCGGAGTGGTTTGCTATTCATCAACATGTATTGAATTCTTTCTTGAGTTTTTTGAGTACCCAAAAGTTGCATGAAAGCCTCTCTTTCTATCTCTAATAAGTATTGCTCACTGACTTGCTGCTGTCCTGTCAAATCACCTCCGCATAAAACATAGGCTATTTTTCGGGAAATTTCAACATCGTGTTCGCTCATATATTTTCCAAGGAAATATTCATTAATTGCTGTATAAAGTGTCGCCAAGCCAGTTCGACCCAAAACAGTTACTGGCTTTGCCGATGGAGCAACATATCCTTCGCTCAGTGCAAGAACCTTTTCTTTAGCTTGTTGCAGCACACGTTGAGTTCCAACACAAACACTGTCTCTTGTATCCAGCAAATACCCTAAATCAAAAGCTTCATGAGCGGATGTAGAAACCGAAGCTGTTGCAATATTTTTTAATTTATCTACGATGGTTGGAATTTGTGTATCTCCTTCAAAATAACTGTCTGAAGCTCTTAATGCAAATTCTTTCGTTCCTCCACCTCCGGGAAGTAAACCTACGCCGACTTCAACCAAGCCAATGTAACTTTCAGCGGAAGCTACCACTGCATCTGCATGCATAGCCATTTCGCAACCTCCACCAAAGACATAACCTTGTGTGCCGATTACAACTGGTACATCGCAATACCTCATGCGCATATTTACTTGTTGGAATCCATCCACCATTGCTTCTAGTGTTTTCCAATCTCCTTGCATAGCTGCCATGCCTACTGCCATCAGGTTCGCGCCGACAGAAAAGTTCTTGGCATTATTTCCAATGACTATCCCCTTCCAATCACCGTTTTCTGCCAAAGTAATGGCTTCTGAAAGCCCAGTTCCTATGCCCTCCCCTATGGTATTGGCTTTTGATGTAAATTCCAAACACATCACACCATCACCAATATCATGGACTGTACATTCTGTGTTTTTTAACACCGGTTTTTGCTCAGCAAAGTTGGAAAGTTTTATCAAACCTATAGCACCAGGCACCAGTTCAAAGTCTTTACTGAGCAAGTCATAATATGTTTGGTTTCCACCTTCGGTAGCATAAAAAGAAAATTTGCCACTTTCTTTTTTATCATAAATCCAGTTTGGAATTGGAAGGCCCTGTGATTCAGCCAATGAAAGTCCATATTCAAAGCCAAGCATGTCCCAATACTCAAATGGGCCATATGACCAAGCATAACCAGCTTTCATAGCATCATCTATGCTGTAAATATTGTCTGAGATCTCAGGGATTCTATTGGATGCATAAGAAAATAAACCACCAAAAAATGCGCTCAAGAATTGTCCACCTTTGTCACTGGCCTCAATCATTTCTTTGAGCCGTTTGCTCATGATTTCTATCTTTTTCGCAATACTCAAGCTTGGTATCCCAGGCTTTTGGGTAGGTCCATACTCCAAAGTTTGTAAATCGAGGGCATGAATGATGGACTTTCCACTTTCATCCTTTTCATTGGTTTTTTTATAATATCCCTGTCCACTTTTGTTTCCTAAAAACTTATTGTCCAATAGAAATTGCATATGTTTTGGAACAGGTCGATCTTTCATTTTGATGACATATTCATCATCTGGGCTTGAAGCAATAACTCCCTGGGTAACTTTTGCACTGGTATCCAAACCAACTAAATCCAGTAATCTAAAACTTCCGGTTGATGGCCATCCAATTGCGTCACCAGTTAATTTGTCGACTTCTGTCACGGTCAAACCTAGATCATCGGTCAATTCAAGTACCTTATTTCCAGAAAAGAATCCTATTCGATTGGCTATGAATGCAGGGGTATCTTTGCATAAAACCGTCTTCTTTCCCAAAACGATGTCTCCAAAATGCATGAAAAAATCAATGATCTTTTGGTCTGTTTCTGATTGGGGAATGATTTCCAACAAAGACATATATCTTGCTGGATTGAAAAAATGCGTGCCACATAAGTGCTTTTTGAAATCTTCACTTCTACCTTCGGCTAAAACGTGTAATGGAATACCTGATGTATTTGAAGTAATCAATGTACCAGGTTTTCTTACTGCTTCTATTTTTTCGTAAAGTGCTTTTTTGATGTCAGCTCGTTCGACAATGACTTCAATAACCCAGTCACAATC
The DNA here is from genome assembly GCA_029567325.1 of Bacteroidota bacterium. Lineage (GTDB taxonomy): Bacteria > Bacteroidota > Bacteroidia > Chitinophagales > Saprospiraceae > JADKBO01. The sequence continues at coordinate 2,492 of JAKQLF010000193.1, read as the reverse complement.
TGCTATTTGATTTAGATGATCATCAAAATTACCAGTTTGAATACGTTTAGCGAATGCTGCTTTATAAAGAGGTGCAGGTTTGGATTTTATGGCTGTTTGAAGTGCTGATTCTGCGACTAGATTTCTTTTAGCACCTTCAGTAGGTAAATCCATCATGATCACATCCATTCCAACATTTGCAAGATGGCAAGCAATCCCTGAGCCCATTACTCCAGAGCCCAAAACGGCTACTTTTTTAATCCTTATTGACATCAATAGGTAATTTAATGTGGTTTAACAATATAAAACAAACGCTTTTCCTTTGTCCTAATACGAATAAATAAGCTTACAAATTACAGTATGCCCCCTTTATTCATTAACTATTTAACTCCAAGCGCTCTTTTAAGTTCAGAAAATAAAACTACAAAAATAAAATTTAACTCGAAGTTAATATTTTAAAATAGGAAGCTGCTAATTTTTATTAAAAATAATAATTCGTCCTTCATTTAAAGACAATCTGTGCAATGCGACGATATTTAAATTCAACTTGGTTTGAAATAAATCTAAACAGCAAAATTGAATCTAGTTTAAAAACGAAAGTTATTTAATTGATTATCAGTTAAATATTGAAAGTCAATTTGCAATTGTATTTGACCTCATCAAATAATCAAAAAATAATATATAATAAAAAATTAAAAAGATTTGGAGGGGATGAAAAATGATCTATCTTTGCACCACTTTTGAAATAAAGGTGTAAGGTACCTTAGCTCAGTTGGTAGAGCATCGGACTGAAAATCCGTGTGTCCCCAGTTCAAATCTGGGAGGTACCACTCTAAAAGCTCTTCTTCGGAAGGGCTTTTTTTGTTTATAATCTCAAGAGTTCAATGGGAATTCAATGGGAATTCAATGAGATTTCAATGAGATTTCAATAAAAGTTTAATAGAGTCCAATGTCTGTGGACACAGTGGTAGTTCAATAAGTTAAAAAAAATCTTTCGTCTTTCGACTCTCGACTTTTTTCTTCAATGAGTTCAATAGAGTCCAATGTCTGTGGACGCAGTGGGAGTTCAATAAGTTTAAAAAAAACTTTCGTCTTTCGACTCTCGTCTTTTTTCTTCAATCTATTGATTCATATGTTCTTCCTCAAAGTTGACTTGTGTCATTACAATGGCTCCTGCGATAAACAACATGGCCAACATTAAAACAGAGGATCGCATATCCCCAGTTATTAAATTTACCAAGCCAAATAAGAAAGTTCCTACGACAATGGCCGACTTATAAACGACATCATAAAGACTAAAATAAGAGGTTACGTCATCTTCTCCTTTTGGCAACAATTTGGAATAACTGGCTCGAGACAAAGCTTGGATCCCGCCCATAACCATTCCAACACCCGCAGCTAGTCCAAAAAATACAGCTTTTGTGGTACATAAATAAGCTCCTATACATAAGATAAACCAAATGACAATTTGAATGAGTAAAGCTTTTTTATTTCCAATTTTACCTGATATTTTAGCAAAAAGCCATGCTCCCAAAATTCCAACAAGTTGTATAATCAAAATGGTCATGATCAATTCTGATGACTCCATGCCCAATACTTGTTGAGAAAACAGTGATGCCACATAAATAACGGTTTGCACGCCAGCAGAATAAAGGAAAAACGAAAGCAAAAATGCCTTCAAACTCCTCATTTTTCTAGCTTCATTAAACACTTTTCCGACTTCATGATATCCTTTATAAATGGAATTTACAGGTAAACCAGTCCTTTGATCTTGAGGCATTCCCCGGAAAGTGATTTGGGAAAAAGTCAGCCACCATACTCCAACCAAAATGAAACCGATTCGGGTAGGCAATGTTGGACTGGTGATGCCAAAAACTTCTGGTTTTTGCACCATGAATAATATAAATATCAATAGAATTACGCTTCCTACATATCCGTATGAAAAGCCTCTCGCACTGACTTTATCATATTGATCTTCAGTTGCAATGAGTGGCAAAAAGGAATCATAAAAGACCAGGCTTCCTGCAAAACCCACGGTTGCTATGATAAAAGTGATGATGCCTATCCAAATATCAGTTGATTTTTCAAAGAAAAACATGGCAATACAAGCAAGTGAACCCACAACCGTGAAGATTTTCAAGAAATACAAACGTTTACCGCTGTAATCAGCAATACCACTGAGTAATGGGGACAAGGAACCTATCAAAATATAAGCCAAGGTAATGGCGAAAGAATACACTGCTCCATTGCTTACCTCCGAACCAAATACTTTGACAGTTTCATCTGTAATACTGTTGTAGTAAATAGGAAACACGGCTGTAGAAATAACCAGAGCATACGCTGAATTGGCCCAATCGAAAATAGCCCAGGCCCTTATGGTTTTTTTATCATTTTTGACAATGTCGGTTCTACTCATTTTGTTGGTTTGATGCGTTAAAATTAATGGAAGTATTGAGCTATTTGCTTTTGAACCAAAAATTTAAAACATTTTAAATCAGACGTCATTGATTTTT
>JAKQLF010000180.1 GCA_029567325.1 Bacteroidota bacterium | reverse complement strand
TCAAAATTAACTGCCGGAGACCAATTAGCTTCGTCATGACACTGTTTGCAATCGGTCGGAAACTGAGCTTGTACGTGATTAGGATTTGTCGACGCGTTGTAATCAGGTATGTGACAACCAGCACAAGTGTTAGGTGTATTGGTGTAACCATTAGTATGGCATTGTTTGCAATCAATGCCTACGTGTGAACCAAGTAATGGAAATCCTGTAGAACTATGGTCAAAACCTTCTGTTTTTAAACCATTAGGGTGACAAGATAAACATGCGGAGGATTCATAAACATAGCCATTTAAGCCTTGGTGATCTTCATTCGTTTGGGGATTGGTATGACAAGAAGTACAAGTGAATTTTGAGAAATTATTTGACTCCGAGTGACATTCAATACATTGGTTCCAAGTGTCTTTGTGAGGTCCTGAATAAATAGGGAAAAATTGCGCATCATGATCCACAAATTTGGCTGGTTTCCATTCCAAATCCGTTGTATGGCATGCCGCACAATCATTGGTAAACCCGGCAATTCTGTGGTTTGGACTGATGGTTTGCTCGAAATTTGATTGGTGACAACTTACACAATTTGCAGAAATATCGCTGTATGTGTTTCCTTTGTGACAAGCCTTACAATCTTGAATTTCATGACCCAACTTTAATGGAAAGAAATCATGATGTACTTTGTCAGTAGCCCAATCTTGAGTAAAGGGATCGTGACATTCAATACAATTTTTGGTGAAATTATTGGTAAGGTGACTTGGGTGTAAGGTTGCATTAAAATCATCTGTATGGCAATTGATACAATCATTTCCAATCCTATTGAATTTCAAATTTGATTCCGATATGTGGCATTCTACACAACTCAAGTTATTGTGCATTCCTATGAGAGGAAAACCGTTGGATTCATGCAATTCTGGTATGTTATTTACCACCCAACTATCAGAATTGTGGCATCTTTTGCAATCATTTCCAACTGTTTGACTGTGAATATCTTGATGACAAGAAATACACTCGTCAGATGCGTCTGAAAAAATAAGTGAGCCGTGACATGATTTACAATCTACCTCTTTATGGGCTCCAGATAATTCAAATTTGGTGGCATTGTGGTTGAAATGGAATGTGTCAATATTGATATTCCAACCATCAGGGTTATGACAGGCAGCGCAATCCATTACAAACAATTCACCATGAGGTGATTGTGCCATAAGTTGGGTAATTCCCAACAAAATGATTCCTATAATGATTGGCAGTTTATACATAATTGCCTGATTAATTTTTTTTCATTTATCAATTATAATTTTTATCAATCTTATTGTAGTAGGTACAAAAAAATTGATTGTATTGGAATGAACTGAAACATTGAGAGCATCTGTAGAAATAGGCTTAATTGAATAGGATTTTAAAACCCTATTCTGAATCTATTTCTACTGATTGGATTGTATGATTATTTTGTATTTCTGATTTAATACTTATTTGTTATTTTAATGATTATCAAAGGTTTTGAAATAATATATATTTTTTACCAGTAATGAATTACTGTGCGATGGTTGCATTTTCTAAAATAAGATCATAGCGATATCCCGCTCCGAAATCTTTGTCTAGGATTACAGTTCCCACCATGGTTACCATTTGACCAACAGGTACTGGAATTGCAGAAGTAATAACAAAATCATATTGATCCTTACTTCCATCTTTTAGGTGAATCCAATTTCGCCCCATGATGTTGGGATTTAGTTTTGTGCATTCACCAGTAACTTGGATGGTTTGGTTGGCATATTTTTTCATATTGGACACGAGATCGGCAATTTTTACAGATGCACCTGGGACGAGTTTTGCAACTTTTGTTTCAGGCCCTGTAGCACTAGGTGCAGCAGCTGTATTGGCCATATCTCCAGCTTGGGCATGGTTGGCATCTACAATACTTGGAACCAAGTAAATTTTATCAAAAACCCTATTGTATTCTTTACTTTCAAAATCTGTTTTAAGGAGACCACCTTTATAAAAGTAAGTTGCTCCAACTTTCACTTCTTGTTTGGATGTTGCAATCCAAAATTTTTCAGTCCCTTCCGTTACGTTTAGATATACGTACCTTTCTGTAGGTAATACTTCATTGATTACAACAGTATGTACTTCCTCTTCCATTGGACTTTGTGAAGTAGCTGCCATATTTGTCTCTGAAGCAAAAATTCCGGGCAAAGATTGTTTGTCTTTTTCTCCAGAAGAGGCAGATGATTTAATGACTTTTGGTCCATTATTACAGCCAATAAATATTAAGAATGATAATAGGATATAGGCTATGCCAATTCTTACAAAATAGGTGGTGTTTTTCATTTTTAATTATTTAATTTTTGTATTCAATGATGAATTGGCATTTGAATGTTTTATATATTTCCTTTCGCTCAAAGCTATCGTATTAATTCCTACGAATTTATAGGAGTTTACACTGATATTTATGGGCATAAGATTATTTTGCACCATCACTATGGTGATGTTTTTGAATCCATATTCCAGAATTTGAGGAAGGTACACATGGATATATTTTATTACATATGACAATCTTTGCATTCGTGTTTATTTATCTTATAAATTAATATGGTGGAGTTATCGCTTTGCGGTTTATGACAATCAGCACAAGCAATTTGAGCATGTTTGCCAGTGAGTGCAAATTTTGTATTGTTGTGATTGAAAAATGGAGGAGGAATCCATTTTCCAGAATCATGGCATCTTTTGCAGTCTGTTATTTGGTCAATTGCAAATTGATTACAATGAATATTTTCATGACAACTGTTACATTCAGATTTAAGAGTTTTAAAAATTAAACCTTCAGGTATAGCTACTTTTTTATCTGGCCAATGACAATCATTACAATTCACCGCTGTATGTTTCCCTTCAAGTTTCCAAGGCGTTTTATTGTGATCGAAACTTATTTCTTGCCAACTTTCTGTTTGGTGGCAAACCGTACAATTCTGTTGCGGGTAGATGGTTTCTGATATTGTATTTTTGTGGACATCATCATGACAATCAATGCATTGCGTGCCAATGTCTTTGAAATTCCACTTTTTATTTTCTTGATGACATGCAAGGCAGGGAACTGCTAAATGCGAGCCATTTAAAGGAAACTTGGTTTTTTCATGATCCTCTATTGTGAATTGGCTAATATCAAAGCCCTCAGCTAATGAATGACATGTTTTACAATCTTGAACAACGCCGTTTTTAACGAATTGGCCTTCATGATAATCTTTGTGGCAATTTTTACATTCAGAAAAATTGATTGGTTTTACGTAACTATCTGCATGGCATTTTTTGCAGTCTACATTTATGTGTTTTCCCTCCAAGGGATAATCTGTGAGGTTGTGGTCAAAAAAGTCCATGGTTTTCAAACTATGAAAACTTTTCTCTGTGTGACATTGCGCACAATCTTCGCCAAATTTTCCTTCATGGAAATCTTTATGACAAGTGATGCAGTCAGTTTCATTAATACCATTTCTATCTTGAAATACAGTCAATGCCGTAGTGTTATTTTTGTGACATTCAAAACAATCTACATTTTTATGGCTGCCATTTAATGTAAATTTTGTCTTATTGTGGTCAAAAGACTTCTTACCATTAAATAAGGAAAAAGATTGATCAATGTGACATTGAGCGCATTTATTTGTAAAATGTCCAGCGTGAGGATCTTTGTGGCAATTCACACAATCATCAAATTTGATGCCTGTGAATTGTTGCATTTCTACTTGATTTTGGATTGTTTTTTTATGACATTCTACACATTTTACATCTATGTGTTTTCCTGTTAGTTTAAATTTTGCTTTGTTGTGGTTGAAGTTTGGAGCAGGGGTAAACCTGGTAAAATCATGGCAAGAAGCACAATCATTGGACAGTGTTTTTTGATGATAATCGTCATGGCAGGAAAGACAAGCTTTGCCAAGTCCTAAAAAAGTATCTTTCCTTTTCTTCAATTCTTTGGATGCTATGTTTTCAGGTTTATGACATTCTCTACAATCAATTACTTTGTGCTCGCCTTTAAGAGAATAACCAGTTTGCTCATGGTTGAATTTCTTTTCATCCAATCGTACCATTTTAAAGTTGCGACCATGATGTTCGCTGTGACAGGCAAAACAGTCTTTTCCTTTCACCAGTTTGTCTGCGTGATATCCTCTATTTTGTTTGACTAAATCTTGAATTTCAATGTGACATGACAAACATTTAGCACTGGTAACTTTATTTCCTAAAACATGGCACTGAGTGCAATTACTGATACCTTCATATTTGGCATGAGCAGTTGTCAAATCTCCAGGTGAAATTTGGCCAAACAAATTACTTGTGAGCAAAATGATCAAAATGATATATATGCCTCTGATCCTCAATTCACTATTAGTGTTTTTTCATAATATGACCAAATCTTTTCGTAATTTCTATACCGATTTTTTGAAGAAAAGGGGTGGGGAGTTCCCCACCTGCAAAAATATAAACCAAATCATTTTCAATAATTTCGCCTTCTGGAGACTGCTCAGTTTGTAGGGTAATGGTCTTTTCTGAAATATCCAATAGATTACTATTGTACCAAATTTTTAATTTTCCTTCTTGAGCTGCCAGTTGTATATTTTCCCTGTTTTTTGGTTTTAATCTTGAAAATTTATCACTACGATAAGATAAAATGACTTCATTGTGATCCATCAATAACATGGCAGATTCTATGGCTGAATCACCACCACCTACAACGATGATTTTTTTGTCAAAAATTCTTTCAGGTTCCAAAAGTCGGTAAGCAACTTTTTGTGTTTCTTCTCCCGGAACTGCTAATTTTCTAGGTGATCCTCGGCGGCCAATGGCCAATAAGACAGAATGGCTAAGTATTTCTTTGCCTGTAGAAGTAATTGTTTTGAATGTACCATTTGATTGAGGAATGATGCTTTCTACCTTGGTGTGTTCTTGAATATCCAAACTATTTTCAGCGATGACTTTATGCCAAAGATCAAGGAGTTCAGATTTGTTGGTATTAAACAGTTTGACCTTTCCAAATAATGGTAAATTTACGGGTGCTGTCATGACAATCTTAGCACGAGGAAAAGTATAAACTGTTCCACCTAGTGAATTTTGTTCAAGTGTGACGGAGGAAAGTCCCATTTTTTTTGCGGTCAATGAACCAGAAATACCTGCAGGACCTGCGCCAACAATTGCAAGATCCAACACGTTCTCCATCTCTGGAAATTTCCGTCTGCCAATATTTTCAACTGCTTGTTCGCCTTGCTCAATGCTATTTTTTATTAATCCCATGCCGCCTAATTCTCCAGCAAGGAAAATACCTTTTACATTTGTTTCAATGTTTTCGTTGACGTGCGGAAGTTCTACACCTCTCGATTCAGTCCCAATTCTTAAAGAAATAGCTTCTACTGGACAAGCATGAAAACAAGCGCCATGACCAACACAATTTGATGCGTTTATTACCTCAGCCTTGTTATCAACTAATCCCAGGATATCTTTCTCAGGACACGCTGTAACACAACTTCCACACCCAATACATTGAGTAGAATCTATATATGGATGCAATGACATAGGTTCATAAAGGCCTTCCTCTTTAGCCTTGATGATTTTGGCGACCACTTTTGCAGAATTTTTCCGCTGCTTTTTGAGATAAACATAAATTGTTATAGCACAAAAGATGGTAACAGTTCCGTATATGAGCCATTGCTCAATGAGTACTTCCATGACTTTGGTTGAAATTAGTTGGTTAATTTACTAGCCTAGTTGCTGGTGGGCAATAAAGTCTATTATTGCTGGTTAATTAATTTTATAAAATTGTTTTTTAATTTTAAATGTTTGATTTTGAGTAATTTATTTTTCATGACTTTCATAATTTATTTAGTTTAAAAAATCCATTTGTATCCAAATGATACAGTAATTGCAATGTGAATAATTACTACAATCAACATGATCAATGCAAAAGGTAAATGGGCAACGTGCCAATATTTAAAAAGCTGTTGCATTTTTAAAAGCCTTGAAATTTTATTTGAAATGTTTATTTCATTTCTTACTGCAGATAAAATTTCATCGGCTTTTTCACCAACGACCTCATGCTTATTTAAACACAGCTTTACTTTCCTAAGTGTGTTTCTGTTCTGTATGTAGTTATTTATAAAAGAGTTGCGTGAGGATCCAGTTTTAACATTATTGTCTTTGATAATTTGTAACAATTCTTCATTTGCATGCGGATTTTGCTGGATTTCCTCTGCCATGTCGTTTTGCAGGTTTTTCACTTCAGCCAAAGATAATTCTCGCCCTTCCACCGTTCTTGGTATTTGAATGTATATAAACCGACCTATGACCCCACTCAAAACCACCGCCACCATACTCCAAAAAGCTACAGAGACTATTCCTCCAAATTTAAATGCCGTATGAAAAAGTACCATTATGGGACCTAACGTGCATAAAAAAATGTGAAATTCAAGCAAGTATTTTAATCGGACCAATTTTCCTAAAAAATTATATCGTTTTCGTGCGATATAAATGGAGACACCAAAAAGGATTAGGGCCGTCCCAATGACGCCAAGACCTTGTCCATAAAGTCCACTAGGCTTAAACCAATGATGTTGTGGATGGTAAAATCTTTCTTCAATTGGTAAGTCGTAATAAGTATATCCTGTATAGCTTAAATAAATAGTTACTGCTATTACTATTGATGCCATCAAGTAGATATAAACGGCGTGAAGTGTTTGAGACATAAATGTATTGTAACTTGATTTTTAATTTGTGCCATCTGGTATTTTGAGGAGTGTTTGTGATGCACAAAAAATTATTTTCTTTGCCAAACTTTAATAGTAACGACAATCTTTTGGTAATAGTAAATAATTAGCATGTCAATTTTCACTAATATGATAAATATCATTATCGGAATTGAATAATTAGGTTCTGACCATTAAGGGTTTCACCTTAAAACTTAATTTTAATAAAGTAGATAAAAGAATTGCTTCTGAAGTAATTTTAAAAAATATTCCAGAAGAGAGATGAAACACGAAAGATGGAATACGAGGGATGAAAGTTCAATAAATGCTACCAAACAAAACCATAGATCCAAAAACAATTTTATTTTTTTTCAAGTCAACCTTTAATTTAAAAGGTTTTAGGATTAATTTAGAATATAAGTCCCTGCAGTATTTGCAGGTAAAGTAGCGATCGCTTTTTTTCCTCCAAAACCAATATTGAATATTTTGGTATCTTCACTTTCATTCAGAGTGATCAAAATCACTTTTTCGTTGGGTGTGATAAATGCGACATTAGGTATGGATGCTAAATTTGATGTCTCAATGACTTTTGAGCCCGCTGGAACAAATTTGGATACCTGACCAATGATATAATAAGCAACATTTTTTGAATAAGTATTGCCTGTTATGGTTACCGCACCCTTACATTCTGTGCATCCTCCTGGCGTGTGAGGACCAAATGTTACATCATTTGCAAGATTCCACTCCAATGCGGTCTTGCTCCAATTTTTCATACTCCCGATGATGACATTTTTGATGTGCCATTTGAAGTCGCCTGCAAAGTTGCCTTTTGCTCCCGTCCATTGCTCAGTAAAATATACGTTCTTATCAGGAAATGCTTGATGCACCTGACTCAAAGCATCTATGTTGCCGCTATATAAATGAAAAGCGCTACCGTCAATAAATGGGTTAGCCTCGGCATTTTTGAGTACATCTATAGGGTAGGAAGGATTGTCGCAGTTATGATCCCAAACAATGATTTTTGTATTTATATTTTCTTTTTTGAATTTGGGTCCGAGGTGATTGGCAACAAAATCTGCTTGCTCCGCCGAACTCATGACCATACTTGGATTATTGCCTCCATGTTGTGGTTCGTTTTGTAAAGTGACAGCATTTATGTTTATACCTTGATTTTTCATCGCCTTTAAATAAGCAACAAAATAGTCAGCATATACGCCATAATATTTTTGTAAAAGACTTCCGCCAACGGACTGCTTATTGTCCTTCATCCATAATGGCGCACTCCACGGTGTTGCCATGATTTTTATCTCAGGATTGATGGCCAGGATCTTTTTCAAAATAGGAATCAAATGGATAGTATCTTTCGATAAGCTAAATTTGGACAATGAAAGATCCTCATTGGTAGGTAAAATATCATTGTAACTAAAAACTTGATCATCTAAATCTGAAGCTCCCATACTGATGCGTAAATAAGAAACACAAATGCCATTTTCTGCACATGAAAAAAACTCATCCAATAACTTTTGTTGTTTGGTAATTTCCATTCTATTGATCAAGAAAGCACTTCCCCCAGTCAAGGTATAACCAAAGCCATCCACTGTCTGGAAAGTCTTTGTAGGATTTACATCAATGGTCTCATAATAGTTTGGAGAACTTACGTAAGATAGATAGCTGCTTTGTTTTTCAAGCAGCATTTGCTCATTGGCTTTTGTCATCCAGACTGCCACATCTTTACTGCCTTCAATGGGAGTTTGTGGATCAATAGGACTGATATTTCCATTTTTGTTGCAAGAAAGCATTGCAAAAATTGGAAGGATAAGCACGGCAAATATTTTAGAATAATGCATCATTTTTGATTTTGTGGACATTTAACGCTCAACTTATAAAGTTGGATAAGGTATGCAAATGTAATAGGAACATTTGCCTGAAACTGAAAATTTTAAAAAAAATGCAGAAGGTACAAGTAATAATCGAATCTTGGAATTTAGGTTTTTCAATGAAATAAGGAAACTTTCCTTTTTTTTTTGGATTGATTTAGTTTTCAAATAATCTGGTAAAACGAGTGAGAAAGCTGTTTGAGATGCATTTAAATAAATAAAAGTGTGATTTCAGATAGAGTTGGTAGATAAATTTTCCTTTTATTTCTACCTTTATCGAATGATGAAATATTTGCTATTTATTGGGTTGTTTTTATTTGAAATGAGCTGCAAACCTGCTGCAGAGGAAAATAAAACAATGGATCAGCCTCCATCTGTTCAAAATGAGATTCTCATTTTTGGGAGCAGTGATTGCGACCATTGCACTGACTTTATGGCCGCCCTCGACTCCATGGGTATGCAATATACATTCAACGATGTGAATGGTAATGAAGCCAATAAACAACAAATGTTTGCTAAGGTTAAAGAATTCAACTTTACGGAATACATTCAATTGCCTGTGGTGATTGTAAATAATAAACATTTTCTTGCAGGTCCTTCTGCCGACACCATCATCACCATCTTGAGCAAATAGCGTATATCAAATCATACTGACGGTTTTTGTCCGAAATCAAACTCTTCGTGTCCGAAATCGATCAATATTATATAAATATAGATATATAATTATTTGTAAGTCAATAATTTGATTATTGGAACAAGGCTTGTCCTTACTTTTGAAACAATCATTCGAAAGATGGACAAACACATATCCGAACAGGAAATCAAGAAAAGCAAGTTTAAGAATTGGGCCAAGTATGGTCTGATTGCAATTGTCTTGATCGGCTTATTTTTCTATGGACGCAAATGGATAAAACCGACGGTTGAATATGATAAAATCATAACTGCAAAAGTTCAACAGGGTGATATTGACAATACGATCAGTGCTGATGGTAAAATTGTTCCTGCTTTTGAGAGAGAAATTAATGCACCTACAGATACAGAAATCAGAATTGTTTTAAAGTTGAATGGTGAATCTGTAAACGCTGGTGACATCATCATAGAGCTCGATGAAGAATATACCAAACTTGAGTATGAAAAATTGGCCGATGAATTGGAGTTGAAGAACAACAACATCAAAAAACTCAAACTGGAGTATGATAAAAACCTGCGTGATTTAGAATATAAAGACAAAATAAAAGGCTTGGAAATCAATCAGATGGAAACCCAAGTGAGCAACCAGAAAAGATTGAAAGAAGTTGGCGGTGGAACTGACGAAGAAGTTGAGGCTTCAAAGCTGAAACTACAAGTTGGTAAATTGGAAAAACTGTTGCTCGAAAATGAATTGGATTACAAACGCAATGTCAATTTTACTGAGAAGAAAAATTTGGAATTGGAGTTTACCATTCAGCGAAAGCGATTGCAACAATTGGAAAAAAAGTTGAAGGAAACGACGGTGAAGGCTCCTGCACCCGGTGTTATTACTTGGATTTCTAAAGACATTGGCCGAAGAGTTACTGAAGGTCAAACGCTCGTAAAAATTGCAAATCTGGATAAATATGAAGTAGAGGCTTTCACCTCAGATAGAAACTCAAATAGATTGTTTGTAGGCATGCCAGCCAAGGTGAGAGTGGGTAAAGATTACATTGATGGAAAAATATCCAATGTCCTTCCTGCAGTGGAAAACAATACGATCAAGTTTTTGGTAAGCATTGATGGGAAAAATAATGAAGTACTTAGACCAAATTTAAGGGCAGAAATTTACTTGGTAACGGATCAAAAAGCCAATGTACTTAAAGTACAAAACGGGCCTGCATTCAATGGCGCTCCGACACAAGATATTTTTGTTGTAAGGGCGGGTAAAGCCGTGAAAACAAATATTGTCAAAGGACTCAATAGTTCTGACTACATCGAGATTATTTCTGGTTTAAATGCAGGTGATGAAATCATCATTTCAGAAACCAAGGACTTTGATCATTTAAATGACTTTGAAATTAAGAAAATATGATCAAGTCTTATATTTTACTTGTTGCCCTTTTATTAATGAATGGTTTGGTTGAAGCCCAAATTCCACAATTGTTGACGATGGATGAGGTTGTAAATCAGGCAATTGAGACTTCGTATGATATGAAAGTTGCTGACATTCAACTAAAAATCTCTGAACACAATTTTGCTTTTTTCAAAACTTCATTGAAACCTCAAATTGGGTTGTCGGTTTCTTTACCAGATTATATCAATACTTCTCGGGGAATTACTCAACCAAACGGATCTATTTTATTTAGACCTATTTCTCAAAACAATGCCGCATTATCCTTGTATGGAAGCCAACAAATCTCCTACACTGGTGGTACCGTTTTCGTGCAGTCAGATTTGCAAAGATTCGATGATTTTACTTCCAAATATCAATCATTCAACGGTATTCCTTTGAGGGTCGGAATCATACAACCCATATTCGGATTCAACAGCATCAAATGGGAACAAAAAATCAATGCCCTCAGCTTAGGCATCGCTGCAAAGAAGATAAACTTTGATATTGAAAACGTAAAGAGAACAGCTGCGTCACTTTTTATTGATGCACTTTTGGCTTCTTCAAATCTTGAAATTGCAATAACAAACGAAATCATAAACGAAAAATTAGTGACCATTGCCAATGAGCGTTACCTATTGGGCAAACTATCGATGGATGAAAAGTTGCAACTAGAAAATGCGCTAGCCAGTGCAAAATTGAGTAAAATACAGTTTACCACCCAATTCCAGAATAGGTTGATGGACCTCGATAATTTTCTAGCAAAAGACTACAGTCAAAATGATACAGTGAGATTGGAATTGCCAGAGCCTTTACCAAGATTGTATGTCGATGAAGAACAAGCTGTAGAACATGCATTGGCCAATAATTTTAATTTGGAAACTTTTGCTCAGCAACTCATTCAAGCCGATAGAGATATCAAAAAGGCTAGTGTAGACAATGGTTTGCAGATGTCTTTGCGTGCTTCTTTTGGTCTAGCCAGAGGGTCCACGACCTTATCTGACATCTACCAGGATCCTTATGGAGAAAGGCAAATCAGCGTAGGTGTTGACATTCCAATAGTCAATTGGGGTAGGAAAAAAGAAGCGGTAAAAATTGCAAGTCTGCAAAAGGAATTGGTTAATACGCAAATTTCACAATCAAAAGCTGTAATTGTCAACAATGTGAAAAGGGTAGTGCAGGCTTTCAATGTATTGCAAGATGAAGTTGACATTCAAAAAAAGATCATGGAAAATGCAACACAAAGATTTGAAATCTCCAACCAGCGATACATATTAGGAAACATTGCGCTTACCGATCTTACGATAGCTCAGGCTGATAAAGACCGATCCAAGCGCGATTACGTGATGTCAGTTGCTAGATATTGGGATGCATATTATGGCATCAGAATGTTGACTTCATTTGACTTTGTTACCAATCAAAAAATACAAAATTAATTTTCAAAAATAAACTTTATAAATCATGATCCAACTTCAAAATCTGAATAAGGTATATCGAACCTCTACTATCGAAACAACAGCCTTGAATGATATCAATTTATCCATAGATAAGGGTGAGTTTTTATCCATCATGGGTCCTTCTGGCTGTGGCAAAAGTACTTTGCTAAACATTATGGGCCTGCTGGACGAACCAAGTTCTGGCAAGTTGGTCATCAATGGCCAACAAATTTCTGACTATAATAGTAAAGCAATGGCCAAATATCGCAATCAGCATTTGGGCTTTATTTTCCAAAGCTTTCATTTGATCCCTGACCTGTCTGTCATTGATAATGTAGAGTTGCCTTTGATTTATCGTAAAATGTCAGCTTCGCAAAGAAAATCTTTGGCTAAAACAGCTTTGGAAAGTGTTGGTCTGAGTAATAGGGTAGATCATTATCCAAATCAACTTTCTGGTGGACAAAAACAACGAGTGGCTATCGCTCGTGCCATCGTAGGTGAGCCTTCCATCATCCTTGCTGATGAACCAACTGGAAACTTGGACAGTGTTATGGGCAATGAAGTAATGGAAATATTACTGCGATTAAATACAGAAAAGCAAACTACCATTGTCATGGTCACACACGATGAAAACATGGCCAATATGACACATCGTTTGGTAAGATTGTATGATGGAAGCCAGGTTCAATAATTAACCAATTAAAAGATAATCATGATATTAAATTATTTCAAATTGGCGCTGCGGGTGATGCTGCGAAGGAAGTTTTTTACCTTTATCAGCTTATTTGGCATCAGTTTTACCTTAATGGTTTTGATGTTGATCGTGTCTTATTTAAATTCACAATTTGCCGCAACGCAGCCATTGAGCAATGTCAAGGAATTGGTCATTGTGCCTAATATAAAATTAAGAAAAGAGTATTTTGACAGTATTCCAAAGTATGATACAACCATTGTAAATGGCTTGACAAAAATTGATACCACATATGACGTTAAAAGTGCTGGCCAAAGTAATTCTATAAGCGACCTGAGTAGACGAGTGATTGAAGATTATTTATTTAAATTGTCGAGCACAAAACTCGTGAGCTTTGCATCGAGAGGAAACAATTTTGATTTGTATAGGAACAATCAGAAAGTTTCCATTTCTGTCTCCTATATCGGACCAAATTACTTTGATATTTTGGACTACAAAATTCTTGAAGGAAGATTGCTGGATGAAAATGACAACAAACAAAGCAAACACAACATCGTCATTACTAGTAAATTGGCGATAAAACTATTTGGCAAAACCGAAAATGTGGTTGGACAAAGCATTGATTTTGATAATCAGGATTTCAAAATCGTTGGAGTAGTTGAAACACCAAAACCCAAAAACAGACTGTTTAATCAAAATGTATTTGCAAGTGAAAGTCTGTATGAAGAAGGTGCCGACAATTTTTACTTTGGCAATTGTATTTTAATAGCAAAAGGGCCTGTGGATCTCATAAAAAAAGATGTATTATTTGCAGCTACCAAAATACCATTTCAAGATCCAGAGAAATACAATGAATTGATTGTGAATCCTATGACTTACAAAGAGATGTTCGCATCTGATTTTGATTTTTCAGAGGACCCAACAAAGGCGTATAATATCCTTAAATACATATTGATAGGCATTTTGGCGTTTTTTATCTTGCTGCCTTTGCTAAATCTCGTAAATCTCAACGTAAGTCGCATCATGGATAGATCAAGTGAAATTGGGGTGCGAAAAGCATTTGGCGCTACAGATAACCACATCCTATATCAGTACATTTTTGAAAACGTGATACAAACTTTGCTCGGAGGGGCCATTGGTTTAATAATGGCATTGATGGCCATTTATTACATCAATACCAGTGGCTTGCTCAATGAAATGGAGTTATCTGTATCGCCCACCTTTTTCTTTTACTCTTTGTTGGCAACCTTGTTTTTTGGGTTGTTGTCAGGTGTTATGCCGGCATACATCATCTCAAAGAGCCACATTGTTACATCTTTAAAATCCAAACAACTATGATACGACAGATCTTTGTGCTGCTGTGGAATAAAAAAACCAGTAACCTTTTGCTATTGATTGAAATATTCTTGGCATTTCTTGCACTGTTTGCAGTGTATAGCTATGTAATCAAAAATATGGACAATTATGGAAGAGTTCCAGGTTTTTCAACAGAAAACCGATGGTTGGTTTTAGTGGATGGTAGGGATGTTGATTCGACCAAGGCATCGACAATGTATCCATTATTGAAGAAAACTTTAGCCAGTGACCCAAATGTTATGGAGGCTGGTTTGATCAATAGTGTTTATCCCTTTGGAGGATCTTGGTCACAAACGGGTGATGACGATGCAGGTTTTGAAATTGAAATGAGGTATAGCAGAGCTGATGCCAATATTGGGAAAGCTCTGGATATTGAAATGGTTGGGGGGCGTTGGTTTGAAGAAGGAGAAGAGCTCCAACCTGTGGAATCAATGATCGTCAATCAAGAATTTATCGATCTTTATTATCCCAATCAAAATATGGTTGATAGTACCATTTTGTTCAGCGGTAAAAAGAAAATAATAGGTATTATTAAAGACTATAAATATCGTAATGAATTTGAAGAGCCCTATAGCTCTGGGTTTTTCTACGATCGACCAGGACATATCTATTTGAGTAATTTAATTTTAAAAATGAAACCTGGAACTCCAGCTGCTTACCAGGAAAACATCATTAAAGTAGTGGAAAGTATCACAGGAAATAATAGATCGGTAATTCAAGATTTGGACGAAATGCGGATCGAAAATAGTAGAGGGAGTTGGACTGCCATGGTTTTTTTACTTGCACTTTGTGGCTTTTTATGTTTGAATATTGCCTTGGGATTATTTGGTTTATTATGGTACAGTATACAGAAACGACGAAGTGAAATAGGGTTGAGAAGGGCTCTCGGTGCTCACAGTACAGATATTACAACACAATTGGTTTTAGAAATGGTTATATTGGTATCAATTGCACTCTTTTTGGGTGTAGTTTTTGCCATCCAAGTTCCAATTTTAAAATTAATACCAATGGAAAGTGATATTTTCTATCGGGCAATCTTTTGGGCCTTCTGTAGCATTCTTGGTATTGTGATTTTATGCACTGTTTATCCAAGTAGGCAAGCATCCGAAATTCATCCTGCTACTGCATTACATGAAGACTGATTACCTTTGTACGAAATGAGTGAAGCGCGCAAATTAAAAATGTTGGTTGTAGACGATGATAGAGCAGTTTGTTCTAGCATCAAACTATTGTTCCAAAGGAAAAACTTTGAAGTAACTTTTGCTCATATGCCAGTAGAAGCATTGGAATTATTTGAAAATTTCAAACCTGATATTGTGCTCTTGGATATGAATTTCACCATTGATACCTCTGGCATTCAGGGATTGAAATTATTGGGAAAATTCAAAACATTGAAACCAACATTGCCCATCATATTACTTACGGGATGGGCAACGGTACAACTGGCAGTAGAAGGTATGAAACTAGGGGCTGGGGATTTTTTGGCCAAACCTTGGGAGAATGATCAATTGGTAACATCAGTCAATTATCTTTTGTCAAAAGTGACGACTCATGATTCCACAAATGTGGATACTGATCAACCTGTAATTATTGGAGGATCTGCATCCATCCTAGAATTGATCACGCTTTCAAAACAAGTTGCAAATACAGATGCCAATATTTTGATCACTGGTGAAAGTGGTACGGGAAAAGAACTTATTGCAGAGCTTATTCATGCAAATAGCAAAAGAGCCAATGGTCCATTTGTAAAAACAAATTTGGGCGGTATCAATACTTCACTTTTGGAAAGTGAGCTTTTTGGGCACGTCAAAGGGGCATTTACCGATGCATTTACGGAGCGAATAGGAAGATTTACGATGTCCAATGGTGGGACATTATTTCTGGATGAAATTGGGGAATTACCTTTGGAGAATCAAGTGAAGTTGCTGAGGGTGTTACAAGAAAAAAAATATGAAGTATTAGGGAGTAGTAAAACTATGAACCTTAATGCGCGATTGATCAGTGCCACCAATAAAGACTTACAGTCAATGGTTTATCAAGGTAGTTTCAGAGAAGATTTATATTATAGAATCAATCTCATTCCACTACACATACCTCCTTTGCGTGAAAGGGTTGAGGACATCCCATTGTTGGTTAAACATTTTGTAAAAAACACTTCTGATGTTTACGATATTGACCAACCTTTTGTGGAGGAAGAAGCCATAAAGTACCTGCAGAGACAAGAATATCCTGGTAATATCAGGCAATTGAAAAATGAAGTAGAACGCACTTTGATCCTAAATCAGGGAAAAAAAACGCTGAAAAGGGAAGATTTCATGAAACAAATGTTTGTTGAAAACAACAGAGCTGATAAGGATAAAGGGGCACTAAATTTAAAAGAAATGGAAATTGCCATGATCCAAAAAGCATTGGCAAAACACAATCACTCCATCAGCCCGACGGCAAAGGCATTGGGGATTACCAGAAGTGCTTTATACAGACGATTAGAAAAGTATAATATTCCACATGAGTCTTAAATGGAAATACTACATTTTCATCATCCTACTGCATGCAATAACACTTACATGCTTATTGTACCAATTTAAAGATAGAAAGTGGACTTTTTTCATCATTGAGATCCTTCTATTTGGGTTTTTAATTTACGGCTTTTCCCTTTATAAACAGCTCACTGAAGGTACAACAATCATGAAAACTGGAGCGACAGCCATCAAAGACGAAGATTTCACGGTCAAATACAGGGATGTTGGTAATCTGGAAACAGATGAAATCATAGCCATTTATAATACCATGATCGACAAACTTCGCAAGGAAAAAGTAAATGCCACTGAACTTGGGCTTTTTCTTCAAAAAATGATTTTGCATTCACCCTTGGGCATCATCGTTTTTGATTTTGATAAACAGATAGAACAAATTAACGGGCAGGCAAAGGCTATTTTAGGGGATTTAGTTTGGGCTGTAAATGGTCATTACCAATTGAAGTTGGAAACAAACAATTTGATAAAAACTACCAACGAGCTGGGCACCATCATAGAAATAAAACCAGGCACCAAAGTAAAGTGTCACAACATTCGCATATTTCACCAAGGTTTCTATAAAGAAGTCGTTTTTATTACCGAATTGACCAATGAAATTTTGCAAATACAAAAGGATGCCTATGGTAAAGTCATTCGCATGATGGCCCACGAAATGAATAATTCCTCCGGTGCAATCAACTCCATCATTACCTCTGTCATTGAGGGAGGCTTTGATCCCAAAAACGATGAGGAGACTAAAAATTTGTACATTCATAGCCTGTCGGTAGCATTGGAGCGCAATAAGTCTTTGGTGGCTTTTATGGAAAATTTTGCTCAAATTTTGAGATTGCCCAAACCCAACATGGTGGAAACATCGGTGGTAGAACTTATAAAACGATGTATTTATCTGGTGCAGGAAGATTGTCATACCAAAAATATTGCCATCAAAACCCAATTTGCTTCTAACCCTCAATCGATATTACTTGATCCCATTTTGATCGAGCAAGTTGTCATCAACATCATAAAAAACGGCATAGAATCGATTGGTCAAAATGGTACTGTAACGATCACTGTCGATGAACAGGCAAACTTGACCATAACTGATGACGGTGAGGGAATATCAGATGAGAATTCTGAAAAAATATTTACTCCTTTTTTCTCAACAAAGTCAAACGGACAGGGCATCGGACTCATGCTGATCAATGAAATTTTGTACAATCATGGAGCAAACTTCAATTTGAAAACGCATGATGATGGCCTCACAAACTTTACCATTCATTGGTCATAATTCTGCAGTTTTTAGCCAACATTTTTCGGATTTATAGAAAAATAATCCAAAAACAAAACATGTCTTGTATTTCACCCAAAAGTGTGGTTATGCATCTTTAAAGAAAGTCTACTTTTACAGGATAAAAGAATTGGAAATGACACGCCTATTTAGAAGTTGTCTGAGCTTTGTGATGATATTCTGGTTGATTTGCTTGGCGAGTCAAAACCAAATATTGGCACAAAGCCAAGGAGAAGTAGCTGCATTATTTGCACAATCAGAAACACTCAACGATACCCAAAAGATCAAATCTATTTTCCATATTTCAGATTCTTTACAGATTGTAAACCCGATTCTGGGTCTTGCTCTTCTGGAAGCATTACAAGAAAAAGATTTTTATAAAAAAGCCAATTATCATCCTGAAATGATTTATCTGCATAGAGGAATTCTCCACAAGAATAACGGGAATTATGCTGCGGCAATCCAAGACTTAGAGGCTTTTTATGCAATTAGCAAAGAAAAAAACATCTTTCAGGATATGGCTGCCGCAAAATTTAAATTGGCAGATATTTATATTGAAGAGAAAAGAACAGAATTAGCCATTCAATCAAACTTGGAAGCGATTGACTTGTACGAAAAAATCAATGATGATGCTATGATCATTTCTTCCAAGATTCAAATGGTGGCCATTTATAAACATAAGGAACGATTTAAAGAAAGTCTCGCAGTTCTTCAAGAAATCGTCCAGCAAATTCCCTCTGAAAGTCCACAAAGATTGGGCGTATATAATCAATTAGCAAATGTATATGATCAATTGGGCAAGCCTGATTCCGCAATAGTTTATAATAGATTGTACTTCGAAACTGCCAAAAAATTCAAAGATTTACCCGGGCAATTCATAGCCAAATACAATGAAGGCTTGAATCATTTTGATTTGGAAAGTTATGATCTTGCCAAGAATAATTTTCTGGAGGCTTTGTCTATAGCTGAGACCTCAAATATTCCACTTTTTAAACCATATGCTATGATCTCTTTGATTGACGCTTATGTGAAATTGGGGAAAGCTCAGGAAGGTCTATCGCTTTTACCAAAAGCTGCGGCACTTTCGCTCAATCGCGAACAAAGTAAAATGCTGGCAGAGGTGAGTTATAAAGTTCACAAAGAATTGGGCAATTATAAACTTGCCCTTGACTATATGGAGTCATTTAAAATGATGGAAGATAGCCTTGAACAAGAAAATAATATTGCAAAAATCAATGATCTTCAGCTAAAATATGAATCAACCAAAAAGCAAGATGAAATTGACCGATTAGCTATTGTAACAGAACTTAAGAATAAACAAGTCAATGCTCAGAAAATTGGACTTTGGTTTTTGGCTGGCATATTATTCATTCTTGGTTATTTACTTTATAAAAATATTCAACAAAAGGGTGAAATTAAAAAGCAAAATCAGACCATAGAAAAATCATTACAAGAGAAGGATATTTTATTAAGAGAGATTCATCACCGAGTAAAAAATAATTTGCAGGTAGTATCTAGTTTGCTCAATCTGCAAAGCAACTATATTTCTGATAAAATAGCTTTGGAAGCCATCAATGAAGGTAAAAATAGGGTAAGCTCAATGGCTTTGATACATCAAAATTTATATACCGAAAAAAACCTCACTGAGATTGAGACCAAACAATATTTTGAAGCATTGCTGGATCAGTTGTTTGATTCTTACAATATAGATGACGATGCTATTAAACTTGAAAAGGAAATAGACTCTGTGATGTTGGATGTAGATACTATGATTCCATTGGGATTGATTACCAATGAGTTGATTAGTAATGCATTAAAGCACGCATTTGTCAATCGAGCAACAGGGACTGTTTATTTTAAACTCAAAAATATGGGAGGAAAATTGGTCATTATCATCAGTGATGATGGAAGTGGCATGTCTTCTCAGCAATTTCTTGGATCCAATAGTTTTGGCAATAAACTGATTCATGCTTT
Organism: Bacteroidota bacterium; assembly: GCA_029567325.1. Classification (GTDB taxonomy): domain Bacteria; phylum Bacteroidota; class Bacteroidia; order Chitinophagales; family Saprospiraceae; genus JADKBO01. Next base: position 16,817 of record JAKQLF010000180.1, on the reverse strand, counting down.
TGTCCAAAAACTCAAAGGAACCATTGACATCCAAAGCACAAAAGGAACACAGATTACACTCAATTTAAACATCAAAACCCCTGCTGCATAGGGTAAATTTGCATAGCTAAAATGGCAAAAATCATAGAACTATTTCCTATTTCTAAAGCGGGCCAAGTGGCAGTGCCTAGTCAGGAAGTACTCAAAACTATAGAAAAGGAACTAAGACTTTTGGATGCCTTGATTGAGGAATCTTTAAAAAAATCGCAAGGATGAGTGTCCGCATTTTAATTGTGGAAGACGAACCTGTTATTTCTGAAGATTTAGCCATGATTCTCAGAAAGGAAGGCTATGTTATTTCCGGCCAGGCTTACGATGGTACAACTGCTTTGGACATGATTTATCACCAAAGGCCTCAACTGATTTTACTGGACATTGCATTAGACCATACTATGTCTGGTTTGGATGTTGCTAAAATCATCAATGAAAAATACCAGATACCTTTTATTTTTATTACTTCTTTTTCAGACAGTTATACGCTTGATTTAGCTAAAAATTTACTTCCACAAGCCTACATTGTAAAGCCATTCAAAAAGAAGGATATTGTTGCGACTATTGAAATTACCGCCTTCAGAATAAGTCGGCAAACGCCATCTGGTTATTTTACTCTCGATGAAATCAACGATACCTTAATTGATAAATTAACCTCCAAAGAATATGATTTGCTGATTGATCTTTCCAATGGATTACACAATGAAGAAATCGCCCAAAAACATTTTATTTCAATCAATACTGTGAAAACACATTTAAAAAAAGCCTATGCCAAATTGGAAGTAAATAGTCGTTCCCAAGCTACCGTGAAATTAAGAAGATAAAGCAGCTTTGAAAGTACTCAAACATCTTTCCCGGGCTTCTTTGTGATCAACAATAGGTTTTACATAGTTAATTGTATCATATTCAGGCACCCATTTTTTGATGTATTTGAGCTGTTTATCAAATTTTTCTTGCTGTGCGTCTGGACTGAAAATTCTAAAATACGGAGCCGCATCAGTTCCGCAACCAGCTGCCCATTGCCAACCACCATTATTGCTTGCCAAATCAAAATCCAATAATTTTTCAGCGAAATATGCTTCACCAAATTTCCAATCTATCAAAAGGTGTTTGGTCAGGAAACTTGCCGTAATCATTCGCACTCTGTTATGCATAAATCCAGTAGCATTCAATTCCCTCATTCCTGCATCAACAATCGGATAACCCGTTTTTCCGTTTTTCCACGCTTCCAGGTCCTTACTATTATTAACCCATTTGATTTTGTTGTAATCATCTTTAAAAGCTTGAGTGGCGACCTTAGGGAAGTGATACAAAATCATACTATAAAAATCACGCCAGATCAATTCACTCAAGAAGGTATCGCTCAGGGATTGAGCCTTCAGAGCTTTTTCTCTGATGCTGATCGTACCAAATCTAAAATGAATTCCTAGTCTAGAAGTGCCTTTGATTGCAGGAAAGTTTCTTTTTTCGTCATACTCCTTAATCAGAGCCTGGCTGATAGATTTTAAAGGCAACTCAAGTGTTGATCTTTCAAAACCAATATCAGACAAACTTGGAAATAATTGATTTTTAGTTTTGAAAAATGCATCGGCATACGATAAACTAGGATAGGGGTTTAAGTAAAATGAAGTCCCGTTTTGTAATTTAGACTCTAATTTTGCCAACCACTTTCTTTTATAGGGTGTAAAGACTGTGTAAGGTGCTCCATCATCCTTTAACACTTCGTCTTTTTCGAAAATCACATGGTCCTTATATGAATGAAAACTTATATTTTTTGCAGACAACAAATTTGTTACTGCAGCTTCTCTTTGTAAAGCATATGGCTCATAGTCATGATTGGTGTAAACTGCGTCTACCTTATTTTCGTCTAGTATTTTAGCCCATATGTCCACAGGTTTGCCATGATAAACATATAGGGTTGAACCAAAGGACTCCAACTCTTGTTTTAGAAAGGTAAGTTGATCATGGATAAAGGTAACTCTGGCATCATCTCTTGGAAGTTCATCTAGAATGTTAAGGTCAAAAATGAAAATTGGCAATACTTGTTTGCTCGCTTTGAGCGCATGATATAAGCCTGCATTGTCATTTAGTCTTAAATCTCTTCTGAACCAAAAGATACTTATGAAATCATTTTTACCTTCTATCATGGTCGAAAATTATATAATATAAGTACATTGAAAATTATTTTTGCAAAGCAATTTATTCATAAAGGATTATTGAGGTGAATTGTTGAAGTTTTTCGAAATATTTTGCAAAAACAAAGAATAAAAATCAGTGGTACGTAGTTTAGGTTGAAACTTTTTCATCAAAGAATCTGTACTATAAATTAGAAGTTTTATAATGAATATTGAATGAGACAGCTTAAGATAACAAACAAAATTACTTCTAGGGAATCAATGGCCCTAGACAAGTATCTAAACGATATAGGTAAAATAGAGCTGTTGACACCTGAGGAAGAAACTGATCTTGCTAAAAGAATCAGAGAAGGAGATAGCAGGGCACTTGAAATATTGACAAAAGCAAATTTGAGATTTGTTGTTTCCGTAGCCAAACAATACCAAAACCATGGATTATCACTCAGCGATTTGATCAATGAAGGCAATGTAGGTTTGATGAAAGCTGCGCGGAGATTTGATGAGTCCAAAGGTTTTAAATTTATTTCTTACGCAGTCTGGTGGATTAGACAATCCATTCTTCAAGCCATTGTAGAATATTCAAGAATGGTCCGCTTGCCCCTCAACAAAGTCAATATGTATTCCAAAGTGAATGAGGCATACTTATCTTTTGTACAACAGTTTGAGCGAGAGCCAACAAATGAAGAATTGGGAGAACTATTGGGCATCAATCCAAATGATGTTGCCTCGGTTCTTTCTGGAGCTGGAAGACACTTATCTGTAGATGCACCATTGACAGAAGATGAGAATTCTGTTTCTATGGTGGACACTATGTCACTGGGAGATGAAGATAGTCCCGATTTACAACTTATGGAGCAATCACTTCGAGATGAGGTGAAATATGGATTGGCCGCCTTATCACCCAGAGAGACACAGGTTTTATCTGCCTATTTCGGCATTGATCACAGTAAAGCAATGACACTGGAAGAAATTGGGGAGTTGTATGGACTGACTAGAGAAAGGGTAAGACAAATCAAAGATAGGGCTTTGAGGAGGCTCAAAAAATCAATGAATTCTGGCACCATGCGTACATATTTGTAATCATTTTGACTTCAGAAGTATGTACATCTTTTTTGAATTTGCAATTTTTCTAAATCTTTGATATGATCAGGAATTTGGGCGCTATTTTGCTGATAGGCGCAACCTTGGGTTTTGTTTTATATCATCTTTACAAGTTTTCTGTATCTATCAATAATCCAAAATCAAAATTGATCGGGCAGTTGAAAAATATGCGCGAAACAATTTTGGAAAAGTTCCAGGATTTCGTTCCTATGGAATTGGATGAATTCAAAAGATTGAGCGCTGAAGTTATCAAGGTCGGAATGCTCAAAATTGGTAGTCAATACGGTATGATCAAATCTATTTTTAATGAAGATTTGGTCTATTTTCAATTGGAAAAAACAGCTGTTGAAAATACCACCTTGTTATATGTCAAAAGTGCCAATTTGGATGTAGGCTTTATGAGGATCTCTGATCAAACAGACATTTATCAAAATGGGGTAAAAATTGGCAATATCGACCAGGATTACAATCTCAAGGATTACCTCGGTAACGTCATTGGTGGGATCATTTTTGATGACAATGAAAGGTTTAAATTGGTATTCCAGAATGAAAAAGTTTGTCAAATTTTAAAACCAGCACATATTTCTGTACCCGGTAATACCAGACTGCTCAATGACATCAATGAGTCCATTTTGCCCAGTAACGATTTGGTGCAATCCTTACTTTTTTTCTATATGATCAATGAACTGTCCTAATCAAGATTTTTGGTTGCAGCAAACTTTTATAATTTTGCCAAAATGAAAAAACAAAATTGATGGTAGATTCAGGAATGATCAAATGGGAAAGCCCTTCAAATATTGCAATTGTAAAATATTGGGGAAAATATGGAAGACAAATGCCCAGAAATACTTCCGTTTCTTTTACACTTTCTGAAGCAAAAACCATAACCTCTTTTTTTTGGGAGCCAAAAGAAAATGACAATCCTTCTTTAGATATTAGTTTTTTATTCGAAGGTCAAGAAAAGCCTGGTTTCGCTCAAAAATCTATCCAATTTTTAAATCAAGTTGCTGATGATTTTACCTGGCTCAAACATCATAAAATTAAAATAGATACTACCAATACTTTTCCTCACTCTGCGGGAATAGCCTCGTCTGCTTCTGGCATGTCTGCTTTAGCCGCTTGTCTAGTTGATGCACATCTTTCTATAACTGGTGAAAATACGGATGAAGATGCTTTTTTAAAGAAAGTATCTTCCTATGCAAGAATAGGAAGTGGCAGTGCTGCAAGATCGTTATTTAAAAGTGCTGCTATTTGGGGTAAAAATGAAAGAATACCTTACGCATCTGATGAATATGCTGTGGGAATAGAAAATTATCTCCATCCTATTTTTTTGGATTTTCATGACGACATCATCATCGTATCCAATAAAGAAAAAAGTGTTTCCTCTTCTGCAGGACATGGCCTTATGGAAGGAAATCCTTATGCTCCAGCCAGATATGCACAAGCACAAAACCATAGTTTTGATTTGATGGATTATTTGGAAAATGGTGACCTTAAAAGATTTGGTGAAATATTGGAATTGGAGGCAATGACTTTGCATGCTCTTATGATGGCCAGCACTCCTTCATTTATTTTGATGGCACCAGAATCACTTCATTTGATTGCTAAGATCAGGTCTTTTAGAAATGATACCGGTTTGCCAGTTTATTTTACATTGGATGCTGGTCCCAACATACATTTGTTATACCCCGATGATTGCAAAACAGAGGTTGATCTTTTTTTAAAAGATACGTTATCAGCTGATGTGAAAGTCATCAAAGACAGAGTAGGGCAGGGTGCTCAAAAACTTTTATAAAAGATGAGAAACAACAATTATTTAGGCTGTTTATTGATTTGTCTGGTATCGATTGCTATGATGCAATCTTGTACTACTACTAAAAAATCAGGTATGGCTACTACCCAAAGCAAGGTGAAAGAAACATTTGCATTGATTGGCGAAAATGACACCATGAAATTGCCAGGTTTGTGGGTTTACTCAAGTGCAAATAAATTGACGAATCAATATTTTTATAGAAATGCAGATTCTATTGTAATTTCATTGACTAAGAATCCTGTAAAGAAATTTCCTTTTTATAAAGTTGCAATGGATGACTCCCTTTTCGTTGAAGATTATTATAAATGGGAGTCAGATCATTACAAAGAAATGGGATATGCTGTCAATAAAATTGATGCTTCTAAAAATAGAGATTACATAGTATGGACAGTCGACGATAAGCAAAACAAAGTCTCATTATTGTATGGAGTCAAAAATGATAAAGCATATGGATTATCAATGATTGAACCCAAAAATCTTAAAATTAAATCTCAAATAGCTTTTTTAATTCAAGTCTTTAAGGATAATTAATTGATAAATATGTGTCCTAACCTGAAACTAATATCTGAAAGCTGACGACTGACAACTGATTACTAAATTTTTTTTCGATCTGTTTATTTTCTTGCTAACAAAGTAATCAAATCACAATATATTGCGACTGTATTTTTCACCACATAAATCGTTGGCCATGACACTTGTTCATAAAATTTTCAGTTTTATATTTATTTTGAGCTTTGCAATAGCTGGTAAAGCCCAGTGCCCAAAATTAGTTTGGGCAGATGAATTTGATGGAACTTCTTTAAACACAAACAATTGGTCCTATGAAATTGGTGATGGATGTGACATCGGTCTTTGTGGATGGGGTAACAGTGAATTACAATGGTATACAAACTCAAATGCTACAGTGAGTAATGGAATTTTAACCATTGCAGCCAAAAGAGAAACAGGAGGCAATGGGAAACAATATACATCTTCAAGGATCAGAACAAACAATAAGGTAGATATCAAATATGGCAGAATTGAGGCTAGGCTAAAGATGCCGGTTGGTCAGGGCATATGGCCAGCATTTTGGATGTTGCCTACGGATAGAGTTTATGGTGACTGGCCTAGAAGTGGAGAATTGGACATCATGGAATACCTTGGCCATGAACCGTTTACAACACATGGAACTTTGCATTTTGGAGACCCATGGCCTAATAATTCCAGCGTTACAGGAAACTTTGTAACCCAAGGAAAAGGATTGAATGAAGGCTTTCATGATTATGTAGTAGAATGGAAAGAAAATAGCATTAAATGGTTCGTTGATGGGTATTTATACTCTGAGAAAAAGCCAAGTGATCTTTCTGGTAAAAATTGGCCATTTAACCAAAGATTTCATTTCCTACTTAATATGGCCGTTGGCGGAAATTGGCCTGGCAACCCCAATGGGTTAACCGTTTTTCCTCAAAATTATCAAATTGATTACATCAGAGTTTACGATTTAGTTGATCAACCATATATTGTTGGTGCACAAAAAGTCAACCAAGGGGAAGCAGGCAAAGAATATAAGATTGAAAATTTGCCAACAAATGCAACAACTGCTTGGACCGTTCCTGAAGGTGCTACCATCACTACTAGTTCTGACAAAAGCATCAGAGTTACATTTGGCACTGCTTCGGGCGCTGTAAAAGCTTTAGTTACCACGCCTTGTGGAACAACAACGCTTGAAATTGCAGTGAAAGCAGAAGGAGCGTTAGCACCGTCCATTACCTTGGAAGACTTTGATACACCGGGTAAAATAACGAGAAAGTCAAGTACAGGGGTTTTCTCTGACAATGCACCAAATCCTGGCAAATCTTCAATCAACGATAGTGACTTATGTGGTAAATATGCAAGAAGTAGTGGCGACCAATATGATGTACTTGTTTACACCATGTCGGATATTACCGATGCTTCACAATTTACTTCAGGTGAGAAAAAACTGTATGTAGATATTCATACCAATGCACCGATTGGAAGTACCATTTTGTTTCAATTGGAAAATTCCAATACCGCACTCGCCAATAATTATCCTACAGGCAGACATAGCCGTTACCAAGCGACTACCAAAAAACAAAATGAATGGGAGAGAATTGTTATTCCATATTTAGATAGACCTGATCAAAGTGTACCTAATGGATCAGTCAATCAATTGATCATTTTATTTGCACCCAATAGTTTTACCAACCATACTTACTATTTTGATAATTTTCAAATATATGCTAGGGGAGTATCAACTGGCGTGATTGAAGATAAACTCAACCAAGCAATCAATATTCATCCAGTGCCCACTCAGGATGAATTGAATTTCACAGTTGATGGTTATAAAATGAATATTTTAGAAATTTTTGATTCCATTGGTAATTTGGTGTTGAAGAAAGGTAATATACAATCTGAAAGAGTTACTCTTCAAGTTGGAGATCTACCTGCAGGCCAATATTCTGCTAGGATTACTACTACCAATCAAATCACTACGACCAGGAAATTCTTAAAAATTTAAAGAAGGGAGATCGGAAAAGGGAAAGCCATGAGCAGCGAGCTTAGAGGTTTTAGTGATCAGTTTTCAGCAGTCTGTTTTTACGGAAAACAGAATCGGAAAACGGAAAGCTATGAGCCACGAGCCTTGAGTTTTGCGAGCTTTTTGTGTACTTCAAATCCTCTGATAGTTTTTAGAACCCGAAGGATTCAATTCGTGTAGCCCCGAGTGCAACTCGGGGAATCAAAACGCCCAATCCTCCAACCCCGAATTGGGGTTGAATAAGTTAGGATATTGGTTCAAGCACAGATATCAAATTAAAGTTTCACAATTAAGTAACTTAGCTCTGAGTTTTCGGCGATCAGTTTTGAGTAGTCAGCTTTCGGAAATTGGAAATCGGTGAACGGGAAGCCACGAGCTATGAGCCTAAAGGCGAGTTTTCGGCAGTCAGTTTTTTTGCATCTAATGTTACCTGCAACATTCATGGTCAATTTTCAGAACCCGAAGGGTTCAATATGGATAGCCCCGAGTGCAACTCGGGGGTAAATCCCCTCACCACACTACTAACCCCGAATTGGGGTTGAATAAGTCAGAATGCAGTTTTAAGCACAGATATCCATTTGCAGTTTGACAATTCAGTAACTTCGGTCGGAGTTGTGAGCTTTTAGTTTTTAGCAGTCAGCTTGTACGGAAAACAAAAATCGGAAAACGGAAAGCCACGAGCTTCGAGCCACGAGCCGCGAGCTTCGTGTTTTCGGCGATCAGTTTTCAGTAGTCAGTTTTTTTGCATTTGTGCATCGAATGTTACCTGCAACATTCATGGTCAGTTTTCAGAACCCGAAGGGTTCAATATGAATAGCCCCATGTGCAACTTGGGGAAACCAAATCCCCAGACTTCCAAACCCGAATTGGGGATGAATTAACTAGGATGTTGTTTCAAGCTCAGATATAAATTACCACTGGCTTTAGCCTGTGGTAAGCAATCCCGCACAACTTGGGCTTTAGCCCAAACATGACACACTTTTTACACCTTGAATTCTACAAATTAGCTAATATGAAATTGGTCATTTTGGTAAACAGATGAATTCTGGCGTTACCCCCATAAATACCATGATTTCTATTTGGATAAAAATACGTCTCAAACTGTTTATTGGCGTCGATGAGTGAATTGGCCATTTCGGCAGTATTTTGAAAATGTACATTGTCATCGGCAAGACCATGGCAAAGCAAGTAAGCACCTTTCAACCGTTCTGTGAAATTGATAGGCGAATTTTGATCGTAGCCATCCTTGTTTTCTTTGTAAGTACGCATATATCTTTCAGTGTAAACAGAATCATACCATTTCCAGTTGGTGACAGGTGCCACCGCAATTGCAGCTTTGAATACATCATTACCTTTGAGAATGGCGAGACTACTCATATAGCCTCCATAACTCCAACCAAAAATACCAATCCTTTTTCCATCAACAAAAGACAAGGAAGCAAGATATTTTGCAGCTTCTATTTGATCGATCGTTTCGTAATGCCCCAATTTCATGTAGGTCATTTTCTTGAATTCTTCACCTCTTGCGCCTGTACCTCTAGGGTCAACGCATGCTATGATATATCCTTTTTGTGCCAACATTTGAAACCACCAATAATCAGACCCCATCCAACTTTCTGTCACTTCTTGACTGCCAGGTCCTGAATATTGTGTCATGAAAACCGGATATTTTTTACCTTGGTCAAATTTGGCAGGTTTGATCATCCAGCCATTTAATTTCACACCCTCAGAAGTAATAAAATCAAAAAATTCTACCGGGCTCGTACCATAAATACGTTGCTTTTCTTTGATCTCCTTGTTTTCTTCAATAACTCTTACAGCCATTCCTTTCTGATCATAAACCACGTAGTTTGGGGCAACATTGGCCATACTATTTGTACATACAAAATATTTATTATTGGTGCTGAATTGTGCATTATTCATTCCACTTCCAGAGCTCAGTTCTTTCAAGTCTTTTCCTTTAAAATTTGTGGTGAATATGCCATGTTCCATAGGCGATTTTATGGCTGCCTTATAGAAAATTTTCTGATCTTTCTCGTCGACAGATAACATTGAAATGACATCGAAATTTCCGGGAGTCAAGTCCGCTTTTTCTGTACCTTTTATATCATAAAGATAGATGTGGTTAAATCCATTTTTTTCACTTGACCATATAAACTCTTTTCCATTCTCTAGGAAAGTGAGATCATCTGTAATGTCAATGTAATACTTATTTACCTCGTCAATTAATACATAATACTTGTCTTTACTCAGGTCATAGTTCAACACTTCCAAGTGATTTTGCCATCTATTCATTTTGAAAATAGCCAATTGATCCTTGTTTTGCGTCCATTTGATGCGAGGAATATACATTTCAGTATGATCACCAATGTTGCATTTCTTTACTGTTCCTTTTTTTATATCATAAGTTAATACAGACATCATGGAATTTTTTTCTCCAACTTTTGGGTACTTAAAAGTTTCTTCATCTGGATAAGCATTGTTGTGGTAGAGTTGCATGGTAAACTGTGGGACCAAAGTTTCATCAAATCTGAGAAAAGCCAGTTTGTCACCTGTTTTATTCCATTCATAAGCTTGGGTAAAAGAAAATTCTTCCTCATATACCCAGTCACACATTCCATTGATGATGGCATTCTTTTTTCCATCAAAGGTTATTTGAGTGACCAATCCTTTGAATGGTTCTTCATAAAACAGATTATTTTCCTTGGTGTACGCAACTGCAGATCCGTCAGGAGAAAAGCTTGGATTACTAATCTTTTCACCTTTTGCCAACACTACCATTGTATTTTTGGTCAGATCAAAAATATGAAAAACAGCTTTGGAAGAACGTCTGTAAATGGCTTCACTGTCAGATTCCAAAAGTATTTTAGTTTCTGAATGATCAAATGAATAGCCATCAAATTGTCCTGGAAAACCTTTTTGGCCTTTGTAAGTATTGGCATCAAATATGTCTCGAACTTTACTGCCTGTTGTAATGTCATATTCAGAAATCTTTGTCCGCTCTTGTCTGGAATAGTTACTGCCATCTTTCATAAAGTTAAATCCAGGAATACTTTTGGTTTGGAAAGTACCCAATTTCCAGATATCCTCATGGGTTATTTCTTTTTGGGCATTAACAGATGTGAGCAGACTGGTCAATAAGATCAGCCCCCAAATGAGTGATTTGCGCATTTTTTTACAATTTGGTATGAGTGACGAAAGTAAAGTTGTTGGGCTTGGAAACCAACATCATTGTAATTTTTTTTTTAATGTTGTGCTGACTTTAAATTTTAGTTAACAACAGAATTGTCAAATTTATATATCTTTGTTTTCTTAATAAAGCATTATGTATTATGAATAAGTTTTATATCACCCTTTTATTTGCATTTTTTTTAGTAGTTATTGATAGCATAGCGCAAGAATCTGTCACGCCAGCTATAAAATGGTACTCTTTTGAAGATGGCGTTGCTGCTGTCCAGAAAACCAAGAAAAAGATGTTTGTCGATGTATATACCGATTGGTGTGGCTGGTGTAAAAAAATGGACGCCTCAACTTTTCAGGATCCTGATGTTGTCAAATACATGAATGATAATTTTGTTGCTGTAAAGTTGGACGCAGAGCAAGACAAAGAAATTGTTTTCAACGGTTATACCTATAAACTGCTGCCAAGTACGAGAAAAGGTACGCATGAATTGGCTCTTTCTTTGTTGAAAGGCAATGCCAGCTATCCTTCTTTTGTTTTTATGGATCAAGATTTGAAAAGGATCAGAATTTCTCCGGGATTCAAACAAGCTCCACAATTTTTGAATGAATTGAAATTTGCAAAAGAAGAAGCTTACAGGAAGTTACCTTACGAAGCTTATGCAAGCGCAGGAGGGCAATAACCAAGTTTTAAAATTTCAAAATTTTATAGTCGGATTTAGTTTGTAAATACAAGCTAATCAATCTGTTGAGTTCAAAGTTTTGAGCCTTATAATCTATGGCCTCCTTGAGCTCTTCAACACCATATTGGACAGAGTCCTTAGAAATGTACCCAAATCCTTTACAAAAACCGTCTTCTACTAAAATTAAACCCATTTCTTCATTGGACCTCCCATCTACAATTATGAAAAAGTTTTCGTCAAATATTTTATTTGCAGCCTCAATGGCGGCTGAGGCCCTGATATTGTAGCTATCGGCAGTTTCAAGACCAATACAGGCGCCTGCACATTCGCCCATGTATCTATAAATGCAAGCTTGGCCAATGGTGTGATCAGCATTGATTTTAGATTCACAAAGCCCAAAGTTTGATCTTAGATTGGATAACATACCTTTAGCTGATGGTAGGCTTCCAAAAAAAGTAATGGCCTCTTTATCTAATAAACTGTTTTTCGCAAGCATATTTATTTTGAAATTGATGAAGCCATCTGTATCCAAGTAGGAAGTTAAATAATACGGGAAATCATTGGTACGTTGACTTTTGTTTATTTCTGGTAGATATTTTTTGATTTCATAACTTTCAAGAATGATGGCCAGTAATTCATGCCCAGTTTCCTCAAAACCGATTTCTGCCACTTGTTGGATCATCCGCTCTGTCTTCCGGGTGACAGCTGCAAAATGTTGCATCATCCTACTTTTGATATTGATGCTCTTGCCGATGTAAATAATCTTTTGATAATTATTATACATATAGTACACGCCTGGTTTCTCTGGCAGCTCGTGTAACCTTTCCAGTGAAATACCATTCGGCAATCGAGTTTCCTTCACATTTTTATTGACCATGTCATGGATAGCATCCTGCGAAGTTTCGACAGCCAGGATTCGTGAAAACAAATCAGTGGTTGCATAAGCATCGTCAAAAGCACGGTGTCTTGCATTGACTTGGATTCCAAAATGAGAGATGAGATTTCCCAAGGCATATGACTTCAATCCTGGGAAAGCCTTTCTAGAGAGTTTTACAGTGCATAATTGTTTCTTAGAAAAAGTATAACCAAGAGCACCAAACTCCTCCCTTAAAAATGAATAGTCAAAATTTACATTATGAGCAACAAAAATTGTTCCCTCTGTGTAATCAACCACCTGCTTTGCGATTTCATAAAATTTGGGAGCTGTTTTGACCATTTCATTGGTAATGCCTGTAATTCTCGTAATTTCTGTTGGAATTGATCTTTCAGGATTGACCAAAGAATCAAAAGTCTTGAGCACTTTTTGACCATCTGTAACGATAATGGCAATTTCTGTAATTTTATCCCTTTTAGCCATTCCACCAGTTGTTTCAATGTCAACTATCGCATATAATTTATCTTTCCTCTTTGCCATCAATCACTCATCAGCTATTCTCTAAAATTCAATTATTACAAAAATACGCAATATATTGAATGCTCATTGCTGTGATGATGAGTTATTTATATCAATGGTTTGGAAGTGATTTAATCAATGGTTCAGAAGCTGTTATTAAATACATTTTTAAAAGAGAGACGAGAGACAAAGGAAGACTTAAGATTTTGATAAAAAGCTTTAATTTACATTGCAATAACTCATTCTGTTTTCTTTTTTCTCCGAAGAAATAGACTTGATTCTGAATTGGATACCTTACGGAAATTCTTATCAGGCTTGCGCGCAAACTTATCAGATTGTTCTAAAGATGCTCATAACAAATAATAATGTGGATAATGATTTGCATCTGGTTTACCAAGCATTCATTAAAAACATATATTTGCAGCTTCAATCAATACAATAGAAATATGTCATCAGGAATTTTGAAAGGTAAAAAGGGTATAGTATTTGGCGCATTGGATCCCAATTCAATTGCATGGAAAGTAGCAGAGAAATGTGTTGAACACGGTGCTGAAATCGTATTGACCAATGCACCTGTAGCATTGAGAATGGGCGCAATCAATGAATTGGCTGAAAAATTGAATACTAAAGTGATACCTGCTGACGCCACATCTGTAGAAGATCTTGAAAATTTGTTGAAGGAATCTATGGAAATTTTTGGTGGAAAGATTGACTTTATCTTGCACTCCATTGGTATGAGTCTCAATGTGAGAAAAAAGAAAGAATACACAGATCTTAATTATGAATGGATGCTCAAAACTTTTGATATTTCTGCTATTTCTTTTCATAAATTGATGCAATCAGCCATGAAAATGGATGCAATGTCTGATTGGGGAAGTATAGTGGCATTAACTTATATTGCAGCACAAAGAACTTTTCCAGACTACAGCGAAATGGCCGAGTCAAAAGCACTATTGGAAAGTTTTGCTAGAAGTTTTGGTTACCACTGGGCAAAGAAAGCACATGTGAGAGTTAATACTATTTCTCAATCACCTACCATGACCACAGCTGGAAGTGGAGTAAAAGGATTCTCCGATTTCTTTGGCTATGCTGATAAAATGTCTCCTTTGGGAAATGCAAGTGCAGAAGCTTGCGCAGACTATTGTATAACCATGTTTTCAGATTTGACAAGAATGGTCACCATGCAAAACCTATACCATGATGGAGGTTTTAGCAGCATGGGTATGGCGCCAGAAGTATTGGAATAAACAAATAACCTAAATTGGCATAATGTCCATAAAATCGGTATCACTTTTTTCAATAGTTGCATTGATCTCCGTCTTTATGGGATGTAAAAAGTCGGTAGATGGTATTTCTGTTTCTGGGAAAAGTGGACCTCATTTTGGTGCAAAAGTATTTATGGTGAGTAAGAGTGGTGAGCTATTTGAAAACAATGCTTTTCTACCTCTTCCCCTAAATCATGCAATCTTGGTAAATGGAGTTGGTGATACACTGGATGTTTTGATCATGGCCAAACCAATAGAAGGGGATTCTACTTATGTATTTCCGTATGGATATTTTGAAGTAAGAGACAATGAAAAAACAGTGAGACCTTTTGTTTTTGCGTTGCCTGAAGATAAAAATCAAATGATCATGCCTAGGGAGGGTTTTCAAGAATTTATGTTGAATAGATATCCCATCAAGCAAATTATTGATACCTGGTTTTCAAATTATAAAGGGCAGTCAAATACTAGGGTTCAAAATTGGAAGGAAACCTATTTTGCGGAAGATGTTGTCAAGAATTTTCTCAAGATTGACATCACCAATACGGCTGTTGATACATTGGATGTTAACTAATTTTCCAAAACAACGTTATACATAAGTGAAATGCATTTTAAAAACGGACATCGCTCAGGTGAAAGATAAGACCAATTCCTTTCAAATTGGTGATAATCAGTTTATTGTATCAGAAGAAATAGCCTCTGTTGCTGATAAATGGAAAGAATTTGCTTACGCAGACGTCTTTTTGTCAGTCCCTTTTCTGCACGCCATCGAAAATATGCCCGAGTTAAAGATGAAGCCTTTCTATGTGCTGCATGAATTAAATGGTATTTGCGTCGGTGTTTTATATTTTCAACTGAGGCATTTCAATCTAAAATCTGCTTTGCCTGCAGAATCAAAAGAAGCCAAATTAAATCTTAAAAATTGGGTAAGTAGTTTTGTCGATTTTGACACCTTGGTTCTTGGTAATTTATTATTGACGGGCAATTATGGTTGTTGTGCAGTCAGCCCTTCAAGTCATAAATTTGACTGGAAAGAATTTCAGATAAAAATGCTTCAATATTTGAAAGTTGAAAAACAAATTGAGCCCTCTGCAATACTTGCCAAAGACTTTTATAATAACCAAGTTCCGATTCAGTTGGAAGCCTCTGGTTTCCACAAGTTTGCAGTTCAACCCAATATGATACTTCATCTGAATGATGAATGGCATACTTTTGAAGATTACTTAGAGGCGTTTAAAGCCAAATATAGAGTGCGTTATCGCCGTGCCCTCAAAAAGTCTGAAGGACTTACCTTTAAAGAACTTAGTCTTGACGATTTAGCACAGTACATGAATCACATGCACGAACTGTATTTGGGTATTTCAGCCACTGCGGTTTTCAATCTGTTTACCTTACCTCCAGATTATTTCTTTAAGCTCAAACAAGCTTTGGGTGACCGTTTTTTAGTGTATGGTTATTTTGATCAAAACAACACTATGATGGCATTCTATTCTTGTGTTGATAATTATGATCACTTGCAAGCTCATTTTCTAGGCTATAATCAAGAAGAAAACCATGAAAAACAGATTTACCTCAATATGCTTTATAAAATAGTAGAAATCGGTATAGTCCACCATCAAAAGCAAATTATATTGTCTCGCACAGCTATAGAAATAAAAACTACGGTAGGTGCAGTTCCCCATGAAATGTCATGTTTGTTTCTTCACACCAATTCAATAACAAACAAGTTTTTTGGCCCTATTTTTAGCGCTTTCAAACCAGACGATCAATTTATCATCAGATCTCCATTCAAAGACGGCCAAGACCAGTAAAATCTCAATTCCAAAAAAAAATTATTTTTATTACTATTTCGTGCAAACATTTTTGCTTCACTTTTGTATGGATGTTCTTTAACACTTTTGTAATGAGTATTAAGATATTGTTAGAATATCAATAATTTTATGGTAATAAAAATACTATTTACTTGGAGTTAAATTTCTTTTTATAAAAAAGTGATAATCGGAATATAATTCTATATAATTGCGTCGTGATATTCTCTAACAGAACTAAAAGAAGGACTTTGAAGAATAGAGTTTAAAAATCTTTTATGTTTGAAGCAGCGAAATTGAAAGCAAAATAGTTGTATGAGAGAATCAAGTGTTATTATTATGTTAACCGCAAACCACCACAAGTTTATTCGCTAATGCAATTTTCTCTAACATAATTATTAAACCAAATTTTTTATAATGAAGCGAATCTTACTATTATTTTTCCTGTTTTTTGGCGCAAATGAGTATTTATGGCCAAAGGACAATCACGGGCAAGGTTACCGAAACTTCAGGGCAAGCATTGATTGGAGCCAATGTTTTTGCTAAGGAAGCAGCTGGTGTCGGAACAATTACTGACATTGATGGCGGTTTTACCTTGGAAGTTCCAGCAGGTGTAGAAACTTTGATATTTAGCTACACTGGATATGAAACTATTGAAAAAGCAATTGGAGATCTTTCAGTCATTGACATTGTAATGGCAGAAGGTAAACTTTTGGATGAGGTAGTAGTGATTGGCTATGGTGTCCAACGTAAAAGTGACATCACTTCATCTATTTCAAAAATTGAAGGAGCAACTATTTCTGGATTCGTAACACCAACATTCGCAGATCAGTTGGCGGGACGTGCAAGTGGTGTACAAATTACAACTCAAAATGG
>JAKQLF010000161.1 GCA_029567325.1 Bacteroidota bacterium | reverse complement strand
TACTGCTGAACCAATTGTTACTGAAGCAGTAGCAGAACCAATTGCACCAGCAGCAAAAGGCAAGCCAGGTCCAAAGCCAAAGGCAACGACCGCAGCTCCGGCAGCACCAAAGGGAAAAAGAGGTCCAAAACCAAAGGCAGCAGCAGTTGAAACTACAACATTAGCAGTAGCAGAACCAGTTGCACCAGCAGCAAAAGGAAAACCAGGTCCAAAGCCGAAGGCAACGACCACAGCTCCAGCAGCACCAAAGGGAAAAAGAGGTCCAAAACCAAAGGCAGCAGCAGTTGAAACGACAACATCAGCAGTAGCAGAACCAAAAGCGCCAGCAGCAAAAGGAAAACCAGGTCCAAAGCCAAAGGCAACGGCAACTGCTAAACCAACGGTAGCAAAGGGTAAACCAGGGCCTAAACCAAAAGCGAAGTAATCACCCTTCAATAGAAGGTCTGATAATAAATCTTTCAAAAGAGACTATGTTTTAACAGCATAGTCTCTTTTTATTTATGGCCATTTTCAGTTTTCAGTGGTCAGTTTTCAGCATTGATGAGGTATGAAAAGGGTTCGTACTTACGGCACGATATTTTTTTCTTTTGATGTACTAAATGCTGATATCTGATGGCTGAAAGCAATTCGTGAATTCGTGGCGCTCAATGGTCAACTGTCAAGCCTTGCGTTTCTCCATATAAACTTTCCACCTGTACATCCCGTGCAACAATTATTGTATTTGTATGTTTGCCGTAAATATAGAATTGGAAGGATTTTTCCAAGACAGATGAATTGATAATTGCATTAAGCAGAGAAATATGAAGATTGGTGTATTGCTTGTGAATCTAGGAACGCCGGATGGGCCCGAAAGGTCGGCAGTTTATAGATATTTAAAACAATTTTTATTAGACAGAAGGGTGATCGACATTTCTTGGTTAGCGAGAAACTTATTAGTGAGAGGCATCATTGCACCATTTAGATCTGGTAGCTCGGCCAAATTGTACAAACGTTTATGGACCAAAGAGGGCAGCCCAATTAAATATCATGGATATGCTTTACAAAAGGGTGTTCAAGAGCAGTTGGGTTCAAGTTATGTGATAGAACTAGCTATGCGTTATCAATCTCCATCTCTGGAACTTGCAGTAAATAAACTCATTTTAAAAGATAAAGTAGATAAGATCATCGTTTTCCCACTTTTTCCGCAGTACGCTTCGGCAACAACAGGGTCCATTCACGATGAAGTTATGCGTATTTTGAGAAATTATGATCTCATTCCAGAAATCAAATTTGTCAATTCATACCCAACTGATTCCAGGATGATTGACGTGATTGTAAATCATGCAAAAGTTTATGATGTGAAGAGTTATGATCACATTCTATTCAGTTATCACGGATTACCGCAAAGACAATTGAGGAAGGGAGATCCGAGCAAAGCTCACTGTCTGAAGGTAGAAAATTGCTGCAGTGTGGTTACAGAAAATAATAAATACTGTTACTCTGCGCAATGTCATCAAACTTCTTTTGCCATCGCTGGAAAATTGGGCTTACAGCGTTCAGATTTTACCATCTGTTTTCAATCTAGATTGGGAAAGGATCCATGGGCGCAGCCATACACCAGTGAAACGATAGAACATTTACAACACGGTGGGGCTAAGAAAATATTGGTTTTTAGCCCTGCATTCGTTGCAGATTGTCTGGAAACAACCATAGAAATAGGCTATGAATACAAAGAAGAATTTATCCAGGCAGGAGGTGAAGCCCTCGACTTGGTCGCCAGTTTGAATGATGACCCCGCCTGGATAAAAGCTGTTTCAGAAATGATTCTAGAAAACTAAAATCATTTCCTATTATGTTTATTTATTTACTTTGATCAATTCTACTTCAAAGATCAAATCGCTTTTTGGTGGAATAGCTCCAGGGTATCCACGCTCGCCATATGCAAGTTGATAAGGAATGTAAAATTTGAATTTACTTCCTTCAGGCATTAATTGTAAGCCTTCTGACCAACCTTTTATTACTTGATTGAGGTTGAAATCTATAGGAGTACCTCTGTCTACGCTGCTATCAAAAGTTCTGCCATCAAGGAATTTACCTGTATAATGTACCGTGCAATTACTTTCTCCCGTTGGTTTCGTTCCAAGACCCTCTGTAACCACGATGTATTTCAATCCACTAGGAGTTGTATTGTTAAATTCTTTTGTCAATTTTTCAGCAGCAGCTTTCAGTTCAGCTTCTTTGGCAGCAGCTTTGGCAACCAAATTGGCTTTTTCTTCAGCAAACTTTGCCGTAGCATTAAATGCCATTGCTTCAGCGCCTTTTCTTAAAATAGTCAAACTTTTTAAAGTATCATTTTGAACGATGGCATTCACTATATCCTGTCCTTCAACTACGTGGCCAAAAACAGTGTGTTTTCCGTCCAACCATGGAGTAGGCACGTGAGTGATGAAAAATTGAGAACCATTGGTAGCTGGTCCAGAATTGGCCATACTCAAAATGCCTGGTGCATTGTGTTTGAGGCTGTCAACAAATTCATCTTCAAATTTATAACCTGGATTTCCAGTACCAGTGCCGAGTGGGCAACCCCCTTGAATCATGAAATTTGGAATGACTCTGTGAAATTTCAAGCCATTGTAGAATGGCGTGCCTGCTGGTTTTGAGCCGTTGGCCATTGAGCCATCTGCCAAACCAATAAAATTGGCAACCGTCATTGGAGTAAGTTTGTATTCCAATTTGGTGAATATATCTCCTTTATTGGTTTCGAATTTTGCATAAATGCCATCAGCCTGGTTGGCCAAAAAGTCTTGATCCATTTTTTGTTTATTTGTTTGTGAAATAGATGTAACATGGAAGATCACCATGAAAAGCAAAAAGAAAGAGTATTTGTTCATTTTGTGATATTTCAAATTTTGCGCAAATATAATATAGATGAGATTGAAGACGTATGCCTTCTAAAGAAGTTATGTCAAGAAAGCGTTAAAAGCATTCTTTTTTTATTGAAATGCACCCTCAACCCAATTTTTTTAGAGTTCAATTGGACAATGCTGTTCATTTCAAAGGGCAATAAAGACCAATTATAAAATGGCTGCATATAATTTAATTGACTACATAAAATTTAATAGTTATATTTGGTTATTATTTTAGAGCTATGAAAGATGAAAAACGTATAAATTATTTATTTTTAGTTATCATAGGAATTTTATTCATTCCTATATTAATCATGGACGAACCAAGTTTGCTCTTCCTTGCTTTTGGCTGGATTTCCACTTTGTATTTGCTTTTATTTGACAACTTTTTGAAATCTCAAGGTAAAGAAGTAAAGTTGAGGTTCTTATTCATAGCTGGTATTTTCTCAACCTATTATTTTGATTTTGAATCAAACTTGCGCCATGCTTTTGAAATATTTAGCATTTTGATGTGTATTGTTGTTAT
This sequence comes from Bacteroidota bacterium, assembly GCA_029567325.1. GTDB lineage: Bacteria > Bacteroidota > Bacteroidia > Chitinophagales > Saprospiraceae > JADKBO01. The sequence continues at coordinate 37,961 of JAKQLF010000161.1, read as the reverse complement.
TTTTCTTTATTGGAGAAAACACGATGTAGCTTGAGTCTTGCACAGTTTTTTGAGCAATTACATCTTATTGTTGAGCGCCTAATCAAAAAATCATTCCGCTTTTGGCGACAGTTATTTATTTATAGCCAGCCAAATCTATATTTTTTTTACACTTTTGGCGAGATATAATTATTTATAATTCGCCAAATCTATACTTTTTTTCATGCATTTGGCGAGTAATAGATTTATATAGTTTGCCAAATTTCACGACGAAAAGGCTTTAAAATTACCTCATTAATAAATCGACAAACCTGAGGTCCAGGCTGGTAAACAGTCCTTCACAGCAGGTGCAGGCAATCAATATTTATCCTGTGAAGCAATGGCGTGCCGAAGCTCAACAAATCTATTTTCACATTTCACAATTTCATATTTTACCTAAGAATCCAGGGCATGCCCTGACACAACGAGTGGTTCCATCTGACATTTTACTTTTCACATCTCACATCCCCCCATTCACCATTCACCATTCACATTTTTCTCATAAACAATAGATACCAACAAAAAAGGCCTGCAAAATCTGCAAGCCTTTTTTATGAATTCTGTAAAAGAACTATTTCAATTTATCCAAACTCGTTTTTACAAAATTTGCAAGGTCTTCACCATTCAGCATATTTTGGTTGAGTAAAGCCAGTTTGTGTAAGTAATCAACCATATCTTTTTGTTGATCTTCACCCATTCCCACTAATTTTTGAGCAATCAATGGGTGATTGGTATTGACCACCACATTGTGCATGTCACCCATGTCTCCCAAGTCCATACCTTGCATCATCTGCATTTCTTTCATCCTACGCATAAACTCAGGTTTGGTTATCAACACAGGATTATCTTCAGGCGACAATGCCTTCAATTCAATACTGCCACCTTGTAGATTGCTGATGGATTTAGTGAAAATAGCCTTGACAGATTCTTGTTCCGTTTCAGATAAGACAGATTCTCTTTTCTCATCCTTCTGCACTAAGTTATCGACCGTTTCAGAGTCAACCCTTACAAATGTCATTTTCTCACCTTTATACTCCAGGTGTTGCATGAAGTGATTGTCGATTGGTGTATCAAAAACCAAAACATTGTATCCTTGATTTTTGGCTGCTTGCACGTAAGTATACTGATCCTTTGGTTGAGTTGTATAGATGCTGACCAACCGATCGTATTTATCTTTTTGCGTATCCTTGATGAGTTCCTTATACTCTTCAATGGTATACTTTTTGGAGTCTGTATCTTTGAGTAGAGCAAAATTCATGGCCTTTTCACTGAATTTTTCATCACTGATCATACCATATTTTACAAATACTCCAGTTTCATTCCACCTTTCTTCGAATGTTGGTCGATCCGCTTTGAACATAGACTCGAATTTTTCTGCGACCTTTTTGGTAATGTAAGAAGTGATTTTCTTTACATTGGCATCTGCCTGTAGGTACGACCTAGATACGTTTAGAGGAATGTCTGGGGAATCAATCACCCCGTGTAAAAGAGTAAGAAACTCTGGAACGATATCTTTTACTTCATCCGTTACAAATACTTGATTGCTATAGAGTTGTATTTTATTTCTTTGAATCTCAAGCGTATTATTGAGTTTAGGGAAATACAATACACCTGTGAGATTAAAAGGATAATCGATATTGAGGTGGATCCAGAAAAGCGGTGGTTGGCTCATTGGATAAAGCTCTTTGTAAAAGCTTTTGTAATCTTCTTCAGTTAGATCAGCTGGTCTTTTTTTCCAAAGTGGATTAGGATTATTGACAATATTGGGGATTTCTGTTTTAATTTCCTTTTGGTCTTCGCCTTCACCTTCGTATTCAGTGTGTGTTTTGGTTCCAAACTGAATCTCTACAGGAAGAAACTTACAATATTTGTGAAGCAGCTCTTCAATTCTTTCTTTTTCTAGATAATCGTGACTATCATCTGCGATGTGTAAGATGATGTCTGTACCTCTTTCAGATTTTTCAGCAGCCTCAATTTCGTATTCAGGATTACCGTCACAAATCCACCTTACAGCAGGTGCATCTTCTTGGTAAGACTTTGTGACTACCTCTACTTTGGAAGCAACCATAAAAGCAGAATAGAATCCAAGTCCAAAATGTCCGATGATGGAAGAAGCTTGGTTTTTGTATTTCTCCAAAAATTCTTCAGCTGATGAGAATGCAACCTGATTGAGGTATTTTTCAACTTCATGTTCTGTCATTCCAATGCCCTTGTCAGAAATGGTCAAGGTTTTGGCGTCGTTGTCAATGTGTATATTGATGGTGGTATCCCCCAATTCGCCTTTTAAATCGCCTATTGCTGCGAGCGTCTTTATCTTGGTTGTCGCATCTACGGCATTGGATACCAGCTCTCTGAGAAAGATTTCCTGGTCAGAATATAAAAACTTTTTGATGATCGGAAATATGTTTTCCGCTTGTACAGAAATATGTCCTTTTGCCATTTGTCTAATGTTTGATTTATAAAGCCATGGTGGCAAAGCATGTGCCACGATGAAAAGGAGTGCCAAATTGTCATCGAATGCCTACGAGTCAAGGTTTTATGACAGGATTTAAGTATAGTTTATGGACATCTTTGCGAAATTATACCAAAAATGGATATAGAATTTGGCCATCATTTTGTAACCTAAGTTGGGTTATTGTTTATCCTGTTTTGAATTTCGTCCCACATTCACAAACGTTTTCCGAAATCTCTTGTTAGTTGATTTCACCATTCGAAAGCATATGAGCTTACAAAAATTGGATCAAAAAGACATTGATAGGATCATTGAAATGGCTTGGGAAGATCGCACCCCTTTTGAAGCCTTGAAAGCGCAATTTTCATTGAGTGAATCTCAGGTAGTGGATATCATGAGAATAGAATTAAAAAGGTCTAGTTTTGAACTTTGGAGAAAACGCGTACACAGTGGCGTAAGTCAAAAACACCTCCAAAAAAGAGTAGATGGCATCCTTAGGTTTCAATGCAATTTGCAACGTACCATCAGTCAGAATAAGATAAGCAAAAGGAGATCGATCAATAAATGATCCAAAACGGGAGTTTTTAAGTCTTAAAAAATGACAAATTATAAATGAAACAAGTAAAAAAGGAAAATCTCCCTACTAAAATGTGTTCAGTATGTAATAGGCCTTTTACCTGGCGGAAGAAATGGGAAAAGAATTGGCAAGATGTCAAATATTGCAGCGACAAATGCCGTGGCAACAATAAAGGTGGAGAGACGCAAGGCCTTGCGTTTGTACAACGGGTATTGTAACAGCCCCTTGCCAAATTGCCTGATGCTAAATTGCTCCCAAAAGGAATTGAGCCAAAGGCATTGCCTATTTCCCCATTGCCCATTGCCAAATTGCTCCCGAAGGGAATTGCGCCAAAGGCATTTATACGATTTCCGTTTTCCGAATTTCCGATGTCCCTACATCACCACCTTGATCATATTCCTACTCTGAGTAACCTGCCCATTATCCTCCAATTTTTTCATAATCCGAGAAATGACCACTCTTGAGGAATTGAGGTCCCTTGCAATTTGATAATGAGTGATTTTGAGGGTGTCATCACCCAAAACCATGGCCCTGTCCTTTAGGTATTTGATGATCCTTTCTTCCATATTGTGGAACGCAAGTGAATCAATAGCTTCCAACATTTCATTGAGCCTTGTATTATAACTTTCCAAAACGAAATTTCTCCAGGACTTGTATTTGACCATCCAAACGTCCATGTATTCGATAGGGACCATCAACATTTCACAAGGCTCTTCAGTCACAGCCCTGATGTTACTTTTAGCTGACCTTGAGCAACAATTGAGCGTCATTGCACAAGTGTCACCCAATTCCAAATAATACAAAAGCAACTCCCTACCTTCTTCGTCCTCAGTCATAATGCGCACCGAACCGGTTATGACCAAAGGCATTTGTTTGATTTTATCTCCTATGTCAATGATTATTTGATCTGCAGGAAATCGGGATGATTTGCCATACATACATATTTCGTTGATCAATTCTTCCTCAAAAAGGTATTGAAATTTTTCGTAGAGTTTGGTGTAACATTGTAAATCAAAGGGTTTGAAATCTGCGTTTGTCATATTATGTCAAATTCGGAAAAAATGTAAAGTTATATCGTAGAGGCGTAAAATATAATGCCTTCTAACATTTTATTGATGATGGATTTTCAGTTCTGCCCAAAATTACCATAAAACAAATTTGAAGGCATCCTTTATGTATAACCATGATTCTATCTATTAGTTTCATTTTGCCCTTTCCAATTGTCCAGTCCATGGCACAAGGAAATTAAATAATTTTAAAACGAATAAAATTCTCCCCTCTAGACTAAATTCTCCACCAGCTTCTCCTCCAGGAATTCATCTGAAGAATCAATAGCCATAGATAACCAAACAGGTAAATGGTCAGAAATCTGTCTGATCCGCCAATGGTTTTTGAAATATTTCTTGAAGTCATCGTCTGTAACTAAAGTGGAAGGGTCTTCCTTGTGAGCCAACATTTGATCTTTGTATGCGTCCCAATCTTCATCCAATCGAAATACAGAATCAAAAAACTTGAAAATGCCGCCAGTATTCAAACCTGTGGGTGAAACTAGGTCAAAATATTTATTTTTGAGATAAAAAACCTTGTCATATGCTTCGGTGCCACTCACATTGGTTGGTTGACCTTTGAGATGTGCCAATTCCAAAAATCCTTTACTCGTTATTACGTCAATAATGTCTGTATTGTCATGATATAAATTGAAATCTCCCATCAGCATGAGGTTTTCTGTCCACATGGTTTTGTTTTTCAGCCTCATTTCTATGATATCGGTCAAAGCTGTAATTTCTTCTTTTCTTATTGCAACATTGGGTGCATTATTGCTTGGTTTGAGATGTATATTGATGATTGCAAAAGATTTCCACCCAGCTTTAAAACCAGTGATGTAGGGAGTTCGCATCAATTGTTTGATGGTCAGATTTTGCGATATTTCATCCCATAGCACAATTTCACCAGCAAGACCAGTAGGTTGCACTCTTTTATTGTTGAAGATGTATGCAAAACTTTCTGAATTACCGGCAGACCCGCCAGTGATATCGTTGACAAGGTAGCTCCAATCGGCACCTAGTAATCTCATCAAAATCTGGAGATCTTTCAGACTTGTTTTAATTTCTTGAATGGCAATTAAATCAAACTTACTCAGAATCTCTGCGATGTAAAAATAGGATTCTGGTAGTCTTTTGGTGATGTGGCCAAACTCTTTGAGATTCCAAGTAGCTATCAGAACATTTTGATCTGCATTTTTATTTGCAGTGATGGATGCCAAGTCTTTTCTCAAGCGCAATAAATTACGAATGATTTTAGCTCGCTCTGTGTTATCCAAGAAAGGAAAAGTTTGACCAAATGATTGTCTATTGTCGTCGGTTGTGGGTCTGAGGTCGTTGTACCAAGGCATGGTGTTTTGTTTTTTGAGGTTGGTGAATGGGATAAAGTTATGGATTTATTTGACTTATAGACATGATAGCATTGTTAAATTCTGGTGTCTAAATTATTAAATTTTGAAATGTAAATTAAGTAGCTCAACCTAGAATTGGGCTAAAGAACTTGGTTTTTTATTTTTATCATAATATTCCAAAAGTGTCCAATCAAACAAGTACCATTATTGAACCTTTTATGATAAAAAAACCAATCAAGGATTCGGCTGTTTCAGACAGAAACCAAAAAACGACTATCTTTACCTTTGATTAAATCATACGCGCAAACTTACAACGTTACAATTTTCATATGGAAATACTCATCATTATAGGTTTGGTCCTACTCAATGGCATTTTTTCAATGGCAGAAATGTCATTGGTTTCTTCTCGAAAGTTTAAATTGGAAAGTGCCATAAAGAAAGGTATTTCTGGGGCAAAAACAGCCTTAGAATTATCAGAAAACCCCACTAAGTTTCTATCAACAGTGCAGATAGGTATTACTTTGATAGGTATTTTGCTGGGTGTTTATAGTGGAGAAAAATTAACATCGGATGTTGCCGATTTTCTCAACCAATTTGAGGTGTTGAGGCCTTATGCAGGAAATATGGCTGTTGGTATCATTGTTGTTTTTGTAACTTATCTCTCTATTCTTCTTGGAGAATTGCTTCCCAAAAGATTGGGTATGACTTTTCCAGAAACCATAGCCATCTTTCTGGCGAAACCCATGCGACTACTTTCAAAAATAACCTCACCCTTTGTGTGGCTTTTGACACAATCCAATGATTTGTTGTTGCGTATTCTGGGCATCAAAAAAGTACGAGGAAGCAAAGTTTCTGAGGAAGAAATTAAATCCATCATCAAGGAAAGTGCTGAAGACGGTGAAATTGCAGACATAGAGCAAAACATCGTAGAACGTGTTTTTGAATTTGGAGACCGAAAAGTGAATTCACTTTTTACACATCGAAGTGAAATTGTTTATTTTGATTTGAAAGAATCGTGGGAAAATATTAGGGCAAAAATTAATGAGGAAAAACACTCTGCCTATCCAGTATGTAAAAATAATGACTTGGATAAAGTGGTTGGAATCGTTTTATTGAAGGATTTATTTGTTCCCCAAATAGAGGTTGATTTTCAAATAAAAAACTATTTAAAAACTCCGATATTCCTCAATGAAACGACCAGTGCTTATAAAGTTTTGGAATTATTTAAGGAACAAAGAATGCATTATGGAATCATCGTGGATGAATATGGAAGTACCACCGGCATCGTTACTATGGACGATGTAGTGGATGCACTCATTGGAGATGTAACGGAAAGTGATCAGGATGAATACGAAATAGTACAAAGAGATCCTCAAAGTTGGCTGGTTGACGGACAGTATCCAGTTATGGAATTTATAAAATATTTTTCCATCAATGTAGATGAGGAAATTGATGGATCATACAATACACTTGCAGGCCTATTTATGCACATTCACAACGAATTGCCAAACGTGGGAGCAAAAGTTATTTTGGATAATTTTCAATTGGAAGTGATTGATAAGGATGGGCAAAGGGTAGATAAGATTATGGTGACTAGAATTACTAGTTAATTATATTATAATGGATCCAATATAAATGGATCAATAATTTCAATAGCAGTTATCTTACTGAAATCTGAAGTGTTTCTCGAAACAATACCATATTATATGTAAGTGCCGTAGCAGGGGCTATTATTGCGTCTGGTAGTAATACATTATATTTTTTCAGGTTTTTGGCAAATAATTTAATCTCATCCATTGCGCAAGTTTCTCAACTGATTGTCTACTTTGGTTTTAGATTCTTTTGTCATCATACCTTTGTATTCTTTAGACCAATTTACTTTTTTTGACTTTTTTAAATCATCCTTATGCAAACGAATAAGTTGCATAAGTTCAAGATCTTCTAAGAGCCTGATTGCCTTTTCATTAATAATATCAATGGTTATGGATCTCATTATTTTCTAGATTTCAAACAAAAATAAGTGAATAATTTCTTTTCAATTTAAACATATTTAAATTTCATTATTCTAGTAAACATTTATACGTGGTTATTCTGAAACAAAAGAAAATAACAACTCGATAAAACACTTATTAAAGAGTATGAAATAATAACAAAAGCTGCAATTCCAAACCAAGTACCCTGCATATAAATGATCGAAATAACAATGCCCATTTTGAAGATTTCAGCGACAATTGCCTGCTTACTATGATCCATCAAAGCGGTGTAACCGTAAATTGAAACAAACAAAAACAAGCCGTATTGGAAAAGTTGGTAGATCGTAATGTCTGCAATAATATACATCATGTGCAGCATCAACAACAAATTGATGGTCAATTGCAACCATGCCCAAATGCTTAGAATAGGTCTTGAAGGAGTTTGGTACTTCTCATAACTAAATGGGTCAGCAATACTTTCTACTGGGTACTTTTTTGACACATCCTCAGGTCTCCACCCCGTTGGTTTAAACCAGATTTGCAATTTATCTTTCCATCGTTGAGTTCTGAAAGCATCTTTTATCAAAAGCCATAGATGTTGATAATTGATCAAAATAGGGTTCCAAGTTTTTACAGCTCTTTTCACGCCATAAACTGGAGTAACTTCTGACAGCTCTTCCTGAAAAGTACCAAACCATTTGTCCCAAACAATGAAAATTTGACCATAGTTTTTATCCAAATAAACATCATTGATTGCGTGATGCACACGATGATGTGAAGGAGTAACAATGATGTGTTCTAAAAATCCAAGTTTGTTGATCAACCGGGTGTGATACCAAAATTGAGCAAATAAATGTAAGGGGGCAATCACTGCGATGACTTTTGGCGGAACACCCAAAAGTGCTGTAGGTAACAATAAAAAAGTAAACAACGCGACCACGTTGGATATTGGTTGCCTTAGTGCGCAAGCCAAGTTAAACTCTTCACTGCTGTGGTGTACAATGTGTCTATTCCAAAAAATATTGATGACATGTTCAAATCTATGGGCCCAATATCCCGCGAAGTCAAGCCCAATAAAACATATCACATAAATCCACCACTTTGCCTCCACCTCATAAAGTGCCACATGTTCATAAATCCAACGATAAGAAATGATGACAATGGATAAGCCCAATACTTCTTTCAAGGTGTTGGTCATTCCAGAGCTGAGACTAGAAATGGTATCAAAACCTCGGTAGGTTTGTACTCCTTTTGCCCGACCTATCAGGAATTCAATGGCGATAAGGACAATGAAAAAAGGTATGGCGTACAAAAGAACAGTGGCGTATTCTTTCATGTCAATTAAAATTTGATTTTACAAATATCTGCAATTTTTTTTTAACCAGAAGTAAGATTTTTTTGAAATATAATTGTCTCATGGATTCTTTATGGCAAATTACTTTATTAGAAAGAATTGATGGTGCCAAATTTATTTGCTTAAAAATTCTTACAGCGAACTGAAGTTCGCAGTCCACCTGGCATTCTGCTATCTGTAAATTGAAGCAATTTGAAAATGACTGTATGTTTTTAAATGAATTAAAGTTCGCAGTGCACCGGTAATTGTATAATCAGAGGCAGCGCCTCGATACATATCTTAGCCCAGGATTTCAATCCTGGGTGATAAAGAAACAAGTAAGTTGAGTTCCATAGGAACGATCCATTTTAAACACCATAAATGTTAATGTTAATGTGTCTTGCTGATGGATGTGGTAATTAAACGCTAAAGAATGCTTTGTTGAAAGCCAATTTGATTTGGCTGTAAACTTGCCTATTTCTTACAGCGAACTGAAGTTCGCAGTCCACCGGGCATTCTGGTTGATGAATGTCTGTTCCTCTGTGTGAATTGATGGGATATGGCAATAATTTGCAGATAGGAAAATTGATTTGGCTGGAAATTTCTTGCAGCGAACTAAGGTTCGCAGTCCACAAGGCATTTCAACACCATCATTTACTTTCTCAAAAAGTCGATTTTATCAGCATGTAATTTTGCTATCCCCTTTGGTTTGGTGTTGAGCTGTAAGACATTTTTCTTCTTCAAATCATAAGCCTTCCACTTAGCAAGACCTTTACCATTGGGATCACCGGATTTGATAAAATTGATCCAATAAGTACTCATGATATCCTGCATTTGAAAGTCCGTTTGTTTCCATGGTCGATCCCATGTGTGTAAGGTATGCAAAGCAAAAGGCACCTCCGCAGTGTGGAAAGCTCCGTAATTTGGAAATCCTGGTTTGTCAGTTGGAACATGATCAAATTCATAAATAAAAACAGGACTGTCATTGGCTTCAGCGACCAGAATGGCGGGTAATACTGCAAATCCAATCATCCTCAATTTGATCATCGAAGAAAGCGCTTCTTCGTCTGTTTTTCCTGGAAATAGTTTGAGGTGTGCTGCTGACTTTTCCCCATAATTTTTCACACTATTTGCAGTGTATTCAGTTGTAGTAATTTTTGGGGCATTTCCCAAACTTCCATCACCTGTTACCCAACCAGCCAACATGGGTACATCATTGTGTTTACCCGCTTTGAAATGATCTTCCAAGTTTTCTGGCAACATATATCCATCCAAAACTGGAGTATAAGGTGGATTGTATTTTCCTACCAACTTGAGTAAGTCAGAACCATGTATTTGTCGCATTTGATTTACACTCATACCCACTTGGTCTGTCAATTTCTTACCATTGGCCTCAGCAACAGAGAGTGGAGTACCTCTGCCAGTTCCCAAAAGTCCGCCACTATGACCTATGGCCTTGTGGAATAAACCTTTCGCTAAAGGCGATGCAACCAATGCATGGACAGAAAATGAGCCCGCTGATTGACCGATGATGGTAACATTACCAGGGTCACCGCCAAAAGCTGCAATGTTTTGCTTTATCCACTGAAGTGCGGCAACTTGATCCAAAAGTCCAAAATTACAAACACCTTTGCCACTGCCCTCTTTGGTTAAATCCTCGTGTGCAAAAAAACCGAAAATATTCACCCGATAATTGATACTTACAAAGACGACGTCCTCTTTAGCATAATTTGCTCCATCATAAATATCACACGCGGCAGATCCGGAATTGAGGCCCCCACCATAAATCCACATGACAACAGGTTTTTTCTTTTGAGTATCTTTTGTCCAAACATTGAGGTATAGACAATCTTCGCTCAAAGGTTCTGGCGGAGCAATGAATTCCTCAGTCCAACAATAAAATGGTTTTGGGTCGTTTTGCATCGGACTTGCTGCAAAAACTTTACACTCTAAGGTGTCTGTCCAAGCTTCTGCTGGCACTGGTGCTTTCCATCTCAATGACCCCATCGGCGGTTTTGCAAATGGTATACTTTTGAAAATCATCAAACCATCTTCGGTATATCCTGAAACTTTACCTTTATCTGTTTGTATAATAGGAACTTGGCCATAAAGAGAGGTGTTCCATAAACTGGTTATCAAACATAAAAATAGACAAGCAGAAGTGTAAAATTTGTGCTGTGGTTGTGGCATGATTTAAAATTTGAATTTCAAATATAGACAACAAGAATTAGAAAATTCTTTTAAAATTGACATTCTAAAATCTTGAGGAATGTGCAAGTCAATAGTTTTGAGTCTATCCTAATGGCTGAATACCGCTTTCTTCATAGAATTGTTCCAAATACATCAGCATAAAGTTGTGTCGATTTTGTGCCATCTCACGACCGGTTTCTGTATTCATTTTATCCTTTAGAAGGAGTAACTTTTCATAGAAATGATTAATCGTTGCTGCTTGAGATTTTTGATATTGTTCTTGCGTCATATTTCTCAAAGCGACATGATCTTCATCATAAAATGGTCGACCTTTGAATCCACCGTAACTAAATGCTCGTGCAATACCAATAGCACCTATGGCATCCAAACGATCCGCATCTTGCACCACTTCCAATTCCCTTGATTGAAAACTCAATTGGCCCAGACTTTTACGATAGGACATATTTTCAACGATTGCCACTACGTGATCAATGATTGTTGGTTCTATGTTTTGAGATTCTAAATAAGCTCTGGTTTTTCTTGGACCTATTGTCTCGTCTCCATCGTGGAATTTGGCATCGGCTATGTCGTGTAAAAGAACAGCCAAAATCACGATTGTCATATCGACGTTTTCCCGTTCACCAATTTTTAGTGCATTATGCAAAACCCGCTCAATGTGCAGCCAGTCATGTCCAGCCTCAGCATCTGCATGAGCGTTTTTTACAAAAGTAATTGCATTAGATATAATATATGTTTCTAATATGTTCATAGGGCGAAGATAGAAAAACTGACGAAGTCTGTAATGCGATTGAGTGAAGAAATATTGTTAATCAGGTATTTGATTTTTCGATCCATTTACCGACCGTTGGAGGAAGATAATTTTTCATTTGCAGAAGCAAGTCGTCGATATCTTCTGAAATCAAAATCATGGCGCGATTTTCCGATCTCAGAAGACCCGAACTCGTCATGTGGTCGAGAAAAATTATGAGGTGATCGAAGTAACCCGAAGTATTCAAAATGCCCATTGGTTTTTTGTGTAAACCCAATTGTGCCCAGGTAAGCATTTCAAAAAATTCTTCTAGTGTGCCAAAACCGCCAGGCAATGCAATCACACCATCGCACAACTCACTCATTTTTAATTTGCGTTCGTGCATACTTTCTACAGTAATGAGTTGGGTGAGTCCTTGATGTGCAATTTCTTTAGAGCGAAGGAAATTGGGAAGCACTCCGATTACCTTGCCACCTCCTTCAAGTGCTCCATTGGCCACCGCTCCCATCAAGCCCACCTTAGCCCCACCGTATACCAAACCGATGCCATTCAAAGCTAAAGTTAGCCCCAATTGTTTAGCTTGGTTCTCAAATAGCGGATCATTTCCAGCGCTTGAACCACAAAAGACAACAATGTTTTGCATAAAAGTTGATTTATATTCTTTCGATTGATATTCGTCAAAGGTATTTCAGCGCAGTGAAAACGTACAATGTTTTGATTAGAAAGATAAGAAATGGGTTTTTGTAGTCTTTTTTAGCATTGGTGAATTGCCGCGAGCTTTGAGCCACCAGCTTTTCAAAATTCCGGTCCCCGATTTCCGTCCTCCGATTTCCGATTTCCGTCTTCCGGTTTTCAAACTTTACAAATTCCCAATTTAATGGCAACAACCGCAAGGCCAACCCGAGTGCGAACCCCAAATTTTTCGAACAAAGCATCTCGGTATCCTTCTACAGTTCGAGGACTACAATACATGATTTCTGAGATTTCCTTATAGGACATTTCAGAACAAACATGTTTCATAAATTCTGTTTCTCGCTCGCTCATTTTGACTTCATCATGGACTGAGGTTTCACCTTTGATGGCGTTGAGAAACATTTTATTGGCCCATTCAGGAAAATACAATTTATGTTCAATCAAAGCATTTAGGGCTTCCTCCAATTGACGCGGATGGGTGTTTTTGACTAAGTATCCCTTAGCACCGTTGCGAACCATTCTGAGCAAAGAAGTTTCGTCATGCTGAACAGATAAAGCCATGACCAAAACTTGCGGATAGTTTTCACGCAACCAGATAGCTGTTTCAAATCCGTCCATAACTGGCATGGAAATATCGAGGAGAATGATTTCTGGAATGTTTGACTTTAGTTTAAATTTTTCCTCCAATAAGCTGCCGTTTTCAACTTCATACATGACATGAAAGTTGGAAAATTGATTGATGATGGCGCTGATTGCTTTGGCTATCAGCAAGTGATCATCAACGACAACTATGGAATGCTTCATCTATTTAAAATTTGTTTTTTGATGCAAACAATTCACTTTCAAGAATTAAATTTCAATTCCTTTTGGAGGAATCATTACTTCTATATTGGTCCCGATACCCGGAGTAGAATCTATAGAAAAAGTACCACCAATATCCAGAGCTCTCCTTTTGAGGTTGGTAATGCCAATGCCCATTGTCACTTGCTCTTTATCAAAGCCGATGCCGTCATCTTTGGCTTTGATGATTGCATTTTTACCTTCCTCAGAAATCACAATATCTAAGGATTTTGCTTTGCCATGCTTCAAACTGTTTTGAATGAATTCCTGTAAAATCCGAAAAATGGCGTTGCGTTCCTTCAATGTCCAAAGATCGATCTTTTTATATTCATTTTTAAAATTGATTTTTAGGTGTGTAAGGTTTTCTATTTTTGTAAATTCAGTTTTTAGAATTTTATAAAAATCACCCGTGAGATTTTCTTGTTCTACCAATGATTTTGATAAATGCCTTAATTCTGTGAGCAATTCATTGAGCATCACATTTACTTCTGTAATCTGGCTAGACAATGCAGGATTCTCTTCGTGTTTGTAAGGAATTTGTTGCAAATAAATGGAAGCAAGGGTCACTTTTTGGCCAACATTGTCGTGCAATTCCTTACCAATTTCCATCATCGTTTCTTTTTGAATGTCGATTTGTGCGGTAAGCAAAGCTTGTTTGTGTTGCTCATCAAGTACCGTTATTTCAGCAATGTGTGTGATCCGCCTTTTGCGATATTGGTAAAGAAAAGCAATGACACCACCGATCAATATCATCAATACGACAGAGATCAGAATGATGAAAATTACGAGTTCTTCTTTTTGATCCATATAAAACTATAAATGAAAAATGAGTACATGACGTAATTCAATATAAACATAATCTTGTAATAGAAACTAAAAATAGGGCGGAAATTTGAAAATAGGTAGTTGTAAAGTCCAAAAAACGGTAAGGTGCCGAGCCAGAAAATCAACATGCCAAAACTCACCCAAAACATTCTTTCTTTTTTGAAATCCAATATTTTGTTTGAAAGTATGAGATTCCAAAAATAAGTCAAAATAATACTTGCGAGAAAAATGTTACCCATTAAATAAGAAAAAGAAAAAAACGCGTAGGTACTTTTTGATCTCAATAATAGCAACTGTATAGCAAAAGAAAGCACATAACCAATTGCACTAATGATGGATAAATTTTTGGCAAATGTTGTTTCGGCTTCTTTGTAGTATAAATAATATATAAAAAAAAATTCAAAAGGAATGACGCCATAATCTACTATCAAATTATTGACATTGTTTAAATCATATTTGATTAAAAATATACCCAAAGTTTGGACAAGTCCAATGATGATGAGATAAATGGAAAAATGTTTCCAATGTGATTTTTCCAACGTATTCCATTTCCACGCTCCAAGCAACCCTGCAATGAGGATATAAATGGCAATAAAATTATAGTACCAATATAACATTTAATTAAGTTGGGGTTTGGTAAAAAAAATAAGATTAAACATCCATCATTTCATAACAATGAATTATGCGAAAAACAAATAGTAACACAATTTAATCAATCAAGCAGTAAACCATTTATAATTGTATAATTAATTACATTAATTTTTTAAAATCATTCACCGCCAGGACATGCTTCTGGACATTTTATCCCATGATCTAAAATATAATACTGGCCAATTGGTTGATTATACAATGCCGTATTAGGAGTATTCTCTAAGGTATCAGACATTTTGAAAGTTGGGCTTGGAAGCTGGAACACCATTTTAGCTGGTTCAAAAGCTTTTTTGTTTGGATCTGCGTCAAAATCTTTTTGATTTTGGATTGGGTTGAAATTTCTATTAATGCCCTCATCATCAAACGTGGGAACAAACATGAGTCCATGGGTCCTCGCATAATCTGGTCCAAGACCTTCCAAATCTTTATAATCATCAATGTTTTCTGGGAAAGTGCCATAATAAACTCTAATCCCAAGTACTGGTTTGTCGCCATCTTTGTAAACCTTTTTTGCAGCAATTTCCATTTGCCAAATCAAATTTTTAAAAGATTCCAGGTCATACCACATAGATCTAGTGTCGTCCAGATTTAAATTTCTATTGATCACAGGTAAATGTAGTTCACGATATCCATTAGCCATGTCCATGGCAGTCCTTTCAGAGATAGCCTTCAATTTTTGGTCTTTGTAATTGAGAATGATGTCGTCGGGATTTTCCTCTTTGCAGGATATCAACATCAAAGTCGTAAATAACATAAGGGTACTGATCAGCGTTTTTTTCATTGTTTTAGATTTTTTGCATTTATAAAAGAAGCTAGTGTATTTTCTATTTGGTATGAAAATTCTGTATTTATACCACTGCTAAATCGTCGGGTGAGGCAAAGGGAAGTATCCGGATCCCCTGCCTGATCACCTCGACTCAATCACTGTATTGATCAAATAAATTTACAGTATAATTTTATTGCATTCATGAGGAGGATGCAGCTAAATTAGCTGATTATCAATGAATTCGAAAAAATGGGTCTTTTCCACTATGGATGTACCGTTCTTTGACGGTAGAAATCCACGTTTAAATAGCGTAGGACTTGAGATTGATAAAAAAATGACTTATTTATTAAATAAAAATGAGTGTTTTGTAGCCTACCTTTTTCAGACTAGACCGTTGATCAACGGTATTCTTTTGGGTTGTTTACCAGTCGATTATGAGTTGAATAACCTGTTTGCTCTAGGCATATCCAATCTATTTTTGTAAGGCAACAATATATAAATGGAAAACAAACAGTATTTGGTTTTTGAGACCAAAAACAAAGTTTTACGTCTCCATTAATATTGTAAGGACGCAGTGCCACTGCATAAAACCACTAAACTTTTTATCAGCACGGTCTTTGTCTGTGAAACGACCCCTTTTTACACTATGAAAGCATAATTACAAAAAACACAGACAAAGACTTTTTTTGAATGTAGCCCCAGTTTATAATCCCTTGAAGCTGACTCCATGAAGAATTATTGTGAAACGAAGTGCCTGCCGTTGACTGCAACCCCTTTCTTGAAAGGCAGGTACTTCTTTCTTTGATTGGTCATTCATGTTTTATAATGAATGTTGCTTGATGTCGCAATCATTTTTAAGAATTTTATTCAGAACTACTTCCTTCCACCCTCAATCTGTCGGTGTCTGCTGGTCATTAGTATATAAAGCCCAGCATATCAAAAGGATTTTCTCAAAAAAGTATAAATTGCAGACTTTTATCTTTTCCAGAATATAAGCGTAGTTTATGCACACAGTTGATGTAAGCCTAGATCAGAAAATAGAAGAATTATTTTCATACAGAAGATTTTCAGAATTATATGACATTGCTGGGGTGAAACAAGAAGAGCGTTTGGACTTTCACCAAAAGCTCAAGAATTTACAGACAGCCATTTATCATTTGGATGCTCATTTGGAAGAGAATTGGTTTCTGGATGAAGCAGTGCTGAATGCACGATGGCTAAAAATCTATCAAACTTTAGCACCGTTTGGCATTAATGAGTCAAGGGCCGAAGGTTATTGTGGTCACATCAAAAGATACGAGAAGCATGAAAAACAATTGCGCAAAGGAATCATGCCTCAAAAGTATTCGATGGAATATTTTTATTTTTATAAATCTTGCGACGTCAAATTGATGAGACGTCTCATTTTTGAAAGCTTTCCGAGTTTGAAGAAATTATTTTCTTTATCAGAATGGAGATGGTTTGATTTGATCACAGAAGTGAATGATGATGTCACTGATGTCTTTGAAGATCTGGCCTTTATAAACGGCAACAGTTTTTTGATCAGCTTGGCAAAATCAAATAAGGCAAAAACTCATCGAACATTTTCTGAATTTATTGATTACATAGAGACTAAAAACAACCTGGTGGATCGTTCTAGAAGTGAATGGTCACAGACTATTTTTGAGATGACAAAACAAAATATAAGCCTCACAAGAGTGCTTCTTAATGAGAATCTCAATACATTTACAAACGAAGACCTTAAAAAGTCGGCATTGTTTATTCAATTTAATAATAGCCAATGAACAAGAAGGACCTGAAAATGATCGAGGAGGCGCTCAAGAAGTCTCCCAACAACATAGCACTGAGACTTACATACGCATTGAAACTTTTTAAGTTACGCGAGTTTGATCTGAGCGAAAAAAATTATCAGGTTGTACTGAAAAGTGATCCTGCTAATACCAAAGCCAAACAAGGCCTTGTGGAACTCTATTTTGCCAAAGGAAACTACTCTGCTGTAATTGTTATAGCTGAAGAATTGGTCAAAATTGGTGCTGCGAGTGAAAAAATGATGGAATTGTATGCCAAAGCATTGCTCAGGCAAAATAGCATTGCCGAAGCTCAAGAAATTTACGAACGCATCATCAAAAACAATCCTTTTTACTTTGACGAAGAACTCGATTCTGTATTGGAAGATCAGGATGAATACCTTCACGATGAGGAATTTGGAGATGGCGAGGATGAGTTTGATTATGATGAAGACGAAATGGATGACATTTTTGACAATCCATTTTTTACGGATGATTCATATCTATTTCTAGATTCCAATGCCGTGCAATGGAATAAGATCATTGGCATGGAGGAGATCAAAAAATTGGTCGAATACAAATCCTACATCCTTACACCTGAGCTGTCAAAGCAAGGGCAAAACAATAAATTCAATTTGCTTTTATATGGGCCTCCCGGTTGCGGTAAAACCTATTTTGCTGCAGCTCTTGCCAATAGATTTGATGCAAGCGTATTGCCGGTAGAAATGGATCGGGTCAACGATATGTTTATGTACAAGGCTGAAGGTCGCATCCAGTATTACTTTGCAAAAATGAGGCTCAATAAACCTTGCATTCTGATCATAGACGAATTAGAGCGATTTGGCACTTCTCAAGAAATTTTCAATTCTTTTGAGAACATGCAAGTCATTGGTAAATTGGTTGAAGAATTGGACGGTGTGAGATACAAAAATAGCGAACAATTCATCGTTTCTGCAACCAACCGCCCTTGGCAAATTGAGCAGGTCTTGTTTTCTCCTGGAAAATTTGGGTGGAATAGGTTTGTGGGACCTCCAGCCTTCAAGGAAAGGGTCAAATATTTTGAAAGTATCAAAAATCAACATCAGTTTTCAGCGCTTGAAATTGGTCAATTGGCAACAGCAACTAAATTTTTCTCCTTTGCTGAACTCAATCATCTGATTGACATGGCAAAGTATGAAGCAAAAACAAAAGCTGGACGTAAAAAGACCAAATTGACCTTTGCAGAAACGGAAAGTTTGATCGCTGGAATTACTCCATTTGCACCCAATTGGATCGAGATTTTTATGGAAAAAGCCCCAGCTTTTTTGTTGAAAGAGGTTACTGGATTTATGGAGAAATTTGATTAATCTTGAGCTAAATATCTTTTGATCTCGTTCGATAAGTCATATTTTGAATAGAAATTTATATTTGAATATCATGGCAACAATAACCAATAAAATAAACGAACGCAAAAAGTCAGACAAAGCATTATTAGCCGTGTTGGAAGGTTTTTTAGTTGGAGTTGAAAGTAATGAAATTATTGAAGAAAATGTAAAAACATCGGAATCAGGTGATGAAAGCCCTTACAATCCAGAATTTGTTGAAATGGTTTTAAATGCCGCAAACAGTAAAAATAGAACGACTGTAACTTCCGAGACCTTATGGCAAAGTATATAGTTTTGTATCGGCCTTATTTTTTTTAGCTACCGAACTTCAAAAATACGTTAAGTGCAAAAAACTGTTCGAACTATAAGTGACCACAAACCAATGAATTGGTGCAGATGCTGCAAAAAACAATGAAGAAAAGCCAAAAGTGAGTTTTTTTTGCATAGTATTTTTGGAGTGAGGGAGCGTTAAGAAAAAAATTCAGCCTTGATTTTTTTTGCTACTTTTTGGCATCAAGGCAAAAAAGTAGAAGAAATCTGGTTTCTAGCTCTAATTTTTTTTAATTACACATATACTATTTTTAGAGGTGTCCTAACATGAGTCTCGTATCTCAAGGCTCGAAGCTCGAAGCTCGAGGCAATACACCAATTCGAGATACTAGCGTTTTCAAATTCATACTTTAAGGCATTTGGCCTGGCAATAAAGAACAAATAAAAACACCAAAACAAATAGTCCATGCATCTTGTATGAGAACTACTTTATTTAAAATACCAAAAGGAAAATAATTTTTAAGTCGTTGGATTACCCAAAAGCTTAAAACTATTGAACCACTTTGGATCCGGAAGCTTCTTAAAATCTAAATTGCAATATATAAATAGCAAGATGAGTGAAATCATCTTGGCTAATTCTGCTTGGTATCTATCATTTCAAATCAATTAAAAATGAAAAATACACGTACAAACAACGAAATCAATGCGGGCTCTATGGCAGACATTGCATTCTTATTACTCATATTTTTTTTAGTTACCACCATCATTTCTGAAGATAAAGGCATCATGGTGAAGTTACCGCCTATAGATGAAAATAAACCTGTTGAAGTAGATATTAAAAAGAGGAATTTATATACCGTGTTGATCAATAAGGACAATCAATTATCGGTCAGAGGAGAACCCATGGCAATGGATGTGTTGAGGGCAAATGCAAAGTTGTTTATCAAGAATCCAAAGAACGATGTGAGCTTGTCTGAAAACCCTAAAAATGCACTCATATCATTGATGAATGATCGGGGCACCAATTATTCTGCCTATTTGCATGTTTACAACGAGTTGAAAGCAGCATATCAAGAATTGTGGAATGAAGCTGCTCAGAAACAATATGGAGTTACTTTCGAAAGTTTATCTTCCTCCAATCAAAAAACTATTAAGAATGATATTCCATTGGTTATTTCAGAGGCTGATCCTACAGATTATGGGAAAGAATGATTATCTTCGGTTGGTTTAATTTAATTCATAGATAGAGTAGATTATGTAATAAAGCCGCATTAAAATGAGATTAACTATTATAATTTACTTTTTTGTAATTACAAATTTAAGTGCTAACAAATATTTTACCGTCACCCTAGATAGCACTTTGAAAAAGACAATAACAGAATTAATATACTATACAAATAATTTTGAAATTGAAATTATTGATATATCAAATTTTTCTTTTCAATCTTCAAATAAAGTAACTTTTAAGTCTAATGGCTTTCTCCAGTTTAGATTTAAATTAAAGCAACCAAATGATCTAATTGCATTATATGTTGATGAGAGAGTGGACTCTCTGCGCTTGGAATATGTTGATTACCAATTGTACTACAATTTTAATTCTGAAGATTTAGAACTGGATAATAGTTTATTTAAACGAGCAACTTCGCAAAGTTTGAATCAATATGTCGAAAATAGTTCATTGATAGAAGACCTCGCCTTGGCGTCTAGTCCCACTGAAATAAGTCAAAAGGTTGATGATTTTATTGAACATAAAACTGGGATTAATGAAATGAATAATGGGTTTTTAAAACAATACATTTATGAGTTATTCAGAGCTAATATCACCTCACAAATAAATACAAATTTACGTAAATATATTAATGAATTGCACCTACGATCGTTTAATGAAAACCAATTGGTTCATATAAATGAAGTTAGCTCAAAACAACTTATTTATAATCAAGCAACTAGTTTACTACTATCCAAATTTTTTATTTACATTTCTTTTAATCCTGATCTTGACACAAAGTTTAAGTTTTCTTGTTCTTCCCACGATTTTGAATTAGATGGATTATTTAGTTTTATATTGACATCCAAAGATCACCGTATTCAAGATAAGGAAATTTTCTTTTCTATAACGTTACATAACTATATAACGACCTTTAGAGCAGTTCCTATTTATTTTGAAGAGCCTTTAAACTATTTTAAATGCAATTTTCCAAATAGTAAATTTGCAGGTATTTTCGATGCCATGTTAGATTAGGTAGTAAAAGTTCTACCAAATGTTAACCTATACCAGCAGAATCACAAAGATAATCTGGTATAATATTGCTCGAGCGAATAAGAAAAGCCGCTTCTGTCTCTGATGTATTTCCTGTTAGTGCAAGTGCTGTGGCTAGACCGAATTTGTTGCCACCCAAAATATCTGTATGTAATGTATCACCAACCATGAGAATATCACTTTTGGCGGTTATTTGATACTTATTCACGATGTCAAAGCCATACATAAACATTTGACTATCTGGTTTGCCAAATTTGATGAAAGATCTGCCAAGTATATTTTCTAATAACCTGGATACAGAACCAGCTGCCATATTGATTTCACGATTTGACTTTGGGTAAATCATGTCCGTATTTGCAACAATCACCGGGATATTATGAAAACGCAAAAGATTGAGCGTTTTGTTGATATCTATATTCCAATCAAATCCTTCATCATCCAGGAAAACCATGGCACTTACTTCGTGGTAATTTTCTGGTTGAAGTTTTGAAATGGAGACAGCTTCTCTGCCGGCTTCTGAGATATACAGTGAAGCATTGTCAGTACCTAGGTATGTAACGATACCTTGTTTGATCTTGGCTTGCAAAAAGTTCTTCGCCATCATACCCGAGCTCACAAAGTCCTCAGGTTTTACATTGTACAAGCCAAGTTTGTGGTAGGATTCAGCCAATTGCTCTTGATTACGAGAGGCATCATTCGTAAGTACTACGTAACGTTTTCCCAAATCAATGATCCTTTGAATGGTGCGGTCCATGCCCTCAATGAGGCCTCCATGGTTCTTGATGACGCCATAAGAATCAAGGAAAAAGACATTATACCTATCTAGTAATGTTTCGAACGAAGTTTTTTCCATAACTACAAAGATAATGCATCAAGAATAAACTGAGGATCAAAGGAGTCGATTGCATCTAAATGCGTATCCAAGACATCTTTTTGTAATTGGTGTACGTAATCGGTCCTAAAAAAATACTGGCCATGTCTGAGCACATAATTGATTAAAAAGAATCGATAAGCCTCTTTGATAAATAAAATTTCTTCCCGTTTTAGTGGATTGATTTGATGGTATTCCTTGAGGAAAATGGCAAATCTGGGATCCTTCAAAGGCTCTATATTATAGGTAAATAATGTTCTATCACCAACTGCAGAAACTACCCTTGCAATAAAGTAAAAGTCCATCATTCTGGTACTGACTCTGAACCAATCATAATCCCACCTAGAATAAAATCTGCCAGCACTGATGGAAAAATTGCCAATATTCCAATCTACAAACACTGGAATGATAGGCAATAATGCCGCTTTTAATGGTTTGAAAGTGGTAAGAAATTGGTCGCAATGTTTCAAAATAGTTGGTGCATTTTCACCAAATTCTTCGATACCATCTTCTGTGTGCAGATAATGGGTAAAATCACGAATGTCTGATTCCAAAGTTTTCGTACTCTTTGGCAAGGTATTTCGGATCAGATTACACGTCTTATGGAAATTTGCAAACTCTTTGCCCAAATTGACAATATCTGGAATTTCTAAAATGCGTGGCAACTTTTGCTTGATCTTGATGGGCTGATAAAAAATGACCCATGCATCGATTGAATCATTGGTAAAACGATGAATGTACAACTTGTCATTTTTCATCAATGATTTTGCAAGGAAATTGTCGAAAGGAATCGGCAAGTTATTTCCCAAAGCCTGAATGATCTGATGATCTTCAGAAAAATGTTCGAATTTGCCAAAATAGGATAACTTGGCAATCACAAATCCTTTGTCTCTAAATTTGACCCTAAATACGAAGTTGGTAGACACCTTTGCACTGATGTCCGTAATTTTTATGATTTCCCGGCTGCTGTCGTAAGCCAACCAAGCATATTTCACTATGGTTTCTAAATCTACTGTGGCCATAATTTTGTGGTGGCTTAGATGATTTCAAAATATCGTTTCAACTCAAAATTGGTAACGGCGCTTTCAAATTGTCGCACTTCCCATTCCCTTGTCTTTACAAAATGATGGACGAATGGTTCGCCAAATAGTTCTTTGGCAAGTGCCGATTGAGCCATCAGCTGAGTAGCATCTTTCAAATTGGTTGCAAGTTGTTGATGTTCTGCATGTTCATACTCATTACCATTTGTGGCAGCGATCGGCAATTTTAAGTTATTTTTGATGCCATACATACCAGAAGCCAGGCAAGCTGAGATGCTGAGATATGGATTGGCATCAGCGCCGGGCACACGCATTTCTACGCGGGCATTTTCTGGGTTTCTATTGATGATGCGCACCGCTGTTGTTCTATTTTCAAAGCCCCAACTCACAGAGGTCGGAGCCCACGAACCTGGCACCAACCTTTTGTAACTATTGATGGTAGGTGCATACATGGGTAAAATGTGTGGTAAACAGTACAAAATTCCTGCTAGATAATTTTCTTGAAGGGCATTCATTTGTCCATAAGCCGCTCCATCCGAGAATAAATTATTTCCCGCCAAATCTTCTAAATGCTGGTGAATATGGCCAGAACAACCAGGGAAATTTTGATTCCATTTGGCCATAAAACTGGGCATGATGCCATGTTTGGCGCCAACTTCTTTTACTGTATTTTTGAATAATGCGGCTTTGTCTGCTGCCTCCAGCGTATCTGAGTATACAATGCAAGCTTCATAAACACCGCTTCCCGTTTCGGTATGAAAACCTTCAATGGGAATTCCAAAACCATCGCAGTAATTGATGATATCTTCAATAAAAGCACTGTTTTGTGAAAGCCTCAAAAGACTATAACCAAACATACCCTGGGTAATCGGTTCAGGATTCTGGTAGTTTTTTTGATGTAATGATTTGCTGTCTTCAGTAAAATTAAACCATTCATATTCTTTGGAAAATTTGGCCTTATAACCCATTTCATCCGCATCTTGAATGACCTTTTTCAATAGTGTGCGCGGACAAATGTGTTGCATCACCGGGTCATTACTAAAGTCAGCCAAGTAGAATATTTTATCTCCATCCCAAGGCACACTTCTTTTCGAAGTAAGATCTATGGTTGCCAAAGCGTCTGGAAAAGCAGTGTGCCATCCTGTTGCGGCAACCTCATTATAACAATTATCTGTTACATCCCACCCGAAAATAACATTACAAAAACCAAACCCATCATCTAAGCTTTTAGCAAGTTTGCGGCTATTTATGTATTTCCCTCTTTGCAAACCATCGATGTCGTAGACTGCTACGCGTGCAAAGTCATCAAAAGGTACTGGCGGTTTTTGATCCATCATTTTAAATTTCAAGGTAAAAGGTACTATGACCTTTATTTGGTTATCAATTGGAGGTATGCGTTTGATTTATTTCTTTAAAATCAATTATTGGTTGAAGTTCTGAAATAAACTATTAAATTCCAATATCATATGAAATAATTTAAGGATGCCAATTATTTACCCAAACCTCTTTTAAACCCTTCGTAAGCTGGCTTTGGTTGCATGTTGGCATCATAAATGGTAGGCCAATCTTTGAGTTTGAAAAAACCATTGATCCATGAAGAACGGTCGCTGTAACCCCAAAAAGTAATGCCATATTGTTGTGATTTTGGAACTACCTTTCTGTATATTCTTACAATGTCTTCGTATTTTTTGCCTTGTGCAGCCAACATCTCAGGTGTGATGTCATCATATAGTTGTTTGCCACCGCCTTGAGTATCGTCGTGGGTATTGAATATGATGTCAACCTCAGAAAGATGGATCATCAACCCAGTTTCAGCACCTTTTCTCAAGGCGTATTCTATCGTTTCGTTTGGTATGTCCATTCTCAAATGCATTTGAAAGCCCAATCCAGAAATAGGAACTTTTTCAGATTGCAGCCATTTGATCATTCTCAAGGTTTCATGAAGTTTGGCCGTATCACGCTCTGTATTGAAATCATTTACAAACAAAACAGCATCTGGGTCAGCTTCATGGGCATATCTCAGTGCTTTGGCCACATATTCTTTGCCCAAAGCTTTGTACCAAATGGTTTCTCTCCATCCTGGTCCGGCAGTATTCATTGCCTCATTAACAACATCCCATCCATCAACTTTACCTTTATATCTACCCACGTATTTGTGAATGTAATCACGCATAAATGAATCCAATGCTACAGGATTATTTTCGATTTCTGAAAGCCATGTCGGGGTAGAACTGTGCCAAACCAAAGCATGCCCAAAAAGACGTTGATTGTATTTTTCTGCAAATGCCACCATTTGATCAGCCGGATCAAAGTTGTAAACACCTTTTTCACGCGCAATACTCGCCATTTTCATTTGATTATTGGCCGTAATGCTATTGAATTCGCGAACGTGGATGTCTCTACTTACCGTATCTCTATTATAACCCCAGGTAGATATTGCTGATCCAATTGGAAAGTCAGCATAATCTTTCAGGCCTTTTTGAGCAGAAAGACTGAGGGAAAACAGGGTGATTAAGAGCAAAATGTTGTGTTTCATGACCTACGATTTAATATTTGAGCAAAAGTGGTATAAGTATTTCAATTTTGAAAACTGTGGGGTCACAAATAATTGTTAAAGGGTGATTTATTTGCCTGGGAAATCACTTTATATCCTTGAATTACTTTTTGGAAAAATAAGCATTCGTTAAAAGCTTAAAAAAAGTTTGGCATGGTATGGATTTTGTCAATACTTTTGTTGCTAATTAAATTTATGTCAGAATGAAAAATCTATTAAAAATATGTTTATTGACACTTCTTGCAACTGGATCATTTGCGCAGCCGTTGCCAGATGCGCCGTTACCTGATAGCCTTGTGAGGTTTGGAAAGAATATTTTGGGAGGCATGGATTATGAGTATTTTGTTTATACGTATGATCAAAGGAACCTGATTGAGTCTAAATTAATTAATGAAAACGATCCGAATAACCCTATCTTGAAATTGCATAATAAGTATGAATATAACGAGACGGGTAAACTTAAGTCTGAAACAAATTTACCAATTGGATCTATGAGATTATACCAATATACTTATGATGGATTGGACTCCATTATTTCATATAGGTATAATTCAGGCTCGGAATTATTTGAAAATATCAAATTCGGATATAATGAAAACCGACAATTGATCTCAAGAAGACTAAATGAAGGACCTAATTCCCTTATCGTAACTTCTACCTATGCATACAATGAGTCAGGTCTGTTAACTGAAAGCATAAGTACTCAAATTTCGCAATCATCTACAACGCCATCAGTGAAAAAAGTAACCAATGAATACAATAGTGAAGGTAAATTGATTGTACAGAAGGAATTCTCTAGTACTGGTTTAGATGATTGGACATTCAATAATCAAATCGTTTTTGAGTACAATGAAACATCAGGTGAATTGGAAGTTACAAAAAATTACAATGCAATGGATGAACTTATTAGTGTGATAAATCGATTTTACGACGGCTCAATTGATAGTAGTGTATTACACAATATAAATGGAAGCACTGTAAATGTTGGTACAAAAAAGTACAACGAAAAAAAACAATTGATAGAAGAAATTAGATACAATTCCACTGGCCAAATTTTTTTAAAATTTGAATATTTTTACAATGAAGATGGATCTAGGTCAATGACTTATAGTTATATTGAAAACTATTTAACCAATACAGTATATTTATTTTTGGAAGAATTTTATAAATATAACACCATTGTAAACACTACTGATCATTCAAATAATACACCGCAAATTGTGGTTTCGCCAAACCCTGCTGGTGACTGGGCAAGGATATCTGGCCTTTCTGGAATAAATGAAATTAAAATTTTTAACCAACTGGGTGAATTAGTTATGATTAAAAAAACAAATGGTTTTGACCTATTAATGGATTTTTCAAACATTGCAAACGGTATTTATTACCTAATTCCAGATGGCACTAAAAAACTCAATGCTATGCCAGTCATCATTCAACATTAATTATTTAATCTTTTACGGTTGACTTTTGGTTTTTGGAAAACCAGTATTTCGAGATCTAAATTTTATTGCTTTCTGCCTTCTATATAATTACCACCATTCCAATTTAACTGAGTTTCATTGATAAAGGCATCATCTGTGCCAATGACCTCATTATTGGGATTGACAAAGTACCTTTGATTTCCCATTGGAACAGCCATTTGTTGTCCGCTGTATGGATTATAAATTCTCTCCTCTTCTCTGAGTCCATTGAGTATCATATCATTACTGCGATTGAATGAAGACGAACTTGAATTATAAACTCCTGATATAGCAC
This sequence comes from Bacteroidota bacterium, assembly GCA_029567325.1. Lineage (GTDB taxonomy): Bacteria > Bacteroidota > Bacteroidia > Chitinophagales > Saprospiraceae > JADKBO01. The sequence continues at coordinate 10,581 of JAKQLF010000161.1, read as the reverse complement.
CATTTGTTTCATTACGGTATTGATTCATTTTTTGATTGTGCGCCTCCCATGATCCTTGGTTTTGAGAACCATTAATGGCAATCTGTTGGTTTGTTTGAGCTTCTTTAAACCTTTCATTTTGGTTGAATGCAAGTATGAACTGTTCGTCATAAATTCTACTGGAATACATGTGTAACAAACCGTCCTTAGCCGCCTCAATGTAGTTCTCATTTGCAGAAACCAGGGTATAATTTATGGAAACAAAAGATGCATAATAAACCGTGAATCTTATATACTTTGCAACAATGAAACTTTTGTCACCCGAGTTATTTACTACATCATATCCAATACTTCTAATCATCTTCTCCGTAAGTCCTGAAGAATACAATCTATTCTGATAAGTTTGATCTACTTTGTTTATTTCATCCAGCATTTGGCTATTTGTAATTTTAAATCCAATGCTATTGATAACATTTGGAATTTCATAATTGATGGCTTCTTCGAGCGACATAATGGGGTGCTGCCCGTTTGGATATCTAGATTTATTACTTATTTCCAAATTGTTGGGGCCTTTTATAACAGGTCCTTCATATCTCCAATTTATTGGCATTTCTATTGTGCTGACCAATAATCCTTGTGGATCTTTCTCCTCTACTTTTTTGTAATCATTTAATAAAGAGCCTTGATTATCTGAATGATTTGAATAGGATACGTTTTTATTTGATCCCTGATTTCCTTCATAATTGGCATCTTCATAATTCATGCTGCCGTCCATATCTGCTTCTTGTTTGCAACTTAGGAAGACACTCAAAATACATGTTAAGCATAAAATCAAAAAAGTCTTTTCCATTTTTCTAAAATTAGAATTGTAATCAATATTTATAATTACATATCGAAAGGGAAAATATATTGTCATCAAAAATCCAGAATTATTTTTGTTTTGTGCCCCACACTTGAAAGTGATCTATCATAAATTTGGGTGCTTACTGACCAATATTTTCCTATAAAATCCAGGAAAGACCTTCTTTTATTGGGAACTCCGCCTTTAAATTTTCTGGCTTTTTTTGAATTCAAAACTTAATTATTTTTGGTAGAATAGTTATAAATGGAGATAAATGCTCTGAAAATTAAAATTATCTAAAAACTGAATAAATCTTTAGTCGTTTGCCATTTTTCAACCATTTTAGCATTATGATCATTTTAAACGGTCAACTTCCACCTAAATCAACTGTTTAATCGACTTTAAACACTGAATGCAACCTTACAGATAGGATTTTGTATTTAGATAATTTTAACATTTTATAGCTTTTGACAAAGTAAAAAGGTTTGCTCAAAGGCTAGAATAACATCATATTCCAATTATGAAAGTATTGCATTTCTTTTTGCTGCTATTATTTACTCAAGTATTATTCGCTCAGAAAATATCCATCAGCGGCAAAGTTTTGGACGCCAAAAATGGGGAACCGATCATTGGTGCAGCAATCGCATTATTGCAAGCAACTGATTCTGCGGTGGTTACTGGGGAGATCACTGATGTAGATGGTAATTTTATCATCAGAGATGTGAAACGCAGAGACTTTATTTTGCAGATTTCCTACTTGGGCTATGAGCGCTTATTCAGAAATGTCAACTCAGAATCTGACATCGATCTCAAAGTTTTGAATTTATATGAGTCCTCTCAAGTTCTTGACGAAGTGGTTGTCAGAGCTGAAGCTGTCACTGGTCGCCAAAAAGGGGATACGATTTCTTATAATGCCTCAGCGTTTACCACTTTGGGCGATGCAACCAGTCGGGATCTCATTACTAAAATGCCCGGTATTGTGATACAAAATGGTCAAGTACAGGCAGAAGGTGAAGCTGTGCAAAAAATTCTAGTAGATGGTAAAGAGTTTTTTGGTGGGGATATCAATACAGCTCTTCAAAGCTTGCCAGCAGAAATCATAAAAAGCATTGAGATTTACGACCGCAAAAGTGAAAAAGCGCAACTCAGTGGTTTTGATGATGGAAATGAAGTAAAAACCATCAACATCGTCACCAAACCTAGCAGAAAAATAGGGCAGTTTGGGAAAATGGATGGTGGATATGGAACTGATGGCCGATATCAATTGGCAGCAAGTGTAAACTTTTTCAATGATAATAAAAGATGGACTGTAAATGGATTATCCAATAATGTCAATATCACCAATTATTCTGCTGATCCCAACAGTCAAGGTGAAGCAAGGACACAAGATGGCGTTATAAACACCAACAACATTGGCTTACAATACAGCAATATCTTTTTTGATAGGTTGGAGGTAAGCGGAAATTATGGATACAGCAATAGAAAAAATCAGGCAAGTGCTGATATTTTCAGAGATTACATTTTGCCTTCACAAGCCGATCAGGTTTATGAGGAGATGAATGCAAATGAACGAAATGATAAAGATCACCGCTTTAATGCCCGCCTTGAATACAGAATTGACAAACGTAATAGATTGATTTTTTTGCCTCGAGCGGACATTAAAAGTGACATCAATACCAACAGTTTTCTTGGAAAAACTTCTGTTCTGAGAAATCCATTAAATCAAACTACGAATTTTGTGAAGTCAAACAATGAAGACAATGATTTTGGCGCCAATTTGCTTTTCAATCATCAATTTTTAAAAGAAGGCAGAACATTTACGTTGAGCACAAATGTAGAGTCTCACAATAATATTGATGACGCCAATCGACAAGCTGAAAATATCTTTTATTCTGATAGTAGTACCGTAATTGAAAATTTGGACCAACACATTACCAGAAATAGAGGAGGTGTCGATGTTGAATTTGGAGGTTCTTATACTGAGCCAGTTGGAGCAAATGGCACCATCGAGTTGGAGTACGAATTCAGAAACCGCAAAAATGATTCTGATAAATTGAATTTTGATTTGGGGAGTAACAGAGAAGAAGTTTTGGACACCTCATTGAGTAATGTTTTTGATAGTGAATACAGGACCCATGAGGCGGAGCTGGGTTATCAGTATAAAGTAGAAAATCTCAGCTTGCAAGTGGAGTTGGAATATCAGAGAGCTGATTTAATCAATAATCAAACATTTCCACAGGTCTCAAAATTGAATAGGAATTTCAACAGTTTATTACCTACGCTAAGGATGAATTATCAGATCAATGAAAGTTCAAATTTGGAATTTAATTATTTTACCTGGACAAGAGAGCCTGGTATAGGGCAATTACAGGAAGTGGTGGACAATACAAATCCGATACAATTAAGAGTAGGCAATCCCAACCTCAATCAAGAGTATAATAATAGAATGCGGGTGAGATTTAGAAATAGAAATGCGGAGAAAGAGTCTTCTTTTTTTGTTGGAATGGATGCCTCTATTATCAGTAATTCGATTACGAATACCACTTTTATTGCGGATGAAACCTTTATGGTAAATGATCAGATTGTGTTGGAGAAAGGTGGTCAATTGATCAAACCTCAAAATGTGGATGGTAATTGGAATGCCAGAACATTCATCAATTTTGGATTACCCATCAAAAAATTGAAATCCAATTTCAATGCTTGGACGGGCGTAGGTTATAGGCAGTTACCTGGTATTATAAATGACCAGCAGACCTTTACAAGATCAAATGACTTTAGTTTAGGTCTCAATTTGAGTAGTAATATCAGTGATAAAATAGATTTCAATATTTCAACCAGATCTAATTATAGTTTGGTGAAAAATTCACTTCGTCCAGAGCTCAATAATAATTTTTTCAGACACACCAGTCAGATTAATTTTAAAGGAATTTTGTGGAAGGGTATCACTTTGAGAACAGACGTGAGTCACCAATATTTTGGCGGTTTGGCAGATGGAATTGATCCTTCTTATATGTTGATCAATGGTAGTATTGGGAAAAAGGTTTTGAAAGATGATCGTGGCGAAATCAGCGTACGAGTTTATGATTTATTGAAGCAAAATAACAATGTCAATCGTGATATCACGGAGATCTACATACAAGATTCTGAGCGTATGGTTTTACAACGTTATTTTATGGTGACATTCACTTATAATTTAAGGCACTTCTCAACAGGCACCTCCGCAGAGGATTATAAAATTGAAAGTGGGAATAATGAAAATAACAACGATAGAAGGGAGAATTAATGATTTGTGCAGGAAAGAGAAAGATTAATCATTAACCAATAGGCAATTGGTCTTTGACCGCAATAAGGCAATTTAGCAATAGACATTTTTTATAATTAACCATTAACCATAATCCTTATTGATCTGATATTTTGTATCCACCATCGCTCATTATTTTTTGTAATACAAATAGGATTTAGCAGAAATAATAATAGATATTTTAAGTTGAAAACTTAAAATAGCAGTAGTTGGGGGACTTAGAGGCTAAGGACAGCAGGGATTAATTATAACTTATATAACTTACCGTAAAACTCCAAAATTCTTAGCAGAATAATCAATTTTTGTTTCTAAAATATTACCAGCCTTTTGAATTATCCAATTTTGTTCAGAAGGATTTTCCAAATAAGAACCTATGAATCCTTTTTTTTCTTCAAAAAAAACAATTGCGTTTAGTTTCAGTTCAGATGTATTAAAAAGATTTAATACATCTGATATTTTCATTATATAAGTATCATCAATTATTCGAATTAACTGTACACTCAATGAATTTGATGAGGTTTCAATGGTAATATTCTTATTTTGGAATTCAAAATGCAACTCATATAATTGATTGGGAATTTCTTTTGATAGCACCAAAAAAGTATCCAAACTGGAGGATTCAGATGATTGAAATAAAAGTATATTTTTATCAAATTTCACCTTAGCTTTTAGGTCCTCTTGATAAATTCTCGATCCAAGCTTGTAAGTGCATTCATTTTCAATACCATCAATATATAGAAACTGGTCTTTGGAATTATAAATTTCATTACAAGTTATTGTATTTCTGCAACTGGGTAAAAATGAAGTAAGTAAAGCTAATATCAACATTTTAGTTTCCATTGCCTGTTAATTTATCGATTTCTTGCAAAAGGTAAAAATAAGAAGCACTAAACTGATAAAAAAGTAAAAATTAATAATAAACCCACTATGCTAAATAGTAACAACCGCTTAAAATTACTAGTCCAAGTCAAATATAAGCCGATTCCATATATTAAAAATTTTAAAAGTTCAAAATCAAGACCAATAGGTATTTCATGGAATATCATATTACAATACTGAATACCTAATACTAAAAAGTTCAATGAAAATAAAATTTCACAAAACAATTGACCATTCTCTTTATTTCTTAAATATGCAATTATTGCTAAAATTAATAAGCTGTTGTTCAGGATTATTAAATAATCTTGCCTTGGATTAGGATATTTAAATACAGTTATTGATTCTTGAATAATATTTAACTTTTGTATACTTAATAAAGTAATCTCGCAGATAAATAAAATTAATAGAATTATGAAATAAAACATTTTCAATTTTTTCATGGTATTTTAACCCCTTTTATTATGCAATTATTCTTATCAACAACTGGTATACCACCGTAAGTTTGTCTAATCGGTTTTCCTTTTGAAATTAAAATTTCATTAACAAATGCGACTGCTCTTGTTTCCACTATTCCCCGTGTAAGGGCAGACTTCCCACCTGAGTCTTTAGAATCTTTTGCTACTTGTCCAGTGATTAAATCATTTGCATGGACCAATTCATGCAATAAAGTCTCTGATGATTCAGTCTTAATTCCATCAACTGTCACACCATTTATTTGAGAATATGCAACTTCAACACCTTTTGTCCCTATTTTAGTTTCTGATGCTAGAAGATGATTATCATCTCCTGAACCTTGTGAAATCATATTTTGAATGCTTCCAATAACCAGTTTATCAATAAAGCAAACATGACACTCAAAATAATAATAAGATGGGCATAAGGCCAAATAGAAAATTCTTCCTCATAAAAAACACCAAAAAAACCTCCTAATAGAGCTAAAAGAAGAAATATGCCCAAAGTTAATTTATATAATACCATTTTTTTTAGGATAAACTAAATTTCAATTATTTTAAAAATTATACCCAACCCTAATATTATCAAGATTACTGAGCCACATAATGCTTCTGCTTTTTGAGAAAAGCTGTATTCATCTTCGCTAAAAAATATAATATAGATGAGACAAATTCCTCCAATCAAACAAATAAAGCTTATTATTAGATCTAACATTTATATTAAATTAATCGCGAGGTTTCTCATGATTTAATCTTTTATTGACTACCCAGCTGTTTTAAGTTTGCAACTTAAAACCCATATTAGTTTAGCTGCCAACTTCATTCTTCGTTCAAATATAAGATTTCTATGGGTAAATTGAAGGTCAATCTACTTTCTTCATAGTAATTTCGATAGCTACTATAAGGATATTCTTCGGGGTAATCTACAAATCCTGCTCTTACAGGATTATAGTGAATTTGCTTTGTTTCTTTTCTAGTAAATACATCTACCCATCCACAAATTGTAAAAGTCAAGAAGTATAATCCGTATTGATCTGATATTTTGTATTCACCATCGCTCATTAAATAGCAATAGTTGGAAGACTTACAGACTTAGGACAGCAGGATCTCGAAGACATTGCAAAGCTTAATTCTGATGATAAAATTCATATCTTTTATGCTCTGGATAATCTAATCAAGGACGCTCAGTTGAAGGCGATTTAGTTAAATCATTTTTAGAGTTATAAAATAAATTTCTATTTTTAAATAGAACTGCTGCAAGAAAAACAAAAACTAAAGCTAGTAAATTTCCTGTATATGATATCTTATTACCGTTTCCAGATATTAAATATAGTATAGAGCTTAAGAGTATAAGAATTCCGCTAATAAACAACAAGCTGCACCAAACTTTTAAAATTATTATATAATATTTAGACGAATACTTGAATGATATTAATAATGCTAAGCAGCAAATTACATGTAAATATGAAAAAACTCTTGCTTCATTCAAAACTTGTAATATAGACAGAATCAATACATAAAAAATTGATAAAAACGAAATAATTCTGTATGTAAACGAAGACATCATACTTAACAAAAAATTCCAAATATTTCACAAAGTGATTTAGAAGTCAATAATAATGCTATGCCGCCAATAAACAGTAAAATCGCTGACCCAATTAATTTAATGTTCATCAAATGACCACTATCTGAATCTTCATATTTTAATCCAATTTTAAAGAGGTAAGCTCCAAATGCAATTAATAATAACCCAAATACCTTAGTTGCCATTTAAATTATTTATTATCTTCAATTTCTTTTTTAACTACAAATTCAGTCGTTTGTGTCACTTTACCTATTTCAGATCTTATTATTTTTTTTGAAACATCATCTAAATTAGATTTTTTTACTAGATTTTCCAATGGAAGTGGTGCAAGTACTGTTACTAAATCTACACCTAAGTTTACCATGTTTTTAGTGGTAGCACCACTTTCTTCAAAATTCGCTGAATTTGTTATTGCCTTACCACCAAGTGAAACACCTTCACCAACACCAGCTACAACCAATGACGCACCCTCAGTAAATGGTGCAGCTACATACCCAATGGCTGCTATCCCATCACCAACATTATTAATCACCTCTCCAGTTTTTCTAACAACTGATCTAGTTTTTTCTTTTCTATCTGCAATAGCTTTGTCTATCTGGCCAGGTTTAATTGTTACAAATGTATTTTCTTTTTGGTTGAAATAATGAGTATTTCCATTTCTGTCATTGTATGTATGAAATGTTGAACCTCCATCATTAGAAGCTCCTTCCCTTTTTTTGTAAGAACCATCTTTTAGTTGATCATAAATCCAATCAGGTGCTCTCCCATCTGGATCAATCATATTTATCGGGTTATTTAATGTGTAAACATATGCAGAAGTTGCGTTGAATGCACTTGCCAACGGATCTACCCCCGTAAACCTCCCAATAGCCGGATCATACCATCTGGCCCCATAATCTAGCAAGTTCAATCCCAAATCACTATTAAATTCCTTTCCATTATATTGATACTTAGTATCAGGAGTTGTTGTGTTATTGGCAGGAGAATTATTGCCAAAGACCATTCCAAAAGGGTAATATGTATAGGAATTGATGACTTCATTTGTGGTTGAAGAACCAGTGAAGTCCAGAATTTTGTCATTGTCCAGATCTGAGATGACGGCCCTGACATTGCCCAAATGGTCAGTAATGTTAAACTCATACCGCCACGTTGTCCCATTATAGACTGCACGCCCATCACTGTGAGGGATTGCCTCAATTGCGCCATTGTTGTATTCTATGCCTTGTACGTAATCCATCAGAGCTGTACTCGTATTGCCATTATTAAATACTTGTTTTCGCAGTTTCATACCAGAGGCGTCGTAAGTGTATCTGATCTTGTTGACATTTCCTGTTCCTAAATTAACGGTTAGGTCCTTTGGCATATTGTTGTGAAAGTACTTGATAAAATCGAGTTTTTTGTATGGATCTTGGTATAAATTGCCATTGAGGTCGTACAGATAGGTTGCACTAGCCGAAGCACCATTGATGTTGAACCCTTCTGCGCTTGCACTTGGGTCAGCAATTTTGCTGATCATATTTGTGTTTGAAGTATACGTGTAAGTAAGATTGTCTATTGGTTTTGAGCCATCTGTATTGGAGTCATATGTATTTCTTGCGAGTGTCTTGATATTTCCTCTGACATCATATGTCAAAAATTCATTGTAATAGGCATTGTAATAACCAATCCCAGATGATGCTCCAAAAAACTTAGCATTTGATACCCTGCTGATAAAATCATAATCAAAGAAATATCCATTCTGGTTGCCACCTCTGTCTTGCCAAACCATCTGGCTGATATTTCCAGATTTATCTAGGACAGGACTTTGTCCAAACACAGAAACTGCTATGCTATCATATCCAAGTTTTAAATAGAAAACATCCATGTCATCAACATTGGACCCATTTGGCTGTCCTGTGGTCAGCGGTCCATTGATAGCAGTGAGCCAACCTTGAGTATTATAAGCAAAATCTGTTTTTTGCAAATATTTGTCGACGTTGAATCCCAAACTTTTGCTGGTCAGTTCTCCACGAAAGTTATACACGTTGGTATGAATGTGTTTTTCTGGGAGTGCATCTATCTTGTGATAATTTGAACTTGGTCTTCCTAAATAGTCATAAGTACTTTTATTTATGATTGAATATTGTGTATTGGCAGCATTTTTCGTTTTTAATGTATCGTATAAAACATTATCGGCGAGATCGTAACTGAAATAATGGCATTGTGCGTTAAGCGCTGTGTTGAGGTGATTGTTTCCTGTTACATATCTTATTCTGCCAAAGTTATCATAAAAGTTATTTGTTTCTATCCAAGTTGTAGAATCTATGAAATTGCCTAGGATCAAAGATCTACTCTGTTTTACTTTACCTAGTTCTATTCCTGTCGTACCATAAGTTGTTGATGAAATTAGTTCAGTGAAAGAAGTAGCATCATTATTTCCTGAAGGTACAGAAGCAGATGTGAAAAAACCCGTATTCGTAGGTCTTCCATATAAATCATATTTGGTCATAATCCATTGATTGGCTGTTGTATTTTCATTGTAAGTGGCATTACCTAGGTTTCCATCCTTGTAAAATGTCATCAAATCTCTGTCATTATAAACCATATTTTCTGCAGTTTTACCGAGAACTTTCTTAGTAATCAGGTTATCGGATTGATCATACAGATAGGTAAATAAAAGATCTGGTTCAGAAGGTGTTGCTCCTGGTGGGATGATCTTGCTGATTCGATCCTTGTCATCGTATATAGAATAAGTATCAGTAGTGTCATTAACTAAGGCACCAGTTTTGGTTTGCCTCTTGAGTATGGTCCTCCCTTTTTTATCTGTAAAAGTGATGGATACTCTCCCACTTGCATCAGTAGTTGTAACCTTATTCAAAGTATTAGGATCATACATATAACCAGTAGTTCCTACCCAACGTTTTACTTCATCGGCAAGATTGGTACTATATACTGTGGAAGTTTTATGCCACTTTGCAGGAATTATTCCTGATTGCCGATTTAAAGGTGAAGCCTCATATTCTATAGAATCAAATGGATGATTAATTGGAATTGCTACAAAAGCTCCTGTACTTAGTGAAGATTGATACGGTTGATATTTACGAATTACTCTCCCTTTATTATCATAAACCACACCACCTACAACTAGATCAAGCGTACTATTTGCTTGGTTTTTTTTGACGGTTTGTAGAGGTCTACCAAGACCATCTAAATATTGTTTTTCTTCAAGTATATTTAAATTACTTCCTGCAACTGGTGTCATGGTTTTTTTAATCCTCATCCAGTTCATTGGATCTGAAATAGTTTTAAAATTGTAGCTTACCTCAGTAATGATATTATTATTCCTTTCTCTAATCTTATTTACACGCCATAATTTATCATATTCGTATTTTTTAAATTGTCCATCAATATCGTAGACTGTATCTATCAATAGTTCGGAAGAAAAAAGTCTAAAGAAATAAGAAAAAGATGAATGCGTTAAATTAGCAGAGCCAACCTGAACAATCATCTCGCACATGATCATTCAAAACGCATTCATCAAAGGCAATTGCCTTATAGGCGCAAT
>JAKQLF010000147.1 GCA_029567325.1 Bacteroidota bacterium | reverse complement strand
ACCTTGAAAAAGATAATCTTTTATGTCAAAAATTGCAAAGGTTGTGGTCGGATAATAATCCTCCAAATTGAACGTGATCAATCCACTATTTGCAACTCTATTTACCAATGCTGTATCCATCTACTGCTGTCTATATGAGTGAAACCGTTATTCTTCTGTTGTGCCGATGCTGTTTTCAGGTTCGGCAAAATCTTTGAGATCTGGTAAGTCTTTAATACTTTTAAGACCAAAATAGTTCATGAAATATTCGCTGACACCGTATAAAATTGGTTTACCTGGCCCTTCGCTACGTCCATTTATTTGCACCAACTCCTTATCCAATAATTTTTGAATGGCATAATCACTATTTACACCCCTGATGCTTTCGATATCGGCCTTGGTGGCGGGTTGTCTGTAGGCAACAATGGCCAAGGTCTCCATGGCAGCCTTGCTCAACTTTTTACTGGCGGTTGATTTGAGGTACTGCGCCAATGTGTTGTGGTAAACCGGTTTGCTCATAAACACAAAACCTCCCGACATTTCGATCACTTCTATGGCAAAATCTGCAGATTCATATTTGGAGATGATGGTATTGATGGCCGATTCTATCACTTCCTGATCAAACTCTATGCCCATAACCTCACACATGACCGAGCGAATGTCCGCTATACTGATGGGCTTTTCGGCGCCAAAAATGAGACTTTCTATATGTAGGGAAAGATGATCCATAAAAATTATTTGGTGCAAATATACCAAACGGGAATTGGATTGAACAGAATTATTGTGTAGAAAATTTGATCGAGATCGAAGAGAGAGATTGAGGCATAGCCTAAGCTCTGGCGAAATTGAACGATGAAGAAATCGATTAAATTTGCAACAATAAAATGTTCAAATTCATTTTTGTTTGGTATATATCAAACGTAATATGGATTGACTTCATTTTACCATAGAAAATGGAAGTGAAGGTTTGCAAACTATGAAAAACTTACTTGCATCTTTGTCTCGAACTTGTAACAGAAATCACCAATTTTCTGGCTGCAGATTCAATCAATTGCTGATTGTTTTTAAAAGGCCCAATTGATCTAAATCTTGATTACTATATCAGATTTCAAAATCTGCACGTCATCAGATATTTGATAATAATAACTACCTGATCTCAAGCTACTCATGTCCAACGTATTGACGCCAGTGCTCAATGTTTTGTTTGAGATGACCAATTTACCTTGCCCATCAAATAATTTAAAGTTCAGTTGTTTTTGATTATTTTCTAATTCTATAATGAACTGGTCAACAACCGGATTTGGGAACATTTTGATGGTATAAAAATCGGTTGTTTTTGTATCTGTGATATCACCCAATGGAATAATGTCTCCATTTTCATCAAATTTCATTACAAATCCATCAAAGTTTTTATTAAAGAAAGCATCAACTCCTTGTCTACCATACGCCAAACAAGTTCCATTTTGAATTACCTCTATGCCTTGTAACCAAATGTATTCTGTACCATTGTTTGGAATTATAGATTGCTCCCATTTGATATTTAAATCCGAATCTAATTTCGAAACCGTAAAGTATTTTTGAGTTGTTTTTGTATGTTGTAGACTGAAACTGATATTGGTCACACCTAAATAAATATTATCTTTATTGTAGAAAACCATACCTTTTGTAGCTGCCGTGTATTCTCTAAAATTGCCTAACCTTTTAAATTTAGTAATTATTAAATTGGGAGAGATTCTGTACAGTACGCCTGAATAATTATCTGAAGACTCAATATTGGGGTGAACATTGGGTGCAAGACCAGCAGAGGTAAAGAAAAAATAATTATTATTTACTTCATCAAAATGTATATCTGATGCTGATAAATATGAAACCCTTTGTTTATTATTAAAGAAATTATCAATTAAAGTTTCTTTTATTGGATCGTACAGTCTTAATGTAACTCCTACATCGACTATTACTTTTTTTGAAGATAGATATTTCGCTTCCTTAATTAGCTCTCTATCAAATATTTTTTCTTTAAAACTACCATCTTTAAGATTATAAAGATACAGGGCACTCCCTCTTTGAAAATTGGCCATCTCTCCTCTTTGAATACAGGTAACAATTTCATTATTGTATATATTGGTCTCTATCAAAGAACCATAAAAAGGCATAACAGGGAAATATTTAACTTCTATAATTTCCAAATCATTATTTAAGCTTATAAAAGTGAAAAATTGAGTAGAGTCTTGAGAAACTGTTCCAAATAAATATATTAATTCTTTTAAAGTATCATATTCTAGAGTAGAAATATCCTGCAAATCAAAAGAATCCACCTTTATGTCTTTACTACTTATGAAATCTCCAGGAGTTGTAAATTTGGTCAAAACCGTATAATCTTCAAGAAAAGGTCTACTTAAAGTCACAAAAGCAGCATCCTTCACTTCTGCCAAATCAATGATATATTGATCTTTCACTAAAAGCCGATCTTGAGAGGACAAGGAATAATAGTTTGATAACAAAAAAATAAGTAGTATAAATCGTTTCATGTTAGCAATGATTTCTCCTGTAAAATGTATGATCTAAATAACATAAAAAATCTATTTAATAACAATTATTCAGCTATTCGTTTTAATCAAAATTGGATATAGCTAAACATTTACCTTTTATGTATGGCATAACTAAATTGGATTAAATCCTTGTAAAAATCAAATAAAATACTACTTATTAATTAAAATTAACTTTTTCCGAGTGTAAAACCTTTCCTCTTAGTTATTTCAAAGTTCGGGAGTATCATTAAGTTGGAAAAAATAAAAGAATTTTTCCAACCAGATATGCATTGGTACCATTTATTGAATTTTGGCCTTTTCGTCTCTAGTCACATGTCTAGGAAAGTATTTAAATTTACTTCCGAACCATTGTTTAATTAAGTTGATTATAAAAATTTCGTAAATTTGGCATAAATAGTATTTGTTAAATGAATATTCCAACAATAGTAAAAGAAGAAGTTAATAAGATCTTGCCCATGTCGGAAGTAATTCTTTTTGGCTCAAGGGCTAGAAATGATTTTCGATCAGATTCTGATTGGGATTTTTTAATACTTTTAGCCATTCCAAATTTAAATAAAGAGATTAAAAATGAAATTTTGGATCGACTCTATGAAGTTGAGCTCAAAACGGACGCGGTTATTAGCAGCCTCATTTTTTCCAAAACAGAATGGGAAAAGAGATCAGTAATGCCCATTTATAAGATTATTCAGGAAGAAGGGATTGCTGCATGAGTTATTCAAAAGAAGAGTTAATAAAATACCGTCTTGAACGAGCCAAAGACTCCCTCATTCATTACAAAAAACTATATTTGTCCCGACAACTACTCAGCACATGAAGCAATACCACGATTTACTAAAACACATATTAAACAAAGGCACCCAAAAATCGGATAGGACGGGAACGGGTACCATCAGCTGTTTTGGTTATCAAATGCGCTTTGACCTCAGTGAAGGTTTTCCAATGCTTACCACCAAAAAACTCCACCTCAAATCCATCATATACGAACTTTTGTGGTTCCTCAATGGGGATACCAATGTCCAATATTTAAATGAAAATGGCGTCCGCATTTGGGACGAATGGGCGGATGAAAATGGTGATCTAGGCCCGGTTTATGGCAAACAATGGCGGAGTTGGGAAGACGCCGATGGCACAGTAGTTGATCAAATTGCTGAGGCGGTAAAACTCATCAAAACCAATCCGGATTCACGCCGCATCATCGTCAATGCCTGGAATGTGGGAGAATTGAAAAAAATGGCCCTCACACCGTGTCACGCCCTTTTTCAGTTTTATGTGGCCGATGGAAAACTTTCTTGCCTGCTTTACCAAAGATCTGCAGATACCTTTTTGGGAGTGCCATTCAATATTGCTTCTTACGCCCTTTTGACCATGATGATGGCACAGGTTTGTGACTTGGAAGCAGGTGAATTTATCCATGCTTTTGGCGATGTGCATTTATACAACAACCACCTCGATCAGGCATACTTACAGCTTTCCAGGGAACCAAAATCCTTGCCTAAGCTCAAAATCAACCCCGAGGTAAAGGATATTTTCGCATTCAAATTTGAGGATTTTGAACTGGTGGGATATGAACCACATCCACACATCAAAGCAGAGGTTTCTGTATAGCGTCCACTTTATAGAACTAATTGCCAGATATCTGCATTGATACCTTTTATATATGACAAAGCAAGTCGAGGATAGCATATTTTGGGTCGATCAACTCAATGACTTTGGTCGGAGACGCCAGCCATGTTTTTTCATCATAGATTTTGAGATGAAGGATGTTCAGATCATCGCCTTTGAAAACATGCAGGACATTTATCTCAATTTCAATGGCAAAGAGTTGGGGCAATTTCCTTTAGCACATTCAAAAAACCCTCCAGTAAGTCTTTCCAAATTTCCCATTGACTACCGCAATTACCTCGGCCAGTTCATGACGTTGCAGCAGCACATCAAGTATGGAAATACTTTTTTGCTCAATCTTACTCATAAGACGCCGATATCATGTGCGCTCAGCTTGTCGGAAATATTCAGCAACACAACTGCAAAGTATAAGTTATTGTACAAGGACGAATTTGTGATGTTTTCTCCGGAGTGTTTTGTCAAAATCAAAGAAGATCAAATTTTTTCCTATCCGATGAAGGGAACCATCAATGCCGATGTGCCCAATGCCAGGGAAATTTTACTGTCAGATACCAAAGAAATGGCCGAACATTATACCATCGTGGACTTGATCAGAAATGATTTATCACAGGTTTCTAAAAAAGTCTCGGTCACCAAATTCAGATACATCGACGAAATAAAAACCAGTGATTCCACGCTTTTACAAGTAAGTTCAGAAATAAAAGGCGACCTGGGTGTTGATTGGCAAGACCAACTGGGATCCTTATTTTATAAATTATTGCCAGCGGGAAGCATCAGTGGAGCGCCCAAGGATAAAACAGTAAACATCATTAAGGAATTAGAATTGATAGACCGCGGTTTTTATACAGGTGTTGCAGGCATTTTCGATGGAGTTTCGGTAGACAGTGCAGTTTGCATTCGATTCATCGAAAAAGAAGGTGGGCAATTGTACTTCAGGAGTGGCTGTGGCATCACCTCCATGAGCAATCCAGAATTGGAATATCAAGAAATGATAGATAAGATTTATGTGCCAATTGCTTGAAAGTATCCGAATTGAAGATGGCAAAGTGCGGCTGATCGATTGGCACAATGCCAGAGCAGAGAGAAGTATGGCTGATTTATTTGGCATTCGCAAGAAGATGGATCTGAGAAAACAAATCTTATTGACCGAAGAACACCAAGAGGGAGTGCATAAATGTAGATTGCTTTATGGCAAGGATGGTGTAGAAAAGGTAGAGATTGCGACCTATCCGCCAAGGATCATTCAAAAAATCAAAATTGTGGAGGGTGGGAATATCAGTTATCCATACAAAACTTTGGAGAGGCCAGCTTTAGACAGACTTTATGGACAAAGAGGGCAGCATGATGAAATTTGTATTTTGAATGGCGATGGATTTGTAACCGATGCTTATTATTTCAACTTTGTTTTCGAAGTTGGTGGCTCTTACTTTACACCCATTCATGCCTTGTTACCCGGAGTCATGAAAGCCTATTTGGAATTTCATAACCGCATTACCCAAACAGCCATCCACGTCGACGACATACACAAATTTGAACGCGTGCACCTCATCAATGCAATGAATCCACTGGGTAAAATCAGCCTATTTTCAGCTAATTTGACGCGGGAATGATGCATAAAGCCTTATTATTCAATAAAATTTGTAGTATTATAAATAATAATTTGTTTAAATATAGGTTCGTGCTATTTTTGCAAAACTATCAAGTATAGAAATGAAAGAATTTTTTGATAAATATCCTATCCTCAAGCATTTTTTGCTAGCCATTGCATTTTTGTTTGGTTTGCTGATGATCACGGTATTGTGGTTGCGGTTTTATACCAATCATGGTGAGAAGTTGATGATGCCAGACTTCAAAAATCAAGACATCAGACAAGCGGCAGAAATTGCAGATGACGAATCTTTTCAAATCATCATAACCGACTCGATATTCAAATTGGGTGTTAAGGGTGGCACGGTGCTCAATCAAAACCCAAAGGCAGGAGCATTTGTGAAGTCTGGTCGCAAAGTGTATGTGACCATCTCTAAGTTTACAGCGGATAAAATAAAAGTGTCTGACTTACCAGTGCTTTATGGCAACGACTTCAACCAAAAATTGACGGAGCTTGGTTACAGAGGTTTTAAAGCAAAAGTGGTGGGAAGAAAATACGATCCGGGCGAACCCAATCACATTTTGGAAGTGTATTATAAAGGTGATCTCATCATAAGTCAAGATGTCATGAGGTCTGATGTTTCTATTTCCAAAGGTGATGAATTGGAGTTTGTGATCAGCGATAAAGGCAGTGGCGAAATCACCATTCCTAGTTTGGAATGTTTGACATTGTCTGAGGTAGAATTTTTGTTGGAAAGTTCTAAATTAATAATCGGCGATATTCAACAGCGTGGTACAATAGATGATCAATCATCTGCGTATATACTTTCTCAAGAACCAGTTTATGATGGAATAACAAAGGTGCAAATGGGTTCCAAAATCAATGTAACAATTGTAGCATCTAAGCCGTCAAATTGTAATTAAAAATAACATTCAAATAAAAATGGAAGATATAACGGTTGCTCAGCTCAAAGCTAAACTAGACAACAATGAGGATTTTACACTCATCGATGTTCGTGAAATACATGAAGCAGAAGCATATAATATAGGAGCAAGATTGATTCCCCTGGGTACATTGGGAGAAAATTTGGCATCATTGGAAGACCTCAAGGACAGTGAGATAGTAGTGCACTGTAGGTCTGGGGCAAGGAGTGCGGCTGCCAAACAAATTCTGGAAGGCGCTGGTTTCAAAAAAGTGAGTAATTTATTGGGAGGCATGCTTGCTTGGCAAGATGCATATGGAGATACTAAGAAATAAGCCACTAGGCTATAATCTTTTGAATTGCAAAAACACGTTCTTTACATATTAATTTTTGTAATATGTGGTGCATGCCACGTAAAGGATGATGTACAATTACCTGAAGTAGTGTCTGAAACGATTGTTTTGCCGACAATCAAAATGGATGACAAGTACCAATTTTTTGTTGATCGTTTTTTAGACACCATCAACATGGCTATGGCCGATCAAGCCTGTCCTGGCTTAGCAATTACCATTGTTCATGATTCTACCATTTTGGCATTACAAGGCATTGGATTGGCAAATGAGCAAACCAGAAAGCCAGTGAGTACAGAGACCATATTCAGATTGGGTAGCGTTTCCAAAGGTTTTGCAGCAGTTTTGACTCAGATATTGGTGAAGGAAGGTTACCTTTCATGGGATGATCCCATCATCAAGTACATTCCTGAGTTTGCATTTCGCGATACAGAGCAGTCCGATCAAATTACTGTACACCATCTCTTGTCACAAAGTACAGGACTACCTCCTCACACTTTTACCAATTATTTGGAATCTGGAAAAGATGTAAGTGAAATTTTACACCTTTTGGAAGGAGTTAATACTGTGGCAAACCCAGGAGAAATTTGTACATACCAAAATGTGACTTATGCATTGATAGAGGAAATTCTGGAACAAGCCACTGGAAAGCCATTTGAGCAATTGCTACAGGAAAAAATATTCACTCCCCTGGATATGAAAAATGCGAGCACCTCTTGTGACGCTATTGCTGCGGCGGAAATGCGCAGCAGTCCACATCAGTTCAATAGGTACGAAGATAAATACATGCCTATTCCATACAATGAGAAGTATTACAATGCTATTTCGGCGGGGGGAATCAATGCCTCAATCAACGATATGCAAAAATACCTGCAATTATTGATGGGTAACCATCCTGAAATTTTAGACGTTGCTACCATTGCTGAATTCTTTAAACCAAATGTTCCTAGTGACTACGAGCGAAAGTATTTCCACAGATGGGATGGTTTGTGGCACAACAGCTATGGTCTGGGTTGGCGCGTTTTTGATTTCTCAGGAGATATTTGGGCTTATCATGGAGGATTTGTCAATGGTTATCGTGCAGAAATAGCCATCAATCAAACTTCAAAGGTGGGTATTTGTATGTTGTTTAATGCTTCATGCGGTTTACCAGATTATGCCATGAAAGTCTTTTTTGAAAGGTTTAGTCAAGATCGGGTTTGTAGGCAAGAGCAATTATAAGTTCAGCCATTATGCCAATCCTGTTTTTGCACCATACTTATCCCTAAACTAATTAAACTTAAAGCTATTATTTCTATGTATAAACTAGAAAGTCGGAAAACTATTCAGCAAATAAAATTTCTTTGCTTGGCTGTCTGGCCTTGATAACCCCTACCGTAATTAGTAATAAAACCAATATCATAAAACCCCACTGACCTAATGTTGGAATAGGTGAACCACCGGCAGCTCCTAAAACGCATATATTTGTCAGCGATGTTCCCAGCCCTTGACCACCTGTATCACAAGGTAAAAATAACAAACCTGATGTGGCTGTTATGTCTTGAATCCCAGTTGTAGAACCTGATCCATCTTCTGTATTACCAGGTCCGTAAACAAAAATGTAATCCCCATTGCTATACAGTACGATGGCCATATCCCAGATTCCAGCATTACTTGCAAAATGACCTATATCTGCATAATAAATTACTACTGAAGATAATCCAACTTTTGTAGGGTGTGGCACTGAAAGACTTTGAAAATATAAACCCCCACTCACTTCAATATCATCGTGTAATAAATATATTCTAGATCCACTACCTGAAGAAAGACTTGAAGGTAATGGACAATCATTTGTAAAATCTGGACCACTATCAGTTATATCACTTGATAGGTAACCATTAGTGGTAACGGACAGCATGTCGGTAACTATGCCTCCAGGGAAAGTAAAATTAAATGGTAAAGTAATCGGATACCCTTGTTCATCACCAGTCCCAAGAAAAGTTCCAGTACTTGTTATATCTATTGATGCTAGACTAATACCGCAATTGGTGGTAACAGATTGACCAGGAAGTAATAGACCTTGTCCTTGCAAAATTGTAAAACTACATATTGATAATAAAAGGATTGAATAATATCTCATTATGCTTTATTTATTAGGGAAAACTATTTGGTTATATATGAATAGGTCAATTAGTATTGGATTTTGTATTTGTCCAATAAGGCTTTCAAATTTTGTTCACTAAAACTTTTGTTTAAATCTTCCAACTCTTTTGATGTAGCCTGGAGCTTAAGACTGGTATAAGGTTTTTTATAATTCACCATTATCAGTTCTTTATCGGCTTGTTTCATAAAACCAGCAACCTGATTATTTGTGAGATTGTTCCAATTGTTGCTTATCCAAGTTTGTTTATACTGGCCCAAAGATCTTAAGCGATCCATCGAAGCCTCTTTATCGTAGGTGTTTTTTTGAGCATTTAAACTAAAAATGCATACCAATAAGAGAAAAGAAGTGAAAACTTTTTTCATACTCAATGTTTATGGAATTAAATTAATGTTTCAAAATTAATGGATAGTTTCTAAAATCCAAGTTTTAGTGGGATTTTTCCTGAACATATCGCACTTTTTATATACAATCGATTTCAAACTGCATTTTATCTTATATTTTATTTAACAAAAAATAAGCTTGAAATTGTATGGCGATTTATTGAAAAATTGAAATTAAAATATACTTTCGCTTTAGTTAATGTCACATAAATTATTATCAATGTCTAAAGCGTTATTGTCAACAATTTTTCTGTGTATACTTACACAGCTATTTAGCCAACAAATCAGCAAATCAGAATTAATATTTCTTACTCCAGAATGGACAGGAGAAAGATTTGAAGATGGCAGACCCAAAGTGAGCGATCAAATATTGGATCGTATGAAATTAGTAACCCTTGAAGAAGCTTGGGCTAGCTTGAGAGGGGATAACTTTGGTTATCAATATGAAGGTGACTGGAAAATGCTTGATCCAGATTCTGTAATGGTTGGGAGAGCAGTAACTGCAACCTTTGTACCCGGAAGACCCGACATCCACAAGGCTTTGGAGAAAAGAGGTCATGAACAGGAAGGTCGCATAAAAGGGCAAAATTCTTGGGCGATTGACTTATTGCAAAAAAGAGATGTTTATGTTGTAGACCATTTTGGTTTGGTTGTAGACGGTCCTTCAATCGGAGATAACCTTGCTAATTCAATTTATGCAAAATCCAATAATGGCTTTGTTTATTATGGAGCAATCCGTGATATTGCAGGTATGAAAGAATTGAAGGGTTTTAATGCCTATTTCAAATCATATCATCCTTCACATCACCTTGGTAGTCCTGGTCCAAGACTCAATTCTACAGTTGTTGGAATCAACACACCTACACGTATTGGTATGGCGACGGTTATGCCAGGCGACGTAGTTTTGGCTAGAGATGGTGGTATTGTTTTCATTCCAGCATATTTGGCGGAGAAAGTTGTAAAAACCTCTGAAGTGGTGAGATTGAGAGATATGTTTGGACACCAAAGATTGAGAGAACAGAAGTATACTGCTGGCCAGATTGACACCAGATGGTCTGATGAAATAGAAAAAGACTTTTCAAAATGGCTCAATGATCACATCAATGAACTTCCTGTCCCCAAAGAGCAGATTCAAGAATTATTAAAAACCAGAACTTGGTAATCTAAAAAATTATGAAACAATCACGAAGAAACTTCCTTGCAACAGGGGCGGCTGCAAGTGCTGCGATGTTGACACAAGTAACTACTTTTGGTGCCGCGCATCAGGAAGCAATTACTAAGACTCCTTTATTTTCTGCTCCAACTGACCTTAAAATCACGGGAGTGAAAAGTGCGTATATACGCAGAGGTGCTGGTTTATTCATCAAGATTACCACCAATCAAGGACTGATAGGTTATGGTGAAGGTGTGGATGCTGTTGGCGGTACTCACATGTTGGTGCAAAGGTTTGAAAGAATGCTCATTGGTAAAAGCCCTTTGAATGTACACCGTTTATATGAAGACATCAGAAAGGGTGGCGTTTTTGGCGGAGCTCAAGCTGGTGTTTACATTGCGGTACTTTCTGCTATTGAAACTGCATTGTGGGATGTCTCTGGTAAAGCCTTGGGTGTTCCAGTTTACCAATTATTAGGTGGTAAGTTTAGAGACAGTGTCAGGGTATATTGTGATACTGCTTTATATCAAAATAATTTGCCAACACCGGCAGACTTTGCAAAAAATGCATCAGAAGCTAAAAGTATGGGATTCAATGCCATCAAGTTTGACTTAGATCAAGCAAATGATCCTGGTAAATATGATCGTTATAACTGGACGGCTTCTCCAAAAGAGTTGGACAGAATGGTCAAACAAATTGGAGCTGCAAGAGAAGCCGTTGGGCCAGACGTTGACATTTGTGTTGATATGCATGGTAAATATGATACCATCACTGGTGAAAAAGTAGCTAAATTGATGGAACCAATGAATTTGATGTGGTTGGAAGAACCAATCCCAGCTGAAAACATCGATGCATACAAGAAGATCACGGAAAGTACGAGTACTCCAATTTGTGCAGGTGAAAATCACTATTTAGCACACGGCTTTACTAAAATGCTTTCTTCAGGTGCAGTAGATATCGTGATGCCCGACTTGCAAAAGGCTGGTGGACTTGGTGAAGGCCAACGCATTGCCAACCTTGCAAACCTTTACTATGTTCCTTTTGCACCGCATATGGTTGCAACCTTCTTGGGTGCAATGGCCACAGCTCACGTTTGCGCCAGTGTTCCGAATTTCCTCATCATGGAGTGGCAAATTTATTTCCACACCGATCCAATGTTTAAAGAAATCACTATCCACGAAGGAGAACAAGTAACTAATAGTTTTGTGAAAGTATCTGACAAACCAGGTATTGGTGTTGACCTCAATGAGGAGGCTGTCAAAAAATATGCTGCACAAGGGTATCCGTTTTTTGAATAGAGTTTGTAAAGTTCTTCAAGTTCTTAAAGTTTATAAAGTACTTCAAGTTCTTCAAGTTTGTAAAGTTTTTAAAGTTCATAAAGTGGGGGTAGTGCCTATTTTATGGACTTTTTGTTTTTACTTACTATGAGTTCATAAAGTTTGTAAAGTTTGTAAAGTTCATAAAATGGGGGTAGTGCCTATTTTATGGACTTTTTGTTTTTAATTACTATGAGTTCTTCAAGTTTGTAAAGTTTATAAAGTTCATAAAGTGGGGGTAGTGCCTGTTTTATGGACTTTTTGTTTTTAATTACTATGAGTTCATAAAGTTTGTAAAGTTTGTAAAGTTTTTAAAGTTAGGAAGCAGTTCCACTTTATGAACTTTCTACTTTTCACTTTATGAAATTTTTTACCGTAAGGCTTTAATAAGCCCTGAAAGCATTCTGGAAATTTCCTCGGCAAGGAGATATAATGTAGATTTTTGTGAATGGTCGATCATATTCAATTCATTTGCTAAAATGAGCATTGAGCGCACTTCACCGCATGATCCCTTTGCAATAAAAAGAAAATGAGTTAATTCTTTGTTGCTTCTTCGCTCAAAACCTTCAGCGATATTATTCATAATAGAAACGGAAGCTCTACGTATCTGATCTCTGAATCCAAAATCCTTAATTTCTGAGAACAGTTTGTATATCTGAATTGTAAGCTCTTTTGATTTCTGCCAAGCGATAATGTCTTCAAATCTTTCTATTTTCATTGTTTAAAGTTCGTAAAGTTTGTAAAGTTTTTAAGGCTGGTAAAGAGTTCATAAAGTTAGGAAGTAGTTCCACTTTAGGAAACATTTTTACTTTCTACTTTATGAATCTCTACTTTCTACTTTACGAAACTTTCTACTTTATGAACTTTCCACTTTATGAACTTTCCACTTTATGAACTTTATGAACTCATTTCAGCAGTTCAGCCCCTCATAAATTGCGCAATCAAAGAATGAAAATGATGCACCCCTTGCTCGCGAGCAGGAGAAAACCGCCCAGTATCATAAAATCTGGATTTCAATCCTTTTTGTACTCCCTCAACTACCCATTCATCTTCTCTTTGGGTTTTCTCGGCTACATGTTCACCTTCCATACTTTTCCAAAGATCTTCATCAGCGATGTAATGATAAAAGTAAACTTTAGTGCTTTGAGATGAGATTGGGACCACAAGATTGACTTGCATGCCCCAGGGATAAACATTCAACATCAAATTTGGAAATATCCAATAGTAATAGGCAGTAACCTTTTTTCCATAATCCATGTGACCTTCAGGTAAGTCAAAATAAGGTGTGTCTCCTTTGGAATAGCCAATTTGCAAATTCAAATAATCATAACATTCTGTGACATAAGAACCATAATCTATCATTCCACCTAAAGTATCGTGCACAAAAGGAATATGGAATCCCTCCAAAAAATTATCGACATAAAGCGCCCAATGAGCATTGACGTGATAAATTTTATCTGATTCGGGAGCATATCGATAATTCGCCATATCTAAAAAACCTATTCTTTCATTCAGTTTATTGGCAATTATCTCAAAGTCAAAATCGGGCCGGATGGCCGTAAAAATAAAATCTTTCCAAACCTTTACTGGCAGAGAAGTCAGGTGGTCACAAGGTCTAGGAAAGTCTTCAGCTTCCTTAAATTCAGGCATGTGTTGCATTTGTCCGTCTAAGCCAAAACGCCGACCGTGGTAAGCACAGGTAATATTTCTGAGTTGCGCCGGATGGTGACACAACAAAAAAGCTCTATGGGTGCACACATTAGATAAACATCGCAAATCCTCGTTTTCTTCTATCAAAACCAATGGTTCTGCCAGGAATTTTTCATATAAAAAGAATGGATAGCTATTCACACCTTGAGGTAATATTTCCTTCTTTTTACCAATCCAATGCCACGTTTTATCAAAAATATCTCCTTTTGATGATTCAAAAAATGAGCTTTCTGTATAAAATGCTGATGGAATGGTGTTTGCTTTCCTTATGTTTGAATCAATACTTTTCATAAATCCATTCTTTAATTTTAAGCTTTAAAGGTCAACAATTATAGGATTTTTTCTTTCTTCTCTCGTCAAATGAACCTTAAATTTTGGAAAGCTGACGTAAATCGTGTTACATATTTCTTAATACTTTAATTTCAGATACAAAACCATTCTTTAATGTCGTAAGATTGTTGTAAGAATTGGTGAGCTCAACTTTCATCGGAATCAATGAAGCGTTTTCAAAAAAAATTGGTAATCCGACAGTAAATCTTATTTTTGCTCACCTTAATGAGGCATTAGTATAATAAAAATAATTAATGGAGACGAACTTCGGTAATCAGGTAGAAGCAGTAGATGGATTGGCAAAGGCATATACTGCCTTAAAAAATGAAATTGGAAAAGTGATCGTAGGTCAGGATGATGTAGTCCGAGCTGTCATCATCAGTCTTTTCAGTAATGGACACAGCCTTTTGGTAGGTGTACCTGGACTGGCAAAAACATTGTTGGTTAGTACAATTTCAGAGGTTTTGGACCTAGAGTTCAAACGTATACAATTTACTCCGGATTTGATGCCATCAGATGTCACTGGTTCTGAGATATTGGACGAAAACAAAAATTTCAAATTCAACAAAGGTCCATTATTTTCAAATATTGTACTTGCGGATGAGATCAACCGTACGCCTCCAAAAACTCAGGCTGCACTTTTGGAAGCCATGCAAGAAAGATCAGTAACAGTTAGTGGTGTAAGACATGTATTGGCAAAGCCATTCTTTGTACTTGCTACCCAAAACCCAATTGAGCAGGAAGGAACTTATCCTTTGCCAGAAGCACAGTTAGACCGTTTTATGTTCAACATTACTTTGGATTACCCATCTTATAGAGAAGAAGTGGATGTTGTAAAAAATACCACTTCTGGTAAAAAAATACATTTACAAAATATTTTGAACGGCGAACAAATTCTTTATTTCCAAGACCTCATCAGAAACATACCAATTGCTGACAATGTACTGGAATACGCAGTTTCTCTTGCATCCAAAACACGTCCCAAAACTGCACTTGCAACCGCAGACGTAAATAATTACATCTCTTGGGGTGCAGGACCAAGAGCTTCTCAATACTTGGTTTTAGGAGCTAAATGTCATGCTGCAATCAGTGGAAAATATTCCCCAGACATCGAAGATGTTAAAGCAATTGCAAATTTGGTATTGAGACACAGAGTAGTAAGAAATTACAAAGCAGAGGCAGAAAATGTATCCCTTGAGGACATTTTGGCGAAATTGATGTAAGATTTTCATCTTTGCTTTTTCGTAACGATTTTTCTCTTATTTTAAAGTCTTACTGTTTTTGTTCAAGCATAGGCTCATCAACTATGTTATAAATCCTACTTCCTATTCTAGTCTAAGAAACAGCACTTTTACGAAGGTGCACTTCATCGCTTCTTACATTCATAGTTGGGATTTTGTCATGATTTTTGGAAGCTTCGCCAAAAATCCCGCCAAAATCATATTCACTTTTCATTTTTCGCCATGGACTTCATCCATGGTTATTAATATTTAACCCTTCTGGGGTATTTAAAACGAAGTGATGAA
>JAKQLF010000138.1 GCA_029567325.1 Bacteroidota bacterium | reverse complement strand
TGCTAAAAAATGAAATGACTCCTACTATCCAATAGGCAAAAATCGGTAATTTGGCATTTGGCAGAATTGAGTAAGCTGCAAAAGAGAAGATAATACACGCAAGTACAAGCAAAACCAAGGATAGTAATATGGCTTTGTAAGTCCCCAAATAAGTCGCTATCGTTTTTACATGATCTGCTTGGTCTATTTCCACATCTCTTATGTCAAATGTCAATGTCAAAGCGAGGATAAAAAAGGTAGAAATCATGAAAAAAAGTAACCCGTCCTGAAACCCTATCAAGTTATACAATGGTATGAATGTACATAAAAAGGAATAAATGATGGTTATGAGAAAGATCTTTATATATGGCAAATCTCTCAACCTTCTTTTATTTTTGAATAGGGGTAATACGTATAACATGCTTACTATTCCAGGTAATATAATGAGTAAAATTTGATCAAAAGACAATCGTAAAGTTGACACCATCATACCTAAAATAGACATGGCGCAATAAATCAAAATATGCCTGTGGTACTTTATGAAAAGTAAATATCTTTCAGACCTAAAAACTTTGATTCGATCGAGCGCGATGATTTTATGGAAGGAGTAGATCACATGCGTACCCAAACTGACAAATATGATGTATGGCCAATCAAATGCTCGCTCCGCAATGAGATAATTGAATGAGATGTAAAAACCAGTCATTAATGCAACATGAAAGCTACCATAGACATACCATTCCAAAACTTTTTTCCAGAAAGATTTGGCGGTTATCGGTTCTTGCATGCTTATCTCAAACTTTAAAAATATTTGAAATTGTGCCCATCTTCAATAGCAAGTAAGGTTTCATAGATCAATTTTATGACATTTTCTATGTCATCTATGTGAGCCATTTCTACCGTAGTGTGCATATAACGCAATGGAAGTGAAATCAAAGCACTTGGTACTCCTCCATTACTATACGCAAAGGCATCTGTGTCTGTGCCAGTACTCCTACTTGAAGCACTCAGTTGTACTGGTATTTCATTTTTGGAAGCTACATCTCTGATCAACCTGAGCAATTTATTATGAACTGCAGGCGCAAAAGTAAGAGAAGGACCTTTCCCACATTTTACATCTCCTTCTTTTTTTGCATTGAGCAATGGAGTACTTGTGTCATGGCAAACATCAGTGACAATTGCCACATTGGGTTTGATGGTATTGGCAATCATTTCTGCACCTCTTAAACCTACTTCCTCTTGTACTGCATTTACAATATACAGGCCAAAAGGCAATTCTTTTTTGTTTTCTTTGAGAAGCCTTGCGACCTCGGCGATACAAAAACCACCCATTCTATTGTCAAGCGCACGGCCAGCATAAAATTTGTTGTTGAGCTTTGTCAAACCGTCCTCAAAAGTCACCACACATCCAACATGAATGCCCATTTCCTCCACTTCTTTCTTATCACTGGCGCCAACATCCAGAAAAATATTTTCTATGGAAGGTGCCAAAGTGGCATCTTTTCCTGTTCTTACATGTATGGCTGGCCAGCCAAATACACCTTTTACAATACCTTTATCTGTATGTATGTTGACCCTTTTTGATGGTGCTATCATATGGTCACTTCCACCGTTTTTGATAACATTGATAAATCCTGTGTCAGAAATATGATTTACATACCATGATATTTCATCAGCGTGGCCTTCAATTACTACTTTAAACTCTTTTTCAGGATTGATTACAGCATAGGTAGTTCCATAATTATCGAGTTGCCATTCATCAATATATGGTTTTATATATTCCAGCCATAGTTTCTGGCCTTCATTTTCAAAGCCAGTAGGTGACGCATTATTTAGATATTCGAAAAGAAATTTCTCTGATGCTTCGTTTATAATCTTCATCAATTCCAATTGGTTTTTAAATTTTTACTAAATGCTTCAGACCAACCATTGGGGTCTGCGTTCCATTCTTTGAGTACAGAAAGTTGATCATTAGAAATATAATCTGTCTCAAGAGCTTCTTGGAGTAAGGTTTCATAATTGCACAAGGAAGCATATTTACACTTTTCACGAGCAAAGTTTAAAACAGATTTGGCCAATTGATAATCAAAAATCGCCAAGACTCCTACTACTTCGTAACCCTCTTGTCTCAAAACTTCCACAACCTGGATACTTGATCCGCCAGTGGATATAAGGTCTTCTATAACTAATATTTTTTGACCAGGTTTTAGATCACCTTCAATTTGATTCTGTCTGCCGTGCGATTTTGCTTCAGACCTCACATATGAAAAAGGCATATTCAGAAAATCTGCCAATAATGCACCATGCGCTATTCCAGCAGTAGCAACACCAGCTACCATATCAAATGCTCCAAACTCTTTTGATTTTTCCGCCAAGGCCTCTTTTATGACATTTCTGGCAGATGGATGTGATAAAGAAACTCTGTTGTCACAATATATTGGGGATTTAATTCCAGAAGCCCAAGTAAACGGAGTTTGCGTATTTAACTTAATTGCTTTTATTTGCAACAAATTTGAAGCAACGATTCTGCTATAATTCATGATAAGCTTAACTTTTTTATTATAAAGTGGTGCAAATGTACAAAATCTATATAAATGAAATTCCTCTTATTTTAAAACAAAAGGAATTAGTATCAGAAGCAGAAAAGGAAGATTCTACCATCTTACTTGCAAAATATACTGGCAAACTCAAACACTTATTGCAATACATAGATTTGTGTGAAAAGGGAACTTCTATCAATCAAATCATTATTTATGCAGATGATTACAAGCAGCTCAAAAAAGATTTTTTATCACTTTTTGTCATAAATAAAGCGGCTGGTGGACTCATTATGAATGAATTTGGAGAATCCTTATTTATTTTCAGAAGAGGATTTTGGGACATGCCAAAGGGTAAATTTGAAAAAGGTGAAACAAAAAAACAAACAGCTTTAAGGGAAGTCAATGAAGAGACCGGCATAAAACAAATAGAAATTAAATATAAAATTGGAGTCACGAACCATGTTTTTAAGAATAAAGCTGGTATCCGCATCATCAAAAAATCTTATTGGTATTTGATGGAGTGCCCTAAACAAAAACTAATACCCCAATCTGCGGAAGACATTGAGGAGGCAGTTTGGATGACCATTCCTCATTTCCTCGAAAATTGCAAACCCATCTATAAAAATATCCTTGACATCATTGAAAAATATAAAAATAAAGTCAAAGTTAGAGGTTAGTTTTTCCAGTGTTCCGTCACAGATTTACAACTGGTGTGATCCAGATTTATATTAGCAAATATTTTTAGAGAATTGTTTCGTAATAACCCAAACAATTCTTTTGAATCAAACCAAGCACATAGGTCAACTTTTTTTTATTTCATTTGTCCTTTATACTATCGCAGTTTTTGGTGAAATAAAGCCAAGAAATTGCCAACAAAATGTTTATTTATGTGGTTAAAGTTTAGAAAAGGGTTTCTTATTACGCTTGGTATTATTTTTTTGGCGTCCATTGCTTTACTACCCCAATTGAAATTTGAATTTGATTTCGAGCAATTTTTCCCCGAAGGAGATGAAGACCTAGCTTTTTATAAAGATTTTATCCAGGATTTTGAAACTGATAACAACTTTTTGTTGGTAGGAGTAGAAAATGAATCAGGTGTTTTTGAGCAATCATTTCTAGCTAAATTGCAAAAATCTACCACTGATTTGCGAGATATACCCCAAGTGAGGAACAGTCAGTCAATTACATCCATTCGACTTCCTTTTAAAACTCCATTTGGTTTTACCTCATTTCCGCTTGTCCACGTGTCTGAGCCAGATCGTTATGCATCTGACAGAGAGAAAATTTTGAAGGACAAGAGATTTGTCGGAAACCTGATCAATGAAAGAGGGACAGCTGCCGTAATTCTACTCAAAACCATTGACACCCTGCCCGTCACAGAATCTGATCTTTTTATTGATAAAGTGGATAGTACCATGTCTGCAAACGGACTTTCTGACTATCATTTACTTGGAAGGGGCTTTTTTCAAAGCGAAATTGTGAAAATTCAAAAAACAGAAATACTGATTTGCGGTATCATTTCATTCTTGGCAGTAATGATCATCATGTGGTTGATTTACAGAAAGGTTTCCATTATTTTCATTACGCTGACATCGGTTACAGTTAGTTTGATTGTGTTCTTTGGGTTCTTGAGCATCACCAATCGCGGCCTGAGTTTGATGAGTGCCTTGTATCCGGTAATTATTCTGATAGCAGGCACCTCAGACATTATCCACATTTTAAATAAATATCTTTTTGAACTACGGCACGGAAAGTCAAGAATCCTGGCAATTTCCAACTCAATGAAGGAAGTGGGTTTGAGTACTTTTATTACCTCCGCCACGACTGCGGTTGGCTTTTTGGCTTTGATGACGTCAAGGTTGAAACCAGTAAGAGAATTTGGTTTTAATTGTGCAATCGGAGTAATGATCACCTTTATTATTGCTGTACCGTTGACAATGGCGTTACTTTCATATTTTGATGAACACAAAATCAGCCAGGATAAAAGAAGCACCAAATTTTGGGACAACTTCATAGAAAAATTGCATTTATTTACAAAGAATCATACCAAAGGCATTGTTTGGGCTACAATAGGAATAACTGTTTTTTGTATCATAGGCATTACAAAAATTTCAACAAATTACAGTATTCAAAAAAACTTGCCTTTATATGCCAAAGTAGGAATAGACTTTTTATTTTTTGAGAAACAATTTTCAGGCTTTAGACCATTGGAATTTGCAGTACTCCCTCAAGGCGATTACCAAGCAGGTGATTATGAAGTTGTAAAAGCCATCAATGATCTTGAATCACACTTGGAATCCTACGGTGTGATTGGAAGTATCATGTCCCAAGCCTCCTTGTATAAAAGTCTGGTGATGTCATCTAATGAAAATAATGCCGATGCTTATACTTTTCCTGAAGATGAAGCTAGTTATAACACATTATTACCTCTTGTTAAACAGGTTTTAAAATCTGAAAGTGCAGTTTTGGTCAATGCAGATAATACTAAAACGCGCATTTCTTCCAGAATTAGCGACATCGGTGCCGATTCTATAAAAATGATTTCAAGTAAAATTGATGCTTGGATCAATGAAAATATTGACGCTTCTGTGGTCAAAATCAAACAAACAGGAACTGGACTCATCTTAGATAAAAATAGCCAATACGTAAAAGAGAACTTAATCAACGGTCTCGGCCTTTCTTTGCTTTTGATCAGTCTGATGATGGCATTTTTGGTAAAAAGCTGGAGGATGGCCATAGTGGCTTTCGTTCCAAATTTCATTCCCATCCTATTTGCAGCAAGTCTTCTTGGGTGGCTGGGCATTGATTTGGAAGCAGGTATTTCCATTGTTTTTGGCGTCGTATTTGGCATTGTCGTTGACGATACCATCCACTTTTTGGGGCGATATAAAATTTTGATTGAGCAAAAATATTCTGTTGAGGATGCCCTTCACATTACCATAACAGAAACTGGGAGAGCCCTCATTTTTACAACCATCATCTTATTTACCGCCTTTTTGGTTATGGTTTTTTCAAGCCAACCCTTGACGAGAACGGTAGGCATTTTGATCAGTGTCACCTTTATCTCAGCACTTGCAAGTGACATACTTCTTATTCCTGTTTTGATCAGGTGGTTGTATCCTGCTTCAAAAAAAGAATCTTCTTTAACCGATGACATAACTTAAAATCTTGACCTATTTTAGCCTTGATTATTATCCCATTTATCCTTAATTTTTCTGAATAAGGTCATCCAACCGGGCCAGGATACTTTCTATAATTTTCAAAGAGCTAGATTACTTACTAACCATTGTATTATAAATTTTAAAAATATATATTATCATTGCAGAAATTATATCGCAGACGTGGAAAAGATTGTATTACATCTAGGGTCGAATAAATCTGATAGGGTTTCCTACATTAAAAAAGCGATTGCTTTGATACAGAAACACATTGGTAAGGTTTTACAACAATCCATGCTCTATGAAACAGAACCTTGGGGTCTTGCTGATCAAGAAGATTTTATCAATCAAACCATCATTGTAGAGTCCAATCTCACTGCTGATCAGCTCATCACCAAAACCAAGGCCATTGAAGAAGAAATAGGAAGGGAAAAAACTGAAAAATGGGGACCCCGGAATATTGATATCGACATATTACTTTATGGAAATAAGAAAGTTGAAAAAAAGGATTTGATCATTCCACATCCAAAAATTACAGAAAGAAACTTTGTCCTTATTCCATTGATGGAATTGTTGCCTGATCTCATCCTGCCGGGATTTGAAAATTCAGTAGAAGAGTTATACGAACAGTGCCAAGACAGCTGTGAAGTCCGAATATACGAACAAGAAAATTGATAAAATCATCATCAGTGTTTCCATACAAATACATATGTATCGAAGGTAATATAGGAGCCGGTAAAACGTCTTTTTGTAACTTGGTTAAATCTGAGTATAACTGTAAATTGATCTTAGAGCAATTTGCGGATAATCCCTTTTTGCCTCTTTTTTATGATGATCCTGAGCGTTATGCATTTACCGTAGAGTTGTTTTTTATGACCGAGCGTTACAAACAATTGCAGAAAGAGCTGAGTATGGATTTGTTCTATGATTTCACAATTGCTGATTATTCTTTTATCAAAACCTTGCTCTTTGCAAGACAGAATTTAGGCGATGAAGAATTCAGATTGTTTCAGAAGATGTTTTCGGTTTTAAACCAATCTTTTCCAACTCCAGATTTATTTGTCTATTTCCATCGAAATCCAGAAATATTACAAAAAAATATAGGTAAGAGGGGCAGATCATATGAAAAGAAGATAAGCAATGATTATTTGTCTGGCATTCAAAACGCTTATTTCGAATATTTTAGAAATATACTTACTTTCCCTTTACTCATCATTGATCTCAATGACATAGATTTTATGAAAAACAGAGACCATTATGAAGAAGTGAAATCCTATCTTTCCAGGACATATTTACCTGGAGTTCATCGATTAAGTTTGAGTCTTTAGGCATTTGGTCTATGAATACTGGTTCAATATCTATTTATTAGCCTCATGACAAATCAAATTTATATATTTACGTGTTGTGATTTATTTAAACTTGGTTTCAATCTAAGCACCATATGACATTCTTAAAATCTGTATTAAGCTCCTGTTTAGGGGTTTTTCTTGCCTTCATTCTGATCATTTTGATTTTTGTAGGAATAAGTAGCGCAAGTTTTTTGACGAGTGATACTAAACCCAAATTGGGATTATTGTATCTAGATTTATCAGAGATGGTTCCAGAGCTTACAGGCAACATTGGTTCTGGTTCTTTTTCACTGGAAGCACAACCAAACTACACTGGTCTTCAAGAATTGAAAAAACTGATAGAAAATGCCAAAACCGATGACAATATTAAGGGCATCGTTCTGGATATTAAGGATACTCCCAACGGAGCTTCAACCCTTTTTGAAATCATCAAATCCTTAAAAGATTTTAAAGAAAGTAAAAAGCCAGTTCTGGCTTATATTGACAATACTAGTCAAAACGGTTATATGGTCAGTAGCGTCGCAGATCAAGTGATGATGAATCCAAATGGTGAAATTGGCCTGAGAGGATACGGAATGATGGTTCCCTTTGTCAAAGATGCTGCAGAAAAATTGGGCATAGAATTCAAGATCTTTTATGCTGGTAATTTCAAAAGCGCAACAGAATCATTGCGTAGAACAGATATAAGTCCTGAAAACAGACTGCAAAGCCGTGAATTTCTAGCAGAAAGGATGGATGTCTTTAAACAAATATTATATCAAAATCGCAAGTTGTCAAGCTCGAAACTGGACTCTATCATGAATAACTTACTGGGTCGTACAGCAAAATTGAGTTTATCAAATGGGCTTGTTGACAAAATAGGGTACCGCACAGATTTTCATGACTTGATAGCTTCCAAAACCGGTTTAGATGCTTCAGATTTAAATTACATCGGTGTTGATACTTATTCCGCGAGCACAACGCTCTCCAATAAAGGCTCATTTAGCAATAAGATCGCTGTGGTTTATCTCGAAGGGGATATTATGGATGGAGCTGAAGACAAAGGACTTATCTCTGATAAAAAATATGAAAAGGTTTTTGCCAAAATAAGAAAAGATGACAAGGTCAAAGCTGTCGTTCTAAGAGTAAATAGTGGCGGCGGTAGTTCATACTCATCCGACATCATATGGAATGAAGTAGAATTGCTAAAGAAAAAAAATATCCCCGTTATAGCTTCTTTTGGAGACTATGCAGCAAGCGGCGGTTATTATGTTGCTTGTGGAGCAGATAAAATATTTGCAGCCCCAAATACACTTACAGGTTCTATTGGCGTTTTTTCTATTCTTTTGAAAACCAAAGAGTTATTTAATGATAAATTAGGCGTTACCTTCGATACTGTAAAAACCCACAACAACTCCATTTACCTAAGTTCAAATTATGACTTTTCTCCAATGGAGGAAGAAGTCATGAAAGAAATGACAGAAGATGTTTATGATCAATTTTTATCCAAAGTTGCTAAAGGACGTAAAATGTCAAAAGACAGCGTTCATTTGGTAGCTCAGGGTAGGGTTTGGACGGGACAAAAAGCAATTACTAATGGGTTGGTTGATGAATTGGGCAACTTGGATGATGCAATTGCTGCGGCTGCTAAGATGGCTAATGTAGATGATTATAGAGTCACAGAGTTTCCTTACATTGAGATTGAATTTTGGGAAGAACTTTTACAAAGCCTTACCAAAAGTTCAGAGCCAGAGGCTCAGGTCAAAAATTGGCTTAAAACACAAAATAAAAGCTTATATGAAACTTCAATATATTTAGAAAAGCTTTCAAAAATGGAAAAAGTGCAAGCTAAGCTTCCGTTCAGAATAGAGGAATAATTCAATCTGCATTGGACTATAAATAAAAAAACCTCGCACTCAAAACGAGAAGAGTGCGAGGTAAACCAACATTACCAATGAGATATGTTAACCAACTATACTATATACGCATAGGGCGCTTGTTTTGTGTTTTATTTCTCGTTAAAATATCATTAAAGTTTGGAGATAAGGGTGAATTCTAGCCGTTTTGTTTTGATTGGGCTAAGATTTGCAGATGGATATCGAGTATTTGAGGTATTAAAAGGTCGTTTCCATCATTATTGATGATGAAGTCCGCAAACTTTATTCTTTCATCGTCGGGCATTTGGTTTTGCATTCTGCTTTTGATATCAGTGACTTTTGCTTTATCTCTTTTCGCAGCCCTTAAAAGTCTGATTTCTTCAGGACAAGTTACCACGATGGTTTTATCCAATGATTTGTAAGACCCACTTTCAATTAGTAAAGCTGCCTCTTTCAAAGCGTATGGAAAGTCTTTTAAGTTTTCAAACCAATCGAGACCATCTTGGATTACTGCAGGGTGCACAATTGCGTTGAGTTTTTTGAGCACAAATGGATCATTGAAAGCAATACTTCCGATGTGTTTTCTATTCAATCGTCCATTTTTATAGTACGCTTCAGCTCCAAATACAGTGATGATTTGATGTTTGATAGATTTACTCGCAGTCATCAGCCGCTTTGCTCTATCGTCGGCATAGTAAACTGGAACGCCTAAGAGTTCAAAGATCTTACAAATGGTGGATTTACCACTTGCAATGCCACCGGTGATTCCTACTTTATACACTCCAAATGGTTATTTCAAGTTTATAAATAATGATAAATCTAGAAATATTTTTCAAATAGTAATGAAGTCATATAAATATATAAAATTAAGAAATTTTACTTAATTAATTTTAGTCCAATGTGAGCTCAACTAACCTGATATCCTTGATATTGAATAATTTAATGTTTGCAATACAAAAAATATATTTTTTATTATCAATCTTTGCAATGGTTTCTTTTATAAGCCTATAAGGTTCATATGCTTCATGATCCAAAATCTCAAATAATTTTGGATCTTTATTCAATTCTAAAAAAGCTATAGTTGCATTTCCGTTTTCTTCAGCGTACCATAGTCCTTCTCCCACTTTTCGATCTATGTTTTTTATGTGATCTGATTGTATAGCAATATAACCAGAATTATTTTTATCAATAAAACTTCCTCCAAATTCCTTAAATTCAAAAATTTGGTTTCTATTCATTCCAAAAATATTCTTAGTCTCCATATTTTCATCTAAATTAAGAATAAGCATTTCCTCAAAATAATTTACTTTGAATCGGATTCGTCCCATCAACTTATCCGCATATTTATAATTTTCCAAAAATAAGTTATAAGTATTGTCCTCATTTTCTGTTAATGCAAATGGCATGATATCATCTGCTAGTGTTACTCGTCCATCTCGATTTTTTAATAACTTATCATTTATCAAATTTTGGGCTATTTCTGCTGGAATTTCAAGAGATTTATCAGTAAATATAATATCGCCTGTAGGTGAAACTTTTGTTATTAATAATTGAGATAAGGTAGATTTATATTTTACTCTGTGCTTTAATATACCATATATATTTTCTTTGCTGTCAATAAAAATAAAGCAATTCTCCAAATCAATATTCTCTAAACTAAATATATTAATGTAGGGTTCACCCTTTTTTGCAGTCGGAAAAGAAAGTATTTTGTATGTTTTAGGTTTAGTAGAAAAATCCGCCAATATTAAAGAGGGATTACCTTCATTTGACAATTTATAGTCTAAAATCTCTGATTTCATTTGATTTAAGTTCAAAGAATATTGGAATCCAAATAATTCTTTCAAATCAAGGTCTAATGTCGCATGATAAATTTCAATATTTTGTTTATGATTATCTTTATCAAAAGTGGCAAGAAAACCAATCTTACTTGAATCATTTGATACTTCAATCTCCACTGAAGCTCTATTTCGACTCTTTTCAGCTTTCAGTTGAGCTATTTCAATATCATGGACAATTTCACCATTTTCATTTAATATTGAAAAATAGTAAATTGAAAGTCCATTTTCCTGATCCAACCTAGAACATAAATAGATTTTGTTTTTAACCCCAAATAATTTTTCAACTTTTCTTTTTTTATCAGGTGAAGCAACTTCAGACATACTTATGAAATCTAATTTTTTTGAATATTTACCCAATATTAATTCATTCTCAGAATAGAGTTTAAAAACATGAAAACTGTCTGTTGAAGCCAAATAATAGAAAGGAATATTTATTTTACCGATTTTATGAGGACTGCCTACTTTTGCTGAAAATTGAGCTTGAATTAGATTTAATCCCAAGAAAATTAACAATAAAGTGAATTTCATTTTCATATTTTGATGGATTTTTTTTCAAAAGTATGATTTTTTTTAATAACTTTATAATTATAAAGTTTATATGTATAAAGGGTTATTTTTCTTTATTTTGATGTGCGCTTTTTCCAGCAATTTATGTTGTCAATCAACATCAAAAAAAATAATAGTTTTCTGAAAAGTAGATAATAAATCGATAGGTTTAGTAGATGAAAATAGTAACGCAATAAAACTAGATATACTAGCTACACTTATTGGGAAACCTTCGTTAGAGTTTGAAAGAGAGTTAAATAATAAATTTACTATTTCCGTTGGAGGTGGGCCAAGATTTTACTATTCTATTAATGACGCTTCTATATTATTGGCATTGTTTGATAAAGAAATTTTTGAAGAAAAACTAGTTTCCCAAAAATTTCCAGACTGGGAAAAACGATTCAATCCAAACTTAGGAAACCCCCAAAGAAAAAAAATGATAGGTCATCATTTTAATATCGGGTTTAAATATTATTTTAAGCAATCAGGTTTTGAAGGTGTGTATCTAGGCCCAGTTTATTCTTTTGAACAGTCAAGAAGTAAAATTAATAAGATAGAATTAAGATCAGGCCAAGTTTATAGATTAGAGGATCATTTTGACATAGAAAAATCAAACTCCAACATGTTTGGCTTAAGATTGGGTAGTCAAAAACGATTTTATGAAACGTTAACTGATGTATTTATTTATGTAGGGAAAAGAGTAAGGGTGGAATCAACTCAAGATATCGGCATAAGAAATAATATAGCTGAAAGTGATTTTTTAGTTTCGAAATATTCTTCATTCTTTATAAAAATTGGCTTGGCTCTAGGATTTTATTTTTAGAGCCTCAAATGTATTGTTAGAGATGCTTATCTGGCTTTTTTAAAATCTCACACCAAGCAATCCTTATCCCTTCATCAATTTGATCCAAACTTAATTCCAAAAGATCCGCCTTTAAAATTTTCAACTTTTCAAATTCTACAGACTTTCTTAATCTTATTGTAATTTGTACATTAGTATCAAAATTCTTTTCAACGATGTCCAAATCTAGCTTTTTCAAAACATTGAGCAAAAAGCCCATTTTATCATAACCTGTTTCTAAAAGATACTGAGTAGAGACAAATTTCTCAACAATGGCTGCACTTTCCAATGCTTCTTGAGCCGCCAGTTTATAGGCCTGAATCAAACCACTCGCTCCCAGTTTTGTACCACCAAAATATCTGACCACAACAACTAATACGTTGGTAACTCCTTTGCTTTTTATTTGACCTAAAATTGGCTTCCCTGCAGTACCTGAAGGCTCTCCGTCATCAAAAGCTCTATGTTCCTCACCATTAATACCCACTTGATAAGCAAAACAATGGTGTCTGGCTTTAGGATGTTCGGATTTTAGCGTTTTTATGATTTCAGAAAGTTGGTTAGTGTCATCAAATGAATAGGCATATGCAAGAAACTTGCTTCCTTTTTCTTTGTATTCGCCTTGAGCTACATCCTCTATTGTAAAGTAGCTATCTTTTATTGCCTCCATGATATCCACAAAACTACCAGAAAATATAATTTTTAATTTATTTATTGATACATTTTCATGACTTTTGAACCTTCATTCAAAAATGGATAAATACTAAAGAACAATGCACATTGCCCTCATTTCAGACAACCATTCATACATAGGCCAGGATATTCTGGACCAAATCGCAGATGTGGATGAAATATGGCACGCAGGAGACATTGGATCCTTTGATTCTATTGAAGAGATGAGAAAAATAAAGCCATTCAGAGCGGTTTATGGTAATATTGATGATGCATCAATGCGCGCAGAATATAAAGAAGATTTAATTTGGACATGTGAAGGCATCAAAGTTTATATGACTCACATTGGCGGATATCCAGGTAGGTACAATGCACGTGCTTCCAAAATTATCAAAAGCGAAAAACCCAATCTATTCATTTGTGGACATTCTCACATATGTAAAGTGTTGCCAGACCACAAAAATGACCTCCTGCATATGAATCCTGGTGCTTATGGATTCCATGGGTTCCATCAAATTAGGACCATTCTAAAATTTGAAATTGCTGAAGCGAAGATCAAAAATTTGAGAGCTGTGGAATTGGGTTTGAGAGGGAAGGGTTCTGTTTAATTGCCTTTTTCGATCAGATAACATTTGCGATCCAATTTTCGCTCAAAATCAAAGTCAGTTGTACGAGCAGTGATGTCTTTGATGGTATTTGTTCTTATTTCCTCAGCATTCAATTTAAATTTGGTATAGTTGGTGCTGAAAAACAATTGACCATTCTTTGTAAGCAAATCAAGGCATTGATTGATCATTGAACCGTGATCTCGTTGGGTATCCAATACATCTTCCATACGTTTGCTATTGCTAAACGTGGGCGGATCAAGAATGATAATATCGTAATACTCAAATGGAAGGAATTTTAAAAATTGCAACACATCTTCTTGGTGATAAATATATTTTTCTACATCAGTAAAACCATTCATCGCCATGTTTCGCTTAGCCCATTGTATGTAGGTATTAGACAAATCTATAGTAGTCACCTCGGTTGCACCACCAGCAGCAGCAAAAACAGAGAAAGATCCCGTGTAAGCAAACAAGTTTAATACTTTTTTTCCTGCCGCAAGTTCCTTTACAATGGCTCGGGTAGGGCGGTGGTCCAGAAATAGTCCAGTATCCAGGTAAGTGGTAAGGTTGACATAAAACTTGAGATTTCCTTCATTTACCACATACTCAACAACTTCACTTTCCTCACTTTTGACATATTGATCATTCCTTTCTTTGATACTTTTCCTTTTTTTGAAAAATATAGATTGTAATGGAACACCAATAACGGTTGACATGATTACCTTACTTTTATCAAGCCATTCTTCATGGGATTGCTCATCCAAATGGTGATTTCTTTGATATTCGGCAACATAAAGTTTGTCACCGTAAAGGTCAATCATAAATGGAAAATCAGGCAGATCTAGATCATATAACCGATAACAACTTACACCTTTTTTAGAAGCAATTTTATGCAATCGTTTATAAACTTTTTGCAATCTATTTTCAAAGTCAACATATTTACTGTGCTCACTCATAAAATACTTTTAAGGTGAATTCAAGAAAATAACCTGAGTTGTCTTTTATAAATAGTTGTAATGGGCCATCTGGGCGATGTTTTGGTTCTTCATAAAATAAACCATGTTCCTTACAGATTTCAAATACGGAGTCAAAATCATCTACTTCAAATGCAAAATGTAAGAGTCTGTTGCCACTTTTTACCGCATCCTCACCTTGGATCAGGTGTAATTCCTGACCATTTCCCAAGTCAAACCAAGCTCCTGGAAAATCAAAACCAGGTCTGAGTTTTTCTGGAAATCCCATGATTTCTTTATAAAAATGGACAGAAGCTTCTAAATCCTGAACATAGATAGCATAATGATCTAGTCGTTTGATATGTCGGATTAATTGCCGTCCCACATCAAATATGCTTTCAGAAAACCATCGAGTCCACCATTGAGTACGAGATCAGGATTTCTGGTTTCAAAACCAGTACGATGATCTTTTACTCTGCGATCATCCAAGACGTAGGATCTTATTTGTGAACCCCATTCATTTTTTTTCTTACCAGCTTCCACTTTGTCACGTTCAGCGCGTTGTTTTTGCAATTCAATTTCATACAATTGAGAGCGCAACATTTGCAAAGCTTTGTCCCTGTTGACGTGTTGCGATCTTTCTTGCTGACATTCGATTACAATTCCCGACGGTAAATGTCGCAACCTTACAGCTGTTTCTACTTTGTTTACGTTTTGACCACCCGCACCACTGGCTCTGAATGTATCCCATTCAATATCCGAAGGATTTACCTCAACTTCTATATTATCGTCTACCAAAGGATGCACAAAAACACTGGCAAAAGAGGTCATCCGCTTACCTTGTGAATTATAAGGACTTACTCTTACCAAGCGATGAACTCCATTTTCACCTTTCAACAAACCATAACTATATTCTCCTGTAATTTCTAAGGAAACAGACTTGATTCCTGCTACGTCTCCTGCTTGGTTGTACAATTCGCTGACTTTAAAATCACTTTTTTCTGCCCACATGAGGTACATACGATACAGCATTTCAGCCCAATCACAAGCTTCAGTTCCACCAGCCCCAGCATTTATTTCAAGAATACATCCAAATGCATCCTCTGGTTGATCCAAAGTTGTTCTGAATTCTATGTCTTCAAATTTTGCTAGAATGTCTTGATACCGCAGCTCGATTTCATCTTCAGTGGCCTCGCCTGCTTTTTGATATTCTGATAAAATATCGATTTCATCTACAATGTCTTTGAGCTCATTGTATTTAGCAACCCAATTTTTGTGGTCTTTGAGTTCTTTTAAAAGTGCCTCAGCTTTTTCTGGATTGCTCCATAAGGTTGGATCAGAGGCTAGTTGTTCTTTTTCTTCAATCTGGAATAGTCGGTTATCGACGTCAAAGATATTGCTTTACACGTGAAAACCTCTCCAGCATCTGATTGTATTGATCAGTTGTCATTGCTGTCTTTTTGATTATGGTAAAACGGAAGTCGCCTTCTAAAACGACTTCCGTTTTAAGTTTTTTATTTAATGTCTTTTACCTCGATGTAAAAGATCAAATTTGAATTTGCAGGAATAGATCCTTGATCAGCTGGCCCGTAAGCAAGCTCTGAAGGAATGTAAACAATAGCTTTATCACCAACTTTCAACTGAGTCAAAGCCTCGTCCCAACCTGGTATCACTTGTTGTTGACCAATTGGAAAAGAGAAAGCATCTGGTCTTTGGAATGAATTGTCAAATGAAGTACCGTTTTCCAACGCACCATAGTATTCTACTGTAGCCACTTTGTCTTTTTCGCCCTTAGCACCTGTACCTTCAGCTACTTTTTTGATCATCAATCCTGAAGGAAGTGTTTCTGCAGTTAGAGTTCCAGTTTTTTTCTCAGCAATAAAACCTTCTACCATTGTGGTTACCTCTGGTAACATTTTCATACGCTCTGCAGTTTTAGCCTTCATTGCTTCTTCCTTTTCTGCTGTAAATGCAGTATAACCAGCTTCATCCAAAATCTTTTGGATTTTCATAGTATAAGTCATCACTTTGATGCCTTGCTGAGCCAACATCGGATTTCCCAATGAATCAGCTGGAATATTGAGTGTGATACTGTCTCCAACCTGCGCATTTATTACAACTTCGTTGAAGAAATTCTTTTGAGTCTTTGCTGCAGCAGCATCCTCAACTTTAAGTACTCCAGGCTCATTTGGATCAAGTGATTCTTGCTTCACTACGCCATCACCAAGTATTTTGTAAGTGAAAAGCACGTATTCTCCCACCTTTACTTTGGGGCCAGTTCCTTTTGTATGGATGATGTATTCAAAATTATTGCTTGTTTTGAATGTACCGGTTTCCTTTTTGCATGCTGTAAAGAGCATCACAGAAACACAAATTGATAAAAGAAATGATAATCTCATGTATTTAATTGATTGTATATGATTACGAAATAATTTGCAAATTCAGGCCTTCTACCATTTTCCTGAATTTATCTAAAACATCTTCAAGCTTGGCATAAGCAGATCCACCAGAAGCGTTTTTGTGCCCGCCTCCATTGAAATTTTTTGAAGCAATTTGTTGGACATCAATAGAGCCCTTGCTTCGTAGGGATATTTTTACGATGGATGGCTGTTCCATAATGAATGCTGCCATGTGAATATTTTCCATCATCAGCATAT
This sequence comes from Bacteroidota bacterium, assembly GCA_029567325.1. Taxonomy (GTDB): domain Bacteria; phylum Bacteroidota; class Bacteroidia; order Chitinophagales; family Saprospiraceae; genus JADKBO01. The sequence continues at coordinate 7,842 of JAKQLF010000138.1, read as the reverse complement.
AATTGACAATTCCTTCTGTATCTCCTCTTTGTATATTGAAGTCTTTGTAATCTTGCTTAGTCAAATAAATCATGGCCGTATGTTTGTCGCTATAAACTTCCATTCTATTTGCCAAACAATGTCCAAGTAATCTCAAATGTTTTTCCTTTAAGGCATTGAAAATGTGGTTTTGAATGCCATAATCGTCAACACCTAATTGTTTGAGTTTTCCAGCTACCTCATAAGTATAAGGTCTTGTTGCATATTTAAAAGAACCCGTATCAGTGACCAAGCCTGTAAATAGTCCTGATCCTATTTTGGGATCAATCATATTTTCATAACCCAAATCAACCATAAATTTAAAAACCAACTCACTTGTACTGCTGGCACCCGTATCTGAAATAACAAAATCAGCAAATGGTTCAGGATCCAGATGGTGATCGATCATAATTTTATCGGCTTTGGAAAATTGTACGTTTTCACCCAATTTATCAATCCTATCCAATGCGTTGAAATCCAAACAAAAAATGATTTTGGCTTCATTGACTTTTTCCCGGCATTCATCGTGCTTTAAGTCAAATATCATGATCTCTTCAAATCCTTCCAAATACTTAAAATTCGTCGGACATTCGCTCGGTAGTATAATGTCTACCTTGTGTTTCAACTTTCTAAGAAAATGTGCCAATGCAAGTGAAGAGCCAATAGCATCGCCATCAGGATTCCTGTGAGAAAGTATAACGATGTCCTTTGGCATTACCAGCAAGGACTTTATTTGGTTGATTTCTGTCATTTATGCTTAAAGAGGTGCGAAATTGGTAAAATATATCTAATTAACAAAAATTTTAATGCTTTGTATTGCCTCGCACTGTATCAGTTTTATATTTTTGCGCCTCATTTAGATAAAAATTTAAAATTTTGAATATTATGGCAGGTACAAGAACCTTTACAATGATCAAACCAGATGCAGTAAAAGCTGGTCACATTGGTGCAATTCTCAATGACATTAACGCTGGCGGTTTCAAAATCGTGGCAATGAAATATACCAAACTTTCTGCTGAAAAAGCTGGTGAGTTTTACGCAGTTCACTCAGCAAGACCTTTTTATGGAGAATTGGTTGAGTTTATGTCTTCTGGTCCTATCGTTGCAGCTATCTTGGAAAAAGAAAATGCAGTTGAAGAATTTAGAAAATTAATTGGTGCTACCAACCCTGCAGATGCAGCTCCTGGAACCATTAGAGCGAAATATGCTAAATCAATTGGTGAAAACGCGGTACATGGTTCTGATTCTGACGAAAATGCGGCTATTGAAGGTAGTTTTCACTTTGCTGGAACTGAAATTTTCTAGAAAATATACCCTAATAATTTAGGATAAAGTTTTAATTGAAGGGTCACTATATGTAATTTATGTATGTGGCCCTTTTTTTATGTCTCTTCGTCATAGAAAATTTGATAATATTTATTTCCATCACCATCAATTCCTTTGCGAATTTTTGTGTGATCCCCATGAACATAAATATGGAAATTTTTATCAAGTTTGATGATTGACTTAAAAACACGGGAGCTTTTCTTGGTAGCTTGCTCTGAAATGTCAAATTCAGTCTTGAAAACTTTGTCTCCGTTTTCTTCTTCCAGAGATTTGAAGTTTTTGAAGTTTTCTTTTTGCATTTGGGTTTCAAAAACTTGATCTAAATAAATAGCCTCATCAAAATTTTCGTTATTGCTGAAGTATTTTTCGGACTTATGCATCACTGCTGCTTTTTCTGCCTTTCCATCAAACACAGATTCACTTTCATTTGATTTTACAAATCTTGCTGTCAGTCGGATGTACTCTTTGGTTGCGAGATAATCATTGGTCACTTCCTTTATTTGTAGAAATTCATCCCTCCAATATCTGGCTTCTATATTTCTGTTTGAATGATCAACATTGAGCATTTTAAACCCAGCATCTCTATCAATGTCAAAAATGATGCATGCCTTATCCAGTTTTTCTAAATCAAATCCTTCTAGTTTTTGCAAATTGACTGTTCTCGATGATCTTTCTACACCAAGAAGATCTTTGGTGGTCTCTAATTTAAATAAACAAACTCCGCTGTTCATTTCATCATCGATCAACACATTTTCAATGAAAGCAACCAACAATTCTCCACTTTTGATGAAGGGGTGTCGGGATTTGTTGAATAAATGCCGGGCAATTTTGATGCTTTGTTCGTAAAAGTCATTTTCATCAAAAATATTACCTACATAATTATAAAGAGGGTTTAAAACAAAATCATCATTGGCAAAAGTGAAAGCATGAAATTCTGGTTCTTTAAAATTTTGCGTAAGGAAATGAAGAAGTTTAGCATTGATTTCTTCATCCATTTCCATAAGTTCAACACCTGTTTGCATATCTTGACCAGATTCACTGTCTGGAAGGAAATGAAATACTACAGATTTTAACGAAGCTTGATGAATATTGATCATTTGTGAACTTGTTGGAGGTATTTGGTAGCCATTGCCGTTATTGTTTCTTCAATTGGCCTATAGTTTATGCCCAAAATCTTTATAGACTTTTTATTATCAAATGTTCGCTCTTGTTTGGTTGCGTTGACGGTATCTCTCCATATTACCCTTTTCTGACCAGGTAATAAGGATTTTAAAAAGTCGGCAAATACAATGAAACGGTCCGTATAAGAGGGTAGAGGCATGCTGTTAAATTTTCTGCCCAAGCTTTTCATTAACATTTGATAAAGCGATTTGTAGGACAAATTTGCCCCACTGATTATAAATCGTTCGCCAAAATAATCGTTTCTCACAGTTTCAATAATTGCTTTGGTGACATCCATAATATCTACGAAACCATTACTCCCTCTGGGGTAAAACAAACTGTTACTTGCAACTGTATTTATTATTCTTAAAGATGACTTACTGAAATCACCTTCACCTAAGATAAAAGAAGGATTTAAAATGGTCGCGTTGAGTCCTTCGTGTATGCCTCGCCAAACTTCTTGTTCGGCTTTAAATTTGGAAATAGCATATTGACTGGCTTCGGGATGGTCGCTCCAAATATTTTGCTCATTGATGATTTCGCCATTTTTTTTCTGTGTCAAGGTTGCCACAGAACTTATATGGATGAGTTTTTTTATCTCCTTATTCATTGCAGCACAAACCACGTTTGCTGTTCCTAATTCATTGACTTTGAGCATTTTACTCACTTCTTTAACGTCGTAGGAAACAATTGCTGCACAGTGAATTACCACATCATTGACTTCAAAAACTTCTTCCAATCCTAAAAAATCCAGGACATCTACTTCCTGATACTTTACATTTTGATTGAAAGACTTTGGGATCGATTTACCAGACCTTACTAAACCTAATATTTCGTATTCGTTGTATTTTGCCAATTCAGAAATAAGGCTACTTCCTAGTAAACCTCCTGCTCCCGTAATGACAATGCGTGCCAAAAGTTATTTCTTAAGTTGTAGCGTATACTTGGCCACAGCTTGGATTTCTTCTGCACTTAATATAGAGCCAAATGGAGTCATCAACCCTTTTCCATTAGTAATAATGGTAACTCTTTCTTCAATAGGTAAAACTGATACAGACAAATCTTTACTTCCATTTGCACCTAATTTACCGTCTAATCCATGGCAGACAGAGCAACTTTGTTTGAAAATGGATCCTGCGTTGATGCCATCAATGATCGGAGAAGATTCTTCAGCAACATCTTCTTCCATTTCTTCCTCTTCTTCCATTTCTTCGTCAGTTGGTGTAGGGGCTGGAGTTTCTGTTCCTTCAGTGGCTGGTGTTGTTTTTTTATCAGCACAAGCAAATACCAAAAATGCACAAAAGAAAAATAGAATTGATTTTTTCATTTTAATAAATTATTGTAAGAAATTATTTAGCCTTAAACGTCAATTTTTCATTTGGTAGCACAAACATAAATAATTCATTCAATTCGCATAATAGCAAGTGCAGAAATAAACACTTTATTGTTTAAGATTTCACAAGCTCTACAATTTATCACTGATTACACGATAGTTTTTGTATTCTCCTGGTCTCCAACCTGTTTTTGATTCTACCCATCGTTTTATTTTTTCTTTGAATGAAAGTTTCTCTTTGGTAATGTCAAATTCGAAAATCCAATTTTTTTCTTGGATTCTACCCTGAATGGCCATCGGATGGCTTCCCTCAAATCTAGTTAAACTGTCGATGCCGCTATAATCAAAGTCTCCATTTGATTCAAATTTTTGGGCTATCCAATCATTGTCATGCCAGAGTTTTTGGAAGTCGAATACTTTTTTTTGCATTTTTTCAGGTGGTTTAACCCAGCCATAATGGTAAACAGTAGCATCGATTGGTACAACCTTGAGTATTTCATTTGGTTGTTTTCTGAAACCCTGAGCATCTCTGTAGGAAAATATTTTTTTGTTGTTTTTGATGATTCTTATTTCTTTTCTATACCAGTTTGAGGATGTCGCTATATAATCATAACTACCATAAAAATGTAGATAATTCAATAATAATCCATCCACATCTTTGCGACTCACGTTTTGCAACATGGCATTTCTTATAACATCGTAATCTTTTTCATGTAAAACCTCGTCAGCCTGGATGTAAATTACCCAGTCGTATGCTTTAGGGATGAGCTGGAATGCTTTATCCGTTTCTACTGCTAAAACACGACCACCTTTCCTCAAAGTATCATCCCAAACACTGTGATGGATTTCTACTTTGTCAGAAATTGATGAGACCATTTCTAGTGTTTCATCATCGCTTGCCCCTACCAATAAAATAAATTTGTCAACCAGCGGCAAAACTGACTGAATGGCAGCAAGGATGGGGTAGTCATATTTCTGTGCATTTCTGATGATGCTAAAGCCACAAACTTTCATAGCTTGTCCATGTTTGATTTCCAAACATTTATTTTTCTATCATCACCTGCAGAAAATAAAAGACCCAATTCCTTATCGAAAATCAGGCTGTTTACAGAATTTAGATGCCCTTCGTCTTTATAATCAAGCGATTGGATTATGGTCAGATCCGATGTCCATATCCTTATTTTTTTATCTCTTGAGGCAGTGATTACCAAGTCATTATAAAGAAGGATGTCATTGATGGTATACATATGCGCTGGAATGGACTTTAATAGCTCAAAAGTTCCATCTTCTAGCGACCACATATTCAAGAGTGCATCTCTGCCTCCTGTATAAATTTGGCCATTTTCATTTATTGCAATGGTAAAAATACTGCTGTTGTGTGCTTTTAATTTTTGAGTAATTTTTAACGTTTCTGAATGAATTACGTACAGATATAAGTCGCTTCCACCTATGAAAAGTTGATTATGTGGGCCCAATACTACCGTTCTCAATCCTTGAACACTGATTTGTAAAGAAACCACTGCAAGCTGACTTTCAATATTCCATTTGCAAAGCGTACCATCTCCCGAAACAGAAAAAATACTTTCACCCACTCTGCAAAGCCCATAGATAGATCGACTATGTTGTTTGATGATTTTGATGATCTTCATAGCAGCTAAATCGAGCCAAACGAGATTCCCGTTCATACCACCCATGACCAACCAATTTCTATCTTCAAGAAACAGACCACAGAAAATTTGCTCTTCAGCATTGGCCATCATGCGACCATTTTCATCACCATTTTTCTCCCACCTTACTACCATTCCATCACCTGCAAGAGAGTAGAAGTAACCACTTTCTTTCTGATCAATCAACTTGTAAATGGCAGAATTGTGCCCCAAAAAACTTTGTTTATATTCAAAAATCAATGGAAATTTATGCTTTTGGATTATTCAGAAATAAATTCGTTTACATTTTACATCTTTTATAAATTTGATTTATTCAAATAAAACCTAGATGTAAAAACAAATGTAAAGATATCAACCGTTAATGGAGTAGAGCGCATTATTACATTTAATTTAGCTTTACACTTTTTAGACTTGTGTGGATATTGATCTATTTTTATTTATGAACCTAACATTTCAAAATTCTTCGTTGTTCAAGATGACTAGATTTCTCTCTTTTCATCTCATTAAAACAAAATTGCCATTATGCCTTTAATTTTAAAAGAAAAAATAGGAATCAAAGGCCTGCTAGGTGTTTGGAGAATAGAAGAGGAAGCAATTTTTTTTGAGAATCAATTGAGTCTTTTTGAAACAGAAGTGGAGGAATTGATGCAATTGTCAGAACGAAAGAAAATTGAATGGCTGGCATCCAGGTACTTATTACATCTTTTACTAGGAACCGATGATCGCACTCCTTGTCTAAAGGATAGGTATGGCAAACCCCACTTGATGGACACAGCTCTAGAAATATCATTGAGCCATTCAAGGGACTTGGTAGCGGTTGTATTTGAGGAAGTTCCTTGTGGTGTCGATATTCAATATTTGGTGAACAAAATTCATCGCATCGGTAAAAAATTCATCAATGAATTTGAAGTTGAAATGACAGAGGGTCCCAATGCGCTTTTAAATATGCACGCCATTTGGGGAGCAAAAGAATCGATTTATAAGGCTCATGGTAGAAAAGGCGTTGATTTTAAAAATGAAATAAGAATTGATCCGTTTCTTTTTGATGCCAATGGTTTTACCTTTGACGGGCTTTTGCAAAGGGAAACATTCTCAGAAGAGTTTAGCTGTCATGCAAGGCTCTTTGAAGATTTTGTACTTGTTTATGCAAAGCAAGTTTAAAATCCAACATGCATCAGAATAACTTAAAAATAATGACATTGACAAAAAATCTGATTTTGCTTATGATGTTCTTTTCTTTTTGGTCTTGTAAAGAGAAAATGGAACCAAGCACCAATGAAGAAACTACAGATAATATTGTAGAAGAAAAGGAGGCTCTTCCAGATGACTTCATGGCCTTTTATGACCAATTTGGCACAGACAGTATTTTCCAAATGCAACACATAGTTTTCCCTCTTGATGGTGAAAAAGCATTGACAGAATCTGGAGTTGCAGGAATTCACCTGACCAAATGGCTACAGGAAGATTGGAAAATGCAGCGAACTTTTGATGATATGGACGGTACTTTTCAGCGAGAGTTTATAAGTTTCCATGGAATTGTAAGTGAAGTCATTCAAGATAAAAGTGGCGAATTTTCCATGTTGCGTAGATTTTCAAAAATTGGCGATCAATGGATGCTCATTTTTTATCAAGAAATGGGAAAACATTAAAATATGATCGTTGTAACTGGAGCAGCAGGATTCATTGGCTCGTGTTTAGTAGAACGGTTGATGGTAATGGGGCGTGATCACAACATTGTACTGGTCGATGATTTTTCGAAGAAAAATAAAGAAGCAAATCTTGCTAATAAAAGTCATCTTTTAAAAATCGACAGAGACCAATTCATTTCTTGGCTGGGCTTTAATGGCTTTGATGTGGAAATGGTTTTCCATATGGGAGCACGAACAGATACTACTGAGCAAGACACCGTTCTTTTTGATAAACTCAACCTCAATTACAGCAAATCCTTATTTCAGTTGTGTTGCGACTTTGCAATTCCATTTATCTATGCTTCAAGCGCCGCCACTTACGGTTTGGGTGAATTTGGATTTGAAGACGATGAATCAAAAATATCTTTGCTGCAACCGCTCAATCCTTATGGTTGGAGTAAGCAAAATTTTGATATTTGGGTTTTGGCACAACCCAAAAAGCCACCATTCTGGGCGGGACTTAAATTCTTTAACGTGTATGGACCAAACGAATATCACAAAGGAAGAATGGCATCAGTAATTTTTCATACTTTCAACAAAATCAAGGAAAACGGTTCTATGCAATTGTTTAGATCTCATAGACCAGATTTTGAAGATGGGCAGCAAAGTAGAGATTTTATTTATGTAAAAGACGTTGTCAATATCATCA